>NZ_CBAZRM010000004.1:0-235018 GCF_964834465.1 Jezberella sp.
CAGTGGCGGGAACATTACAATACGATCAGACCGCATTCAAGTTTGGATTATCAAACGCCGCTTGAGTACGTGTCTGAATGGAAAAGCAGTTCAACAACCGGAGCCGTCGTTTCTAAATGAAAATGGTCCGATAAAACCAGACAGGTCACCCGTCTCCACAGTCCGCAACACTCCCCACAGACCCGCATGAACCCAAACCTGTAGGCAAAAAAATACCAACCCCGAAAGGTTGGTATGTGCGGTACTGGTGGAGCCGGGGGGAATTGAACCCCCGTCCGCAAGCCCTAGGCAGGCAGTTCTACATGTGTAGTCTGTTCACTTTTTGTTTAACCTCGGACTATGCCAACAGACAGGCCTTTCCTTGGCGATTCACTTGGTTTTAAGCGTTTGACGAATGACCCGACAAACCCCGATTCTTTGTTGATGACGCTGCTGTGGTTTTACCCACCTGACCCAAAGACAAATCAGTGCAGCGGCTCACCGCTTAAGCGGCCAGAGCGAAACGCGAGTCGTTTGCGTTTGTATTGTTTCCAGTGGATTTACGAGCTTACTGGTGCTCGACATGCCCTGCACTGAGTCGTGACCCACGTCGAATCCGGATCGGCCCCAATAGCTATATTGTAGTCCAACTACCGTACCAAGAAGATACGCAGCACGTAAATGAATTTAAGGGTTTGTCAGTATTTGTTTCACGATCGGCCAGATCGCTTCAGGGGTGGCGGCGTAATGATCGGCATTCCACGTCTCGACGGGGTGTTCATCACCGCAATATCCATATCCTGCCGCAACTGACACCATCTCTGCCGCTTGTGCCGCCAAAATATCCCTTAAATCGTCACCGACATAAATACAACGATCGACGGCAAAGCCTGCCGCTTTTGCCGCATGTTGCAAGGGTAAAGGATGGGGTTTTGCATGGGCAGTCGTATCGCCACACACCAATACAGCGCAGTCCTCAGACAATCCCAGCGCGGTGACAATGGGTTGAGCGAGATAAGTGGCTTTATTGGTCACAATGCCCCAGGCAAGCCCGGCTGCACTAATTTGCGACAAAAGCTCAGGTACACCCTCAAACAACGTCGTATGCACTGTCATCGCGGCCTCATAGTCTTGCAAAAACTGCTTTCTATGCGTCTCATACGCTGGGTGATCGGGCTTCATGCCTAACGCGGCACGCAGTAGGCCTCGGGCGCCGGCAGAAGCAAAGGGTCGCAAGGCTTCAAGCGGTAAGGGCTCTTGTCCCTGGCGGATACGTTGCTGATTGGCCGCCGCCGCTAAATCAGGGGCGGTATCGGCGAGCGTGCCGTCGAAGTCAAAGAGAACGAGGCCAGTCATTTCTGTGTCGCCATCAGATAATTAACGCTGGTATCACTGCCAAGTGAGTAGACTTGGGTGAGCAAGTTGTAACTCATGCCTTTGAGATGAACAAGATTTAAACCAGCACCGCGCGCAACTTGCGCTAGTTCGCTGGGTTTAACGAAACTTTGCCAGCGATGAGTGCCTTTAGGTAACAAACCCAGTATGTATTCGGCACCAACGATCGCAAACAGAAATGATTTCGGATTGCGGTTTAGTGTCGAGAAAAATACCCAACCACCTGGTTTGACCAAGCGTGAGCAGGCACGAACGATGGAAGATGGGTCGGGTACATGCTCGATCATTTCCATGCATGTGACGATATCAAAACGCTCAGTTTGCTCGGCAGCGATGTCTTCTGCGCTGATATTTCGGTAATCAACCTGTACACCTGATTCAAGTCCGTGCAGTTTTGCTATGTTGAGTGATTTCTCAGCAAGGTCGATGCCGGTGACGTGCGCACCAGACTTCGTCATTGCTTCGGCCAGAATGCCACCACCGCAACCGACGTCCAGTATTTGTTTGCCAGATAGGTCGCCCACGATCCCTTTAATCCAATCCAGACGAAGTGGGTTGATCGCATGCAAGGGTTTGAACTCGCTATTGGGATCCCACCACTTAGCAGCCAGCGCACTGAACTTATCGAGCTCAGATTGATCGACGTTCGATGCGTATGACACAGAATGAGGGGTATCTGCAGGTGAGGGTGTTTCAGTTTGCATATTTGACGACCGCGCGAGACAGGACAGAATCAACAGAGTACAACAAAGCGTGCCCTCTCATCATCACGTGAGAAACGATGAGGCGAGGCCATTAAAACCAGATCCATCAAGCTGCGATCATCGAGAGACGGCAATCCATAAAAAAAGGCCTCGCAAGCGAGACCTTTTTTAGACCGAAGGCAAGGGCATTACCCTTGCCTGACGGACAGCGCATCAATTACTTGCGGCTGCCGACGATTTCGATCTCTACGCGACGGTTCTTGGCACGCCCAGCTGCTGTCTTGTTGTCAGCGATTGGGTTAGCTTTGCCTTTGCCTTCTGTGTAAACACGGTTAGCATCGATGCCTTTCGTGACCAGATAAGCTTTCACTGCAGCAGCACGACGCTGTGACAGTTTGACGTTGTAGGCCACTGAACCGATTGCGTCGGTGTAACCAACAGCGATGATGGTTTCAAGATTGATCGTGCCAGCTTGGGCAGCGACTTGATCCAACAGTTTTTTGCCTTCAGGCTTCAGGATTGCTTTGTCAAAGTCAAAGAAAGCATCAGCGTTGAAAACAACCTTTTTGTTGTCGATGCCTTTACCAGGACCTTTGTTCTGAGCAATTGCACCATCACAACCTGGAGCAGCAGTCGCTGGTGTCCAGTTGTTGTCACGCCAGCACAATGTGCTGTCGCCGTTTCTCCAGACGAGAGTACCGTCTGCGTTTTTCCAGTTGTCTACCGTTTGCGCGGAAGCTACGCCTGTTGCTGCGAAAGCAGCGAAGGCGAGTGCCAGAGCGAATTTGGAGGGCTTGTTCATGTTTCTCCTCGTTGAGCATAAAGCTTAAAAGTGTGACTAGCAGCGAACCCCCGCCGCATTAATTCAGGAAACGGGGCCAGTATAGCAACGCTAAGAGCAGGTTTCAAAGAATTACACACTGGGTTTCCTGCGTGCTGGTTCGAATCTTAAGGCATTTATTTATTCTTTGCTGTGCATAAAGTCACAGTTTCTACTTGTTACCCGTATTTCTAGCTCTGAATGCCACTTCTTGTTGGTTTTTGACAACAATGAGTCACGTTTGCCCTAATGAATTGAAATAAACCAGACTTATTTCGCTCTCCAACTTCTGATGTGCGTTTTGAATAAAGTGCCTGAAGTCACTGATGGATGCCTTTAGTGCCCCCATTTTTAGCGGATAACCCTAGATTTGAGGAATTAATCAGTCAGAAGTGTAGAATTCTGGGTTTACCTTCGAGCGTTAGCTTTTTGTTTGGCTGGTATTAGTGGCTGAGAATTAGTTAGTGCCTTAACCGCTGCTTTTTAGTTGTCTTCAAATATGGATTCCTTCGCCAAGGAAACGCTTCCGATCTCTCTGGAAGAAGAAATGCGCCGCAGTTACCTCGATTATGCAATGAGCGTAATCGTCGGGCGCGCCCTGCCGGATGTCCGGGATGGTTTAAAGCCAGTGCACCGCCGTGTATTGTTTGCAATGCACGAATTGAATAACGACTGGAATCGTGCCTACAAGAAGTCTGCGCGTATCGTCGGGGATGTCATTGGTAAGTACCATCCGCATGGGGATCAGGCCGTCTACGACACCATTGTCAGGATGGCACAGGATTTTTCGCTGCGCTACATGCTCGTTGACGGGCAAGGTAACTTCGGCTCAATCGACGGCGACAACGCTGCGGCGATGCGATATACCGAGATACGGTTGGCCAAGATCGCACATGAATTGCTAGCCGATATTGATCAAGAGACGGTCGACTTCGGCCCTAACTATGACGGCAGTGAGCATGAGCCTTTGCTGTTGCCCTCCCGATTACCTAACTTGCTGGTCAACGGTAGCTCGGGCATTGCGGTCGGCATGGCGACCAATATCCCACCTCACAATCTGGCAGAAGTCGTTGATGGTTGCCTTTACTGTCTGCGTAAACCAGACTGCTCAATCGACGAGTTGATTGAATTGATCCCTGCGCCTGACTTCCCCACCGGGGCCACGATTTATGGCATCGCTGGCGTGCGTGAGGGTTATCGCACAGGTCGTGGTCGGGTGATCATGCGTGCGAAGACGCATTTTGAGGATATGGATAAAGCAGGGCGACAATGCATTGTTGTCGATGAGCTGCCCTATCAAGTCAACAAGAAAACATTGCAAGAGCGGATTGCTGAGCTCGTCAATGAGAAAAAAGTCGAAGGTATTTCGGATATTCGCGATGAGTCAGACAAAGACGGGATGCGTCTCGTCATTGAGCTCAAGCGTGGTGAAGTGCCCGAGGTGGTACTGAACAACCTGTACAAGAATACCCAGTTGCAAGATACGTTTGGGATGAACTTGGTGGCCTTGGTCGATGGTCAGCCTCGTTTGTTGAACCTCAAGCAGATGGTTGAGTACTTCTTGCAGCATCGCCGTGAAGTCGTCACTCGCCGCACGGTGTTTCAGTTGCGTAAAGCCCGTGAAAGAGGTCATGTGCTTGAAGGCCTGGCCGTTGCATTGGCCAATATCGATGAATTTATCGCCATCATCAAGGCGGCGCCCACGCCACCGGTGGCTCGTCAGGATTTGATGGCTCGTGCTTGGGATTCATCGCTGGTGCGCGAAATGCTGGCGCGCGCAGATGATCAAGCCGTGGGTGGTCGGGCAGCGTATCGTCCTGATCATTTGCCAGACAGCTTTGGTTTGCAGGGCGATGGCCTCTACCGTTTGAGTGAAACTCAGGCGCAAGAGATCCTCAACATGCGTCTGCAGCGCTTGACGGGGCTTGAGCAAGACAAGATTTACAACGAATACAAAGACGTGATGGATACCATCGCCGATTTGCTCGATATCCTGTCGCGTCCAGAGCGAATCACCGCGATCATCAGTGACGAACTGCAAACCATCAAAACCGAGTTTTCAGTAAACGCGAAAGACGCGCGACGCTCTTATGTTGAGCTAAACGCAACCGAGCTCGACACAGAAGATTTAATTACCCCAGCCGATATGGTGGTGACCTTATCCCATACGGGTTACATCAAGAGTCAGCCTCTGTCTGAATACCGCGCTCAAAAACGTGGTGGGCGTGGCAAGCAGGCTACTGCCACCAAAGAGAACGACTGGGTTGACCAATTGTTCATCGCCAACACGCACGACTACCTCTTGTGTTTTTCCGATCGTGGTCGGGTGTACTGGCTCAAAGTGTGGGAAGTCCCTCAGGGCACTCGGCTGTCCCGGGGCAGGCCTATTGTTAACATGTTCCCTCTGATTGACAACGAGAAAATTACCGTCGTATTGCCAATCAAAGCCTTCAGCGAAGATCAGACCGTCTTCATGGCCACGTCGCGCGGTACGGTCAAAAAGACGCCGTTGACCGATTTTTCTAACCCGCGCAAAGCGGGCATTATTGCGGTCGATCTGGATGAGGGCGATTTCCTCATTGGTGCCGAATTAACCGATGGCACGCACGATGTCATGCTGTTTGCTGATTCAGGCAAAGCAGTGCGTTTTGATGAGAATGACGTTCGTCCAATGGGCCGTAATGCCCGTGGTGTGCGAGGCATGATGCTCGAAGAAGGGCAGAACGTCATTGCCATGTTGGTGGCGGGTGACGAGAGTCAAACGGTGCTGACGGCTTGCCAGAACGGTTACGGCAAACGCACCCCTATCGGCGAATACACACGCCATGGCCGTGGCACCAAAGGCATGATTGCCATCCAGACAACGGCTCGCAATGGCAAAGTCGTGGGCGCTGTCCTGGTGAATTCTACCGATGAAATTATGCTCATCACGACCGGTGGGGTGTTAGTGCGTACGCGTGTATCAGAGGTTCGCGAAATGGGTCGCGCGACGCAAGGTGTCACGTTGATTAGCGTCGACGATGGCAGTATGCTTTCCGGTATCCGTCGTGTTGCTGAAAGCGATGCCGACATCGATAACGAAGAGGATAGCGCAAACACGATTGCCGTGGCGAACGCCGATGCTAATTCGACACCTGATGCGACAGGTAACCCAGAATCCAACGATGGCGATACAGCGGGCAACGACGAAGACACTGGGAAAGAGGTATAGATCGGTATGGCACGTTATTGGAATTTCTCTGCTGGCCCGTCTGCCTTGCCTGAGTCAGTCTTGCAACAAGCGGCGGATGAAATGCTTGACTGGAACGGCTCAGGGATGTCGGTCATGGAGATGAGCCATCGTGGCAAGCATTTCACGCAGATCTGTGATGAAGCTGAATCCGATCTGCGTGAGCTGCTGAGCATCCCTGACGACTACGCGGTCTTGTTTATGCAAGGCGGTGCTACCGCAGAGAATGCCATTGTGCCCATGAACCTGATCGCAACGAGACCGGGTCTTGCCGCTGATTTCGTCGTCACCGGTATTTGGTCCAACAAATCCCACCTTGAATGTCAGCGTTATGGTCAGTCAAACATTGTTGCGACCAACAATCGGTCAACC
Organism: Jezberella sp.; assembly: GCF_964834465.1. Classification (NCBI taxonomy): domain Bacteria; kingdom Pseudomonadati; phylum Pseudomonadota; class Betaproteobacteria; order Burkholderiales; family Alcaligenaceae; genus Jezberella; species Jezberella sp. The sequence goes on from NZ_CBAZRM010000004.1 coordinate 6,500, forward strand.
ATGATCGACGGTAAAGACTATGCGCCATATACTTGGATGCCCATGCCAGAGACGTGGCAGGTGAATCCAGCGGCATCCTATTTGCATCTTTGCAGCAACGAGACGATTGGCGGCATCGAATTTACTGATTGGCCGAAGATGGCTGATCTGGGGGCGGCCGAGGTGCCGCTCGTGGTCGACGCCTCTTCTCATTTTTTGTCACGACCGATTGACATCGCCAGCACCGGGATGGTTTTTGCCGGTGCGCAAAAAAACGCCGGGCCTGCCGGGGTGACCATCGTGATCGTCAAGCGTGACTTAATTGGGCACGCACTGCCCATCTGCCCCACCGCGTTCGATTACACCAATGTTGCTCGCGAGCGCTCGATGTACAACACGCCACCAACCTATGCCATTTATATTGCTGGGCTGGTGTTTAAATGGCTCAAACGTCAAGGGGGGGTGACGGCCATTGAGCAAGCCAATATCGCTAAAGCCAGTGCGTTGTATCAGCGATTGGATCGTTCTGATTTTTATCAGGCACCGGTACATGCGAAAGTTCGATCGCGAATGAATGCCCCTTTCTTTTTAAAAGATACGTCGCTGGACGAGGCGTTTCTCAAAGGGGCAGAGCAACTTGGGTTGATGGCGCTCAAGGGGCATAAAACCGTTGGGGGGATGCGAGCCTCTATCTACAACGCCATGCCGATGGCAGGGGTGCAAGCCCTGATTGATTATCTTGATGAGTTCGAGCAGGCCCATGGATGATGCGCTGTTAGCCAAGTTGATCCCTTTGCGTGAGCGAATTGATCAGATCGATTCTCAAATCCTTGATCTGTTGAACCAAAGAGCATTGACGGCTCAGCAAGTCGGTGCCGAAAAGCACAATCATCATGAACTCAGCCCAGTGCTCAGGCCAGAGCGTGAGTCTCAGGTGATCCGTGCACTTCAAGCCAAAAATGCAGGCCCCATGCCGCAAGACGCGATCTCTTGCATCTGGACTGAAATCATGTCCGCCTGTCGTGGTCTTGAACAAGCCTTAACGGTCGCCTATTTGGGGCCTGCCGGCTCTTTTTCCGAACAAGCCGCACTCGAACATTTTGGTCATTCGGTATCGAGTCTGCCGTGCCCGTCTTTCGACGAGGTTTTTCGCGCGGTGCAAGCGGGCAGTGCGCAAGTGGGCATGGTACCCGTTGAAAATTCGACCGAAGGCGCCGTGAATCGAACCCTCGACCTGTTGAGAGAGTCCAATGTCGATATTATTGGCGAGCATTCAATCCTGATTCATCATTGTTTGATGACCAGAACCGGCACAATGGATGGGGTCACCAAAATTATGGCTCATCCACAAGCCTTGGCTCAGTGCCAGGGGTGGTTGAACGCCCATTATCCCAACCTCGCTCGTGAGTCGGTTTCAAGCAACGCCGAGGCCGCCCGACTGGCATCACTCGATCCGGCAATTGCTGGCATTGCCAGCGATACCGCTGCGCAGGCCTGGGGGTTGGATGTCGTGGCGCAAGGGATTCAGGACGATCCCCATAACCGAACTCGTTTCTTGGCGATTGGTCAATTAAAGACATTGCCCAGCGGCCGTGACAAAACGAGTCTGATTCTCGCCGTATCGAATGAGGCAGGTGCTGTCTACAAGATGCTGGCGCCGTTCTCGACCAATGGCGTTTCGATGACCCGCTTCGAGTCTCGGCCCGCCAGAACAGGCGATTGGGAATACTATTTTTATGTGGATATCGAAGGTCATCAGCTTGACCCTTCTGTTAAAACAGCACTTGCAGAACTGAAAGCCCAGTGTGCTTTTTTTAAGGTGCTTGGATCTTATCCCTGCCAGTAAGGGATAGGCGCGCATCAGGCTCGATTCACTCCTCTTTTCGGCTCGCTCATATGTCGTCAGAACATTCGATTTTTGTTGCCCCATCGCATATCGCTGCGATTTCACCTTATGTCCCTGGTAAGCCCATCGAAGAGCTTGCCCGCGAGTTTGGTTTAAATCCGGACAAGATTGTTAAACTCGCTTCGAATGAAAATCCCTTGGGGATGCCTGCGTCGGCCAAGAAGGCCATCATTGCAGCGATCGATCAATTAGGCCGATACCCTGACCCTGCTGGTTTCGATCTGAAGCGGGCGGTGTCTGAACGGTTCAATATCGATCAAAATTGGCTGACCTTGGGTAATGGCTCAAACGATATCCTCGAATTGGTCGGGTTGGCCTTGCTCGAGCCAGGTAGCGCAGTTGTTTACGCCAAGCACTCTTTTGCCGTTTATCGCCTTGCGACCCAGGCTCGTGGGGCCAAGCACCTGGTGGTACCGGCCCTCGATCTGGGGCACGATCTGCCTGCGATGCTCAGCGCTATTGATGACACCACACGTTTGGTTTTCATCGCTAATCCAAACAATCCCACTGGCACCTATTTGGCCAATCAAGCAATCGAGGATTTTCTGGCAGCGGTTTGCGCGAAATTTGGCACCCGTGTCACCGTGGTATTGGATGAGGCCTATAACGAATTTCTTGAGCCTGAGCAGCGCGTGGACAGCGTTGCACTCGTCAAACGCTATTCGAATCTGATTGTGTCACGTAGTTTTTCTAAAGCCTATGGTTTGGCTGGATTGAGAGTTGGTTTTGCGATGGCGCAACCCGCGCTCACCGATCTGCTGAATCGGGTTCGTCAACCGTTCAATGTCAACTCTCTGGCGCAAGCGGCTGCGATTGCGGCCCTGAATGACGTTGAGTTTTTGCAGCAGAGTTTCGAGGTCAATCAGCAAGGTAAAGCGCAACTGCAGCAAGCCTTCGATCAACTGGGTTTGACCTATGTGCCTAGCTTTGCCAATTTCGTGTTGGTCAAAGTCGGGGATGCAGCCAGCATTAATCTTGAACTCTTGAAGCGCGGGGTGATTGTCCGTCCCGTCGCAGGTGATGGTTTACCAGAATGGCTGAGAGTTTCGATTGGGTTGCGCGAAGAAAATCAAACCTTCATTGAAGCCTTGACTGATATCTTGGCCAAAGCGCACAAATGACGGCTCAACACTTGCAGCAAGCTCAGTCTAGCGTCATGATCGACACCCTCGCCATCGTTGGGGTTGGCTTAATCGGGGGGTCTTTTGCCGCGGCCTTGCGTCAGTCGGGTATTGTCAAGCGCATCATTGCCGCTGGTCGTCGGCCTGAGACACTTGCCCGCGCACTTGAGCTCGGTTTAGTTGACGAGGTAGTTTCGTACGAAGAGATCGCTGCTCAGGCGGATGTGGTTTTTCTGGGTACGCCCGTCGGGGCGATCGCCGAAGTTCTTGCGCAGCTGGCACCAAACTTAAGAGCAGAGACTGTCTTGACGGATGGCGGTAGCACCAAGCAAGACGTCATCGATGTTGTGAGTCGCGTGCTTCAGTCAAAAGCGAGTCAGTTTGTGCCGGGCCATCCGATGGCAGGGTCCCATGAAACGGGGCCTGACGCGGCGCGCGCTGATCTCTATCAAAATCGGCGAGTCATGCTCACGCCCTTGGCGGCGAATAAAAGCAGCGACGTCGATCTGGTGGTGGCGTTGTGGCAATCGTGCGGCGCTCAAGTCGTGACGCTTGATGCTCAGGTGCATGACGAGGCACTGGCCAGCATTAGTCATCTGCCACATTGGATTGCGAGCATTTACATGGCTCACGTCACCCAAAGTGATGACCCCGACTTACGCCTCGCCCTTGCCGGTTCAGGCTTCAAAGACTTCACTCGCATCGCACAAGGGTCGCCCGAAATGTGGCGAGATGTGTTTCTGGCGAATCGAGATGCCCTGTTGCAGGACATCGCAGCTTTTCGACTCATGATGGACAGGGCTGAAGCTGCATTGATCGATAAAGACTCAGTTTTTATCGAAAACCTGCTTGATGAGGCATCGACCGCACGTGCCAACTGGACGGGGTTTGGGCAATGACCACGACGAGTCCAACCGATTCGCTTCGTTTGCCACCGGCACACGAGGCCAAAGGTGATATCACCTTGCCCGGTTCAAAAAGTATTTCTAACAGAGTGCTGCTGCTATCAGCGTTATCGGTCGGTGATACCCGCATCGATGGTTTGTTGAAGTCTGACGATACTGACGTCATGCTCACTGCCCTCAGGCAACTGGGGGTTCAGATCCGCCAGCTCTCGGCTGAGTCGGTGGTCGTCTCTGGTGTCGCTAGCTTCCCGGTGAAAGTCGCCAAGCTGTTTCTGGGCAACGCCGGGACTGCCTTTCGGCCCATTACCGCTGCGCTTGCGATGATGAGGGGTAATTATGAGCTCTCTGGTGTACCAAGGATGCACGAGCGTCCCATCGGTGATTTGGTGGACGGGCTCAACGCTTGGGGCACTCACATTACCTACGCAGGTCAGCCCGGTTTCCCGCCATTGACGATTCGCCCGGCAGGACCACTATCGGATGTGGTTCGCGTCCAGGGCTCGGTTTCCAGCCAGTTCTTAACAGCTGTCTTGATGGCAGCGCCTTTGGCCGTCGCCCAAAGCGGCAGGCCTCTGACGGTCGAGGTGGTGGGTGAGTTGATTTCGCGACCTTACATCGAATTGACCTTGAATTTGATGAAGCGTTTTGGGGTTGACGTGGTCAGGCTCAGCAGCCAGCGATTTGTGATCGAGCCAGGGATGCAATATCAGTCTCCCCAGCAATTATCGGTTGAAGGCGACGCGTCCTCGGCCTCTTACTTCTTAGCGATGGGCGCGATTGGTGGCGGACCGCTCACGGTGTTTGGCGTCGGAGATCACAGCATTCAGGGTGACGTGGCCTTTGCCGATACGCTTGAAATGATGGGGGCACAGGTGACCCGACGAGCAGCTTCCATCGAAGTCAGTGGGGTTTGTGTTGCGCGCGGGGCAAAATTGAAGGCGTTTAATGCTGATTTCAACTTGATCCCCGATGCTGCGATGACAGCGGCAACACTCGCTTTGTTCGCCGATGGTCCGTGTACCCTGAACAATATTGGTAGCTGGCGCGTCAAAGAAACGGACCGCATTTATGCCATGGAGACCGAACTATCCAAGCTCGGTGCCACGGTTGAAAGCGGCCCTGACTGGCTACGGGTTCATCCCGTTGAGTCTGGTAAGTGGCGCGATGCAGCTATCCATACCTACGATGATCACCGCATGGCCATGTGCTTGTCACTGGCTGCCTTTGGTCCGGCAAGTGTCACGATTCTGGATCCCGGCTGTGTCAGTAAGACGTTCCCAACCTATTTTGATGTTTATCGAGGCATGATCCGGTGAGCTTGGTACCCGTCATCACCATTGATGGGCCGACAGCCTCAGGCAAGGGGACTGTTGCGAGCCTGGTTGCTCAGTCGCTTGGCTGGGCCACGCTTGATAGTGGTGCGCTCTATCGGCTCACCGCGATTGCGGTCATGAAGCACCAAGTGTCCCCAGAAGATACCGGCGCCGTTGCGCAGCTCGCCGAAAGGTTGGATGTTGCCTTTCATCCACAAGGTGTCGCGCTTGAGGGCGACGATGTCAGTGAGCTGATGCGGCAAGAACCCGTCGGCAATCTGGCTTCTAAATTGGCGCCACAACCGGCGTTGCGTGCCGCGCTACTGGGGCGTCAGCGGGCGTTCAGACAATCGCCTGGGCTGGTGGCGGATGGGCGAGATATGGGCACCGTTGTGTTTCCTGATGCGAATTTAAAGATTTTTTTAGTTGCAGATGTGCTTGCTCGTGCCCAGCGACGTTATAACCAGTTGATCGATAAGGGTATTTCTGCTAATCTAGAGGACTTGCTTGCAGATATGCGAGAGCGTGACCGGCGTGATACAGATCGAGCCACCGCACCCCTCATCGCTGCACAAGATGCGCATACCATCGATTCTTCAGCATTGACGATTGATCAGACTGTGCAAGCCATCCTTGCGCTGTATCAAGCCTAGGTTTTTTAACTTTAACCTCACCTTGCTCGATGGGTATTGCGAGTAGGTGTGCTACCCGGCCCCTTGGGTCATTTGGATTTTCCTCAACATGTCAACTCAACAAACCTCTATTGAATCCGGCGAAAGTTTTGCCGCGATGTTCGCCGAAAGTATTGAAAAGCAGGATTTAAAGTCTGGCGAAGTCATTTCGGCAGAAGTCATTCGTATTGATCACAATTTCGTCGTCGTCAATGCTGGTCTGAAATCAGAAGCGCTGATTCCCTTAGAAGAATTCCTCAACGATCAGGGTGAGCTCGAAGTCAATCCTGGCGACTTTATTTCGGTTGCTATTGACTCGCTTGAAAACGGCTACGGTGATACCGTGCTGTCTCGCGATCGTGCCAAACGCCTGTCGGCTTGGCTCTCACTTGAGCAGTCGCTCGAGAAAAACGAACTGGTTACCGGTACGATTACTGGCAAGGTGAAGGGCGGTCTGACTGTCATGACTGCTGGTATCCGTGCATTCTTGCCTGGCTCATTGGTCGATTTGCGTCCTGTTAAAGACACCACGCCTTTCGAAGGCAAGACCATGGAGTTCAAGGTCATCAAGCTTGATCGCAAGCGCAACAACGTTGTTGTGTCGCGTCGCGCCGTGCTTGAGGCGAGCATGGGCGAAGAGCGTCAGAAATTGCTCGAAAACTTGCAAGAAGGCTCAATTGTCAAAGGCGTGGTCAAGAACATTACGGATTACGGCGCCTTCGTTGATCTGGGCGGCATTGATGGCTTGTTGCACATCACCGACATGGCATGGCGTCGCGTGCGTCACCCCTCAGAAGTCTTGACGGTCGGTCAAGAAGTTGAAGCTAAAGTACTGAAGTTTGATCAAGAAAAGAGCCGTGTGTCTTTGGGCGTCAAACAACTGGGCGAAGATCCCTGGGTGGGTCTGGCTCGTCGTTACCCACAAGGCACTCGTTTGTTCGGTAAAGTCACAAACCTCACCGACTACGGCTCATTCGTTGAAGTCGAAGCTGGTATTGAAGGTCTGGTACACGTTTCTGAAATGGATTGGACCAACAAAAACGTTGATCCTCGCAAAGTGGTTACCTTGGGTGACGAAGTTGAAGTCATGGTTCTTGAAATCGACGAAGATCGTCGTCGCATTTCGCTGGGCATGAAGCAGTGCCGTCAGAACCCCTGGGAAGAGTTTGCAGCTAACTCTAAGCGTGGCGACAAAGTACGTGGCGCGATCAAGTCGATCACTGACTTCGGTGTCTTTGTTGGTTTGCCAGGCGGCATTGATGGTCTGGTGCATCTATCAGATTTGTCATGGACAGAAACTGGTGAAGAAGCTGTTCGCAACCTCAAGAAGGGCGATGAGCTTGATGCCGTTGTGCTCGGTATCGATACCGATAAAGAGCGCATCTCGTTGGGCGTGAAACAGCTTGAAGGCGATCCATTCAACAACTTTGTGGCAACCAACGACAAGGGTGCCGTCGTGCCAGGTGTGGTCAAGGCCGTTGAACCGAAAGGCGCAACCATTACCCTGTCACATGAAGTCGAAGGCTACCTCCGTGCTTCAGAGATGGCATCGGGCCGCGTTGAAGATGCAACGACAGTCATGAAAGTCGGTGATAACGTCGAAACCATGATTATCAACGTCGATCGCAAAACTCGCGCGATTCAGTTGTCGATCAAGGCTCGTGATAGTCAGGACACTGCCGAAACCATGCAACGCATGACTGAAGCTAGTGCGTCGTCGGGCACAACGAACTTGGGCGCTTTGCTCAAGGCCAAGCTCGATCAGGCTCGTGACACTGAATAAATCAGGTGACCAAGTCTGAATTAATCGCCATTCTGGCGGCCCGCTATCCTCAGCTGGCCGTCAGAGATACCGATTTAGCGGTTAAGACCGTACTTGATGCGATGGTCCAGGCGTTAGCCGAGGGCCAGCGTATTGAAATACGAGGTTTTGGCAGCTTTTCGTTGTCTGAGCGCGCACCGCGTGTCGGTCGTAACCCCAAGTCGGGTGAGCAAGTGTTGGTGCCTGGTAAGCAGGTACCGCATTTCAAAGCGGGCAAAGAGTTGCGAGAGCGCGTGGATGCGACTGAGTTTGCGGATGATGATCTTGAATCAACGGCCGATCGCGAGTCAACGGGGGCAGAGCTTGAGCGGCCTCAGCGGCAAGCATCGGCCTAGCGTCAACGACCGTTACAAAGTTTTGGGTAGCAAAAACCGTCCGCAGTCAGGACGGTTTTTTTATGACCGCTCAATGGGTTGAGCGACGAGACAGCTCAGCGTGACTTACAATCGACTTTTGCGTCAGGGAGAAGCGCCATGCGATATCTAGTATGGGCCTTAAGGTTTGTGGTTTTTTTTGCAGTGCTCATGTTTGCCTTAAAGAACACCGATGAAGTGGTGGTGAAGCTTTACGGCGATATGCAGTTTGATCACATCCCGCTCATCGTTGTGATGTTAGCTGCTTTTGTTGTTGGCACACTCTTTGGCTTGTTGCTCACCGTGCCCGGTTCACTTCGAAGACGGCGCGAACTTGCTCGGCTGCGTAAAGATCTCGAGCGTATTCAAAAAGCAGTCAACACGCCTGCCGGTGAAGCGGTTTCACCAGACGTGCTCGTGCCGCTTTCACCCTTTTGATCCAACATTAAATCAGGGCTTACTCAGTGGATTTCGAATCCTGGTGGTTAATTTTCATCCCCTTGCTGTTTGGTTTAGGTTGGATGGCAGCTCGTCTGGACATCGGTCAGATTCTTTCTGAAACCAGAAATCTGCCAGACTCGTATTTCAAAGGTTTGAACTTCTTGCTCAATGAAGAGCCCGATCAAGCCATTGATGCTTTTATCGAAGTGGCTAAACTTGATCCTGAAACCACCGAACTGCACTTTGCTTTAGGTAGCTTATTTCGCCGTCGTGGTGAGATGGAGCGCGCCATTCGTGTACATCAAAGCCTGTTAGCCCGAGCAGATTTGCCCGATAGCCAACGTGAGCATGCCAAGCATGAACTGGCACAAGATTATTTGAAGGCGGGCATGCTCGACCGAGCAGAAGAGGGCTTTCTGCAACTGGATGGTTCTACCTACACCCTGCCAGCATTACGTGCACTGATCCGTATTTATGAGTCTGAGCATGATTGGTTGCGGGCGATTGAAGCCGCTAAAAAGCTACGTAAAGTTGTCGATGAACCTGTTCCTCAATTGGTTCATTACTACTGCGAAATTGCGCAAAGTGCCTTGCAAGGGAACCCAGCCAATGCAGATGCTGCACAGACGGCATTGAATGCAGCGCAACAGGCGGCCGATAATGCGGATAAAACGGGGTTCCCCTTGAGCCCTTACAGTGCGGGGGTGGCCGCATCCAAGGTTCGCATTGCGATGTTAAAGGCTGACATCGCAGCTGCCCGCCAAGACGCGAAAGCAGAGCATGAGGCGCGGCTGTCCGTGCTAAAACAAGCGCCAGAATTCGCTGGCTTGGTTGCCAAAGCGCTTCAAGCGAGTTTCGCGCGATTGGGCAAAGCAGAACAGGGTTTGGACATCCTCTCTCATCATTATCAGTCGCATCCTTCACTTGATCTCTTCAACGTAGTCTTTGGTGGTTTGCGCACACAAGACGGTGCGCAAACTGCGTGGGCATTCGCAAGAGGGGCTTTAGAATCCAATCCTTCTTTGCTGGGATTGGATCGCATGCTTGAAATAGAATTGGCTCAGATCAATCCAACGCCAAAGGCCAGTGCGACGGTTGAACAGGGCACAGTTGACACCGATCTCGTCCCAGGCCCAGACTTTGGTTTGCTGCGCAAGTTAATCAAACGTCATACGCAAAGACTAGATCGCTACGCCTGCAATATGTGCGGGTTTCAAGCCCGGCAATACTATTGGCAGTGTCCCGGTTGTAACTCGTGGGAGACCTATCGTCCCCTTCGTTTGGAGGAAGTACAGTGAACGCATTTCCCGCGGCTGCGGTTGCAGCCACGCGTATCTTGGTGGTCGGTGATGTGATGCTAGACCGTTATTGGTTTGGCAAGGTAGAGCGAATCTCTCCCGAAGCCCCTGTGCCAGTGGTTCATGTCGTCAAGCGTGAAGATAGGCTCGGGGGTGCCTCGAACGTTGCTCGCAATATTGCGTCCTTAGGTGCACGCGTCACGCTACTCGGTGTGGTTGGTCAGGACGAGGCAGGGGTGCAGTTGGGGCAGCTGCTTCGCGCTGACGGTATTCACGGTCAGCTTGTGCTGGATCCAACCATCCACACGACCATGAAAATGCGGGTCTTGGGTCAACAGCAACAAATGCTTCGGATTGACTTCGAAGAGAAACCCAGCGTGGATGCCTTGAACGAGCTCACGGCTCGCTTTGAACCGCTGCTTGAGGCTCATGATGTGGTTGTCTTGTCTGATTACGCCAAGGGTGTGTTGACGCATGTTGATGCATTGATCGCGGCGGCTCGAAAAAAGGGTTTACCGATTTTGGTGGATCCCAAGGGCAGTGATTACAATCGTTATCGTGGTGCGACACTGGTCACGCCCAATCGAAGCGAGATGCAGCAGGCGGTGGGGCAATGGGTATCAGAGGCAGACTTGGCAACACGAGCCCAAACGCTTCGAGCGCATTTACAGCTTGAGGCGCTTCTGGTGACTCGGTCCGAACAGGGAATGACTTTGTTTAATGACAAGGGCAGCGACCACGTTGATGCCCAGGCTCATGAAGTCTTTGATGTTTCGGGCGCTGGTGATACAGTATTAGCCACGTTGGCTGTGATGCGCGCCGTTGGCGTTGAGTGGTCAGAATCCATGCGTTGGGCAAATCGTGCGGGTGGCATCGTGGTTGGTAAACTAGGGACGTCCATCGTCACAGCAGAGGAGTTGTCATGTTTGTAGTCACTGGCGCTGCGGGTTTTATTGGATCCAGACTGATTGCCGCACTCAATGCTCGCGGCGTGACCGATATTCTGGCTGTTGATGATCTCACCGAAGGTGACAAGTTCGCGAATCTCGCCAGGTACACGGTGGCAGATTACATGGATAAGGCGGCTTTCCGTCGATTGGTGGCAAACGGCGGTTTGAACAAAACCAGAGCGATCTTCCACCAAGGCGCGTGCTCAGACACCACCGAGCGCAACGGCCAGTTCATGATGGATAACAATTACCGCTATACGCTCGAGTTGTTTGAGTATTGCCAGACCCACGGGACGCAGCTGATTTATGCATCGTCTGCAGCGGTCTACGGCGCTGGCCCTGAGTACATTGAAGATCCTGCCTATGAAAAGCCGCTCAACGTTTACGGTTACTCGAAACTGTTGTTCGATCAGGTCTTGCGCACACGGTTCGAAACACTGACCTCGCAAGTCGTTGGTTTGCGTTACTTCAACGTATATGGCCCGAACGAACAGCACAAAGGCCGGATGGCCTCAGTGGCCTATCACAACATGAATCAGTACTTGTCTGAAGGTTGTGTTCGACTCTTTGGCGGTTGGGACGGCTATGAAAATGGCGGTCAGATGCGTGACTTCATTCACGTCGACGACGTGGTGGCTGTCAATTTATACTTTTTCGATAACCATGAAGTCTCCGGTATCTTTAATTGCGGGACGGGGCTTGCACAGCCCTTCAATGATGTCGCTAGCGCAGTGATCAATACGATGCGCGAACTTCAAGGCAAAGAAGCCTTAACTCTGGCTCAAATGGTCGACCAGGGGTTAATCAAGTACACGGACTTTCCAGATGACTTGAAGGGACGTTACCAGAGCTACACGCAAGCAAACACTGACGCACTTCGTGCTGCAGGTTTTACAGAACCCATGCGTGACGTCTCGACGGGCGTAGCCGAGTACGTTCGCGCCCTGCACGCAAAAACGAAGGCGTTGAAACCCAATTAGTCCTTGACTGTCGTAGTGTCTCGGGTGGATTTATCTTGCACATCTTGAGTCACTATATCGCTTCATCCTTCAAGATAACACCGCGCCTCTGTCGTTTGACGATGCGCGGTTTTTTTTTTGGAGATCTGATGAATCCGTTTTTGCATGATCCTGTTGCCCAGCCTTTTGTTACCCGATCAGCCAATGGTTGGTGTCGAGTTTTTCCGCAGCACCGCACACGCGCGTTGGCGCTGGCCGCTGGGATGAGTCTCGGCTTCTCGGCGCAGGCGATAGATGTTAATTTGGCCTCGATCGATGACCTGCAACGCATCCGCGGGCTTGGGCCTCGAACCGCGGCCATTATTGTGCAAGAGCGCGATAGAGCGGGGCGATTTGAATCTTTGCAAGACTTGTCCGATCGCGTCAAAGGACTAGGGCAGCGTCGGTTGCAATCCTTGCAAGCGGCTGGCCTCGTGGTTGAGTCGACGGATGGTCCGACAGCCAGTGCAACGTCAGCCCGACCATCAACGCCTGCCGTTGCTAACGTCTCGACAGCGGCTAAAGCAAACACCCGTTCGAACAAACGTGTCACCGGCTTAAACCATGAGGTTCAGGCCACACCATCGATTGAAGTACTGCCGTGACAGGGATAGGTGTTTGAGCCGAGGGCGAGATCATCCCTATGACGCGCCGTGCGGTTTTGGGTATGATCTGAGCATGAACACGCAAACTTATCCCACCATTGAAGACACCGTCGGCAATACGCCGCTGGTACGGCTGCAACGCATCCCCGGCGCAGGCAATGATGCCCGAGGCAATGTCATCCTAGGCAAGCTTGAGGGCAACAACCCAGCGGGCTCGGTCAAAGACCGGCCGGCGTTGTCGATGATTCTGGGTGCAGAAGCGCGTGGTGATATCAAGCCAGGCGACACGCTGATTGAGGCGACCAGTGGTAACACAGGGATTGCCTTGGCCATGACGGCGGCCATGCGTGGCTACAAAATGATTTTGATCATGCCGGATAATTTATCCACCGAACGTCGAGCCTCGATGGCTGCGTATGGTGCCAGATTGATTCTGACGCCTGCCAATCAGGGTGGGATGGAGCACGCAAGAGACCTCGCCAGCAAAATGCAAGCCAATGGTGAAGGCAAGGTACTAGATCAGTTTGCTAATCCGGATAATCCGTTGGCACATTTCAAGACAACGGGGCCTGAACTTTGGGCCCAAACGGGGGGGCGCATCACTCACTTTGTGAGTGCCATGGGGACCACAGGCACCATCATGGGGGTTTCACGGTATTTGAAATCTCAAAACCCAGCAATTTGTATCGTCGGTGCTCAACCCGCTGAGGGATCACAAATCCCGGGGATCCGCAAATGGCCAGAAGCCTATTTGCCTTCGATTTATGATGCTGGACGAGTCGATCAGTTTGAGTCGATCGAGCAAAAGGATGCTGAAGCCATGGCAAGACGCCTTGCAGCAGAAGAGGGTATTTGTGCCGGTGTGTCCGCCGCGGGTGCCTTGGTTGCCGCCTTGCGCGTGGCAGAGTCAGTGAGCAACGCCACCATCGCCTTCATTGTTTGCGATCGCGGTGACCGTTACTTATCGACTGGGTTGTTTAACGAGCAACCCGCCAGCTGACGTTCGAGCCACCAGCAATGTTTTGGTTAGTGACCGGCCAGCGCTTCTGACAAGTCGGTAATAGCAGTCGCGTAGAAGTAGCTGTGGTTGTATTGCGTCAACGCAAAGAAATTCGGGGTTGCGGTTCTGAACTCAGTTGTTCCGACTGCCTCTTCTGGTAAATCAATCACGCCAAGCGCCGAACGCATCCACGCTTGATTTGCCGCTTGACCAGCGTTGAGGTGAGCACCAGCTGCCATCAATTGAGGCCAGTCTAAGTTCGGTTTAAGACCGCCATCAACGAGGCTAGCTGCATTGCCGGGCAACTGCACGGGTACAAAAATCGGTAATCCTCGTTGCCAACCGTGCTCGACCAGATAATTGGCAATCGACATGATGGCGTCGGCAGGGTTCATGTTCAAGTCAATTTTGTTTTGACCATCGGCACTGACGGCGAAGCGTTTGATGCTGCTTGGCATGAATTGAGGGATACCAACGGCACCCGCGTAAGAGCCTTTCAGCGTGCGGGCATTCACCTTGCCAGTGAGATCGAGCTCGATCAAATCAGCCAAATTGTCGCGAAACAGAGCCGCACGCTCGGGTCTGCTCGCATCGGGATAATCAAAGGCCAGTGTTGCGAGTGCATCTAATGCCCGAAAGTTACCTTGGTTTTTGCCATAAAGCGTTTCAACCCCGATCAGGGCGGCAATGACATTGCCCGGCACCCCATAGCGCTCGGTCGCACGGCTTAAAGCGGTGGCGTTCTGTTGCATAAACGCTTTGCCTTGACTAATCGTGACCGAATCGAGCCGACGTCCACGATAAACCTTCCAGCTTTTAGGGGGACGTGGTTGCCCGCTTGGCACAGGTGCGATCAGTTTGGCGACCGTGACGCTATAGCGAGCCTCGGCAAGCAACGCTAAGATGGCAGATTCAGGCAAATGACGGGTTGCCGCAAGTTGACTTGCAAACCTCTTGACCTCGTCGCGCCGAGTCGACGCAGCAAACTCATCGGCTGGGGCATTCGGTTGTTCAGCCTCAGGGGTTGGTTCGCTAGCGCCGATTCTTATAGAGGATGAGCTAGGGCCCGACGTTTTGTCGGTGGCGACGGGATCGTTCACGGTCGTACACGCAACAAGCGCAGCGGCAACACTCGCTATTAAAAAAAGTCGGATCATGCGAGCTAAATAAGTCATAACAACCCTCAAAAACGACAGTATGAATGGCCTCTGCTTACTTGCTTTTCGCCAGCGTAAAAAACAGACTTGCAAACTGATCCAGTGGCGCGGTGTTTTGCGTCAGCTTGGCTCTCAGGATTGCCCCTTCCCACCCAATCCAGAAGAAATTGGATAGGGCAGCCGTGTCAGTATCAAGAGACAGTTCCCCCAGAGAAACTGCACGATCCAGACAGGCTTTAAGCATGATCTCCCATGAGACTAAAACGGCCTCTAATTGAAGTCTGAATTCATCGTTCAAACTCGCCAGTTCTTGTCCCATGTTACCGATCAGGCAACCACGTTTAAAACCGTAGCGGATCATACCGTCTTTACCCTCATCCACAAAACGCTGAACGCGCTGCAGTGGCGTTAAAGACGCGTCGGTAAATATACGATTCATCTTTTCAGCATAAAACTCGACATAATTTTCGATCACCGCTACACCAAAGTCTTGTTTGCTTTTGAAGTAATGGTAGAAAGATCCCTTCGGTACCCCGACGCGAGAGAGTATCTCTTCGATTCCGGTACTGAGAAAACCACGTTCGGTCAGCAACTCGGTCCCGCACCAGACTAGCGCTAGGCGGGTTTCTCCGTTGGCTTTGGCTTGGAGCGATCGGGGTAGGGTCGACGACGCGACACTGTCGGTGAGTGGCATGGATTTCAGTGCTCCCTGCTGATTATTTGGTTGTGTCTGAACACACGCTAGGGTTAGTCCCGATTTGTTTACTAGACGACCAGTCTATTATATCGACAGCTCAAATGCTATCCGTAAAAACCAGATAATGACAGCAATGCTTCGCAACGCTGATTTAGGCGACAAATTAAATAGATGGCCACACCCTTACTGACACTACGAAAGCTGGACAAGCGCTTCGGCGGGGTTCATGCAGTCAAAGCGCTTTCCCTCGATATTCATGCAGGAGAGGTGGTCGGTTTGATTGGTCCCAACGGATCAGGTAAATCCACAACGGTGAACTTGATCTCTGGCACAGCTCAGCCCACGAGTGGCACGCTGACTTTTGGTGATCGTGATGTGACCTCGACATCGATTGTCGAACGCGTTCGCCTGGGATTAGCCCGAACGTTTCAAACGACCAGCGTATTTGGCGAGTTTTCCTTGTTTGATCATGTATCGCTGGCGTGTCATACCCGATACCAGCACTTGAGTTGGACAGATGTGTTGAGAAGACCGGCCGCTCGCACGGAAGTGGTCAAACAGCAACGTAAGGCAGAACAAATTCTTGAGATGGTTGGATTGACAGAGGTCATTGACCGGTATGGATCCGAGGTATCTTCAGCACAGCAACGCCTCTTGATGATCGCCACTGCACTGGCGACTGAGCCTAAATTGTTGCTGCTCGATGAGCCAGCCGCCGGGATGGTGGCGAAAGAGCGAGCAGAACTCAGCGCCGTGATTCATAAAATCCGCGAACAAGGCATCGCTGTCATGGTGATAGAACATCATATGGGTTTAATCATGGATGTGTGCGAGCGGATTGCCGTGTTGAATTTTGGGCAGAAAATTGCCGATGATCTGCCTGAGGTGATTCGCGCCGATCCTGCTGTCATTGAAGCCTATCTAGGGGCGAGTGTCTGATATGTTGACGGTCAAGAATTTGCGCGCTGGCTACGGCAAGACTGACGTGTTGCACGGGATCAGTTTTGAGGTCAAGGCAGGGCAGTGTGTCACCTTGATTGGGGCCAATGGCGCTGGAAAGTCCACCACACTGCGCTGCATTACAGGTTTGTTGCCTGCGCGCGAAGGGCAAGTCGTTTTCGAAAGCCAGGATATTAGTCGTGCCTCGGGTCATGCCATTGTTCGCGCGGGTATCACGATGTGCCCCGAGGGCCGGCAGGTGTTTGCCGAGATGTCGGTGACTGAGAATTTAAAAATGGGTGCCCATACGCGCCGCGACACAGAGCAGCGTAGTGACTTAGACAAGATGATGGACATGTTTCCCGTGTTGCGCAAACGGGCCAAGCAGATGGCAGGCACCCTGTCAGGTGGTGAACAAGAAATGCTTGCGATTGCACGCGCCCTGATGTCTCGGCCAAAACTTTGCATCTTTGACGAACCGTCTTTGGGGCTTGCCCCCAAAATCGTTCAGGAAGTGGGAGAAACAATTGCTCGAATCAAAGCAGATGGCATGACCATCTTGCTTGTTGAGCAAAATGCCAACATGGCGCTGGGCTTAGCTGATCAGGCGTATTTGGTTGAAGCGGGTGAAATTGTTTTGCAGGGAACGGGTAAAGAGTTAATGTCTAATCCAGAAGTCAGTAACGCCTATCTTGGCCACTAATCAAGAGTAAAACTCAAAAAGTTACAAGGGAGACCGCTATGCACCAATCAACTCGTCAGTTTCTTCTCAACGCGATCGCGGTAGCGACACTGGCCACCGGTGTCGGTGTCGCGGTGGCGGCAGACAAGACGCTTGATATTGGCATCTCTGATTCATTGACCGGCCCAGGCGCCGTATACGGATTGCCACAGTCGAACGCAGTGAAGATGGCCGCCGATGAAATTAATGCGCAAGGTGGCATCAAAGCTGGTGCCGATACCTATAAATTGAACGTGATTTCATATGACGACAAAGCGAATCCAACCGAAGGCACGAACGTCGTGCGCAAGTTGATCGACCGCGATAATGTGAAATACATCGTTGGCTTCTGTTGTTCGGGCCCGACCAGTGCGGTTGCCTCGTTTATCGCCAAAGAGCCAGTCGTGATGTTGGTGGGTAACGCAGCCGAACGTAGCATCACCACGCAAGGTGCCAATAACTTGTTGCGCACACGCCCCCCAGCAGACTTCACGGGTGCGGCGGCAGGTACCTTTGTTGCGCAAAAAGGCGCCAAAAAAATTGCTGTCATTGGTAATCTGGATATTTCGTTTTATACACAGTACCTGGACGCCTTCGAGAAAGAATTTACCAAAGGCGGTGGCACCATCGTTGCAAAAGAGTCTTTCGGTTTGAAAGACCGCGATATGACCCCTCAGCTAACCAAAATTCGGGCCCTGGCGCCTGATGCGCTGTTGGTGATCGGCTACGTTGAACCCGCTGCCTTCGTGTATCGACAAGCCCTTGAAATGGGGATGAATGTGCCACGCTTTGGTTTCACGAGTGGTAGCGAAGAGCAGTTTCTCAAAGTAGCGACCTCCGAGCAGATGGAAGGCGTGTGGGATTTGCGACCAATCGAGCTAACGCTCACCGCGCTCGGTCCCGTGGCACAAGCCTATGCCGTCAATTACAACAAGAAGTTTGGTCTCGCGGCGGCACCCAGCTCTCCTTATGCGTACGACCAAGTGTATGTGCTGAAACACGCGATCGAGGCAGCTGGTACGGTAACTGATGCCGCTAAGGTTGCTGAGGCAGCACATAAAATCGCCATCCCCAAAGAGGCCGTCATGAAGTATCTTGCGGTGGCTGGCAAGATGTTCGATGAGAATGGTCAAGCCTACACCGCGAACGGGGCATTCCAGTGGCAAAAGGGTAAGTGGGTTTATGTTTCCGATTTGCCTTCTGATGCGATGGTTTATTCAGCCTTCTTGAAAACCCTGCGCAAGTAAGCGTCTCGCCCTTGTTATCAACTAACCTCCTTGTCGTGAGTTGTGCGTGACAGAATTTCTACAGCAAATTTTTAATGGCTTGGCGATCGGTGCCGTCTACACACTGATTGGCATTGGTCTGACGATTGTGTTCGGGATTCTGGGGATCGCGCATTTTGCTCACGGTGTGGTGGCGATGTCGGGGGGCTACGTTGCCTTTATTCTCATCGAGAGGTTTGGCCTGCCATTTTTTGTCGCGGTATTGGTGGCGATGTTGGCTGGTGCGCTTTTTGGTGTGCTTATCGAGCGACTCGCGTATCGGCCCGTGCAAAAGGCGCCACCGATCAATGCCTTTATTATTGCTTTGGGGTTGACCATGATGCTAGACGGTTTGAATCTGGTGACCTTCGGCCCTGATCAAATCGTGGTGCGTACGCCTTACACACATGTCTATCACGTCTTAGGGATTGTGATGACCGAATTGCGGTTAGTCATCATGACGTGTACGACGGTATTACTAGCCGCGATGTGGTTCTTTGTGAGTCGCACCAAAACAGGTCGGGCGATTCGAGCAGTTGCCCAAAACAGAGCTGCGGCAACCCTGATGGGGGTAAATGCCAACGCTGTGTCCTATGTGGTGTTCGGTATTTCTTCAGCGCTGGGGGTAGCGGGTGGGGCACTCGTTGGTGCGATGCTGGCATTGGCACCAGGGCTCGGTGAAAGTCTGGTGATTAAGGGCTTTGCGGTGCTGATTTTGGGTGGCCTTGGCTCTATCCCGGGGGCAGTAGTGGGTGGCTTGATTCTGGGCGTGAGTGAGTCTTTAGCGGCTGGCTATATCTCTTCGTCCTACAAGGATGTCATTGCCTTCGCGGTGATGATTGTGGTGCTGCTGTTTAGACCCGAAGGATTATTGGGTAAAAAATGAAAACCGTCCCGAGCAACATCCCTATCAGAACGCTTGCGTTGATCGTTGTGATCACCTTGCTGTTTGCAATGCCGCTATTCCTGACCGTGCCGTATTTCCTGCATCTAATGATCCTTGGTTTGATATGGGTCGTGATTGCTCAAGGCCAGAACTTGATCCAAGGCTTTACCGGTTATGTCTCGATTGCTTCGGCGGGATTTATGGGGGTCGGTGCGTATGCCTCAACGCTGCTGGCAATGCGGCTAGGGCTACCTGTCTGGCTCTGCTTGCTCGGTGCACCACTGATCTCAGCAGTGATTGCGTTGTTTGTCGGTTATCCGAGCTTGAGAGTCAAAGGGCATTACTTTGCCATCGTGACCTTGGCCTACAACTTGGTAATCGTCATCGTTCTCAATAACTTCACCTCGCTCACGGGCGGCGAGGGGGGGATCCCCCATGTGCCAAGACCAGAAGGGTTCAGTTTTTTCGGTCATCCGATTGCTTTTGATACGCGCGAGGCCTACTACTATTTGGTCTTGCTAGCAGCTATTTTCGCGACGGTGGTCTGTGCCTTGATCTTGCATTCAAGAGTGGGGCACGTGTTGCTATCGATTCGACAGAATGAGCCGCTGGCTCAAGCGGTGGGGATCGAAACCTGGCGTTATAAATTATTTGCCTTTGTCATGAGTGGCGCTTTTGCTGGTCTGGCGGGCGCGTTGTACGCGCATTTCATCGGCTTTTTAAACCCCGAACCCTTTGGCGTCGATCAGTCGTTGAATGCGATTTTGGCGGTTATTTTGGGCGGTAGTGGTACGTTAATAGGCCCGGCGGTTGGCGCTTTTTTGGTGATTGCGTTGCCCGAATATCTGCGCATTGCAGATACGCTCAGGCTTGTCGTCTATGGGGCTTTATTGATGTTGACCACCATTTATATCCCAAGAGGGGTGGTGCCACTTTTCGCAGGCTTCATTAACAAGCTGGGTTCAATGCTCAATAAAAGAGGGTAGCGATGGTGAACTGGTCGGCAAAAGAACAGCAATTGATCAAGGGGGCAGTCGAGGTTGCCGAGGCGGTTCGTCAGTGCCCCTTGCCTGACTGGAATTCAACACCCACCGCGACTCAACAGTACCTCAAATTAGCCGCTCAACATGGTTTGACGGGTATCCAGGTGCCCATGGCTTGGGGTGGTTCGCAAGCCTCCTTTCAATGCAAAGCGGCCATTGCCGAAACACTAGCAGGCGCTGATTTTGGTTTTTCGATGTCGCTCATCAATACGCAAAATATCGCGAGTATGCTTGCGCACTGGATGTCGGTGCCGCAAGCTAGCCTAGACCAAGCAGCACTGTCGGCACCGCTCATCCGAGATTTAGTCGCCGCAGAAAAGACCGGGTGCACCGCCCTGACCGAACCACATGCCGGTTCTGACTTCGCCGCGATTAAGACACTTGCTGTCCCTCACGATCAGGGTTGGCTTATCAACGGTGAAAAATCCTGGATCATTAACGCTGAATTTACCGATGTCGTGGTGATGTACGCGCAAACGCGGGCCGGATCGGGGGCTGCGGGCATTGCGGCCTTTTTGATTGATGCACATCGAGCTGGTTTTGAACGAAACACTCATTTCGGCAGTCAAGCAGCCGCCTCGCTTGGTACCAGCAGTTTTAAACTGAATGGCTATATCGCTCAAAAGACTGAATTGATTCATCCCGCTGGCTTAGCCTTTAAACGTGCCCTTGAATCGATCAACGGCGCACGAACCTACGTGGCCGCAATGTGTTGTGGGATGGTTGCCGAATGTTTGAAAATCGCAGCGAACTATGGCGCGACACGAACCGCGTTTGGGGTGACGCTTGCAGAGCATCAAGGGTGGCGCTGGCGGATCGCAGAGGCTGCGGTTGACCTTGAGGCAGCCAGACAACTGGTGCAGGCCGCGTCGCAAGCGATTGATCAGCAGCAACCTGTGGTCGAGCTTGCCGCGAAAGCAAAAGTATTTGCGGTGAGAATGGCAGAGAAACACACGGCCGCCTTGCTCCACAGTATGGGTGCCAATGGCCTGAGGGATCACTATCCCTTTGTACGTCACATGACTGGCGCTCAGATCGCAAGTTTTACGGATGGATCCACCGAGATGATGCTCGAACGGATCTGCAAAAGTGAGTTGTCGACCAAGCCCTGAGTGACTTGGTTGGGCTCGTGGGATTGAACAAAGGGATAGACGAAATGCGTGTTTTTCAGATTGAAGGTGAGTGGGGCCTAGATAACTTAAAAGTTGGCGTGCGGCCCGATCCCAAACCCGGCCCTGGTCAAGTGCTACTGCGTATGCGCGCATCGTCCATTAACTATCGAGATCCGATCGTCCCCGAACGAGCGTATGGATCTCAATCGGGCGATTTGCCGTTGATTCCGGTGTCAGATGGGGTGGGCGATGTGATTGAGATCGGTGCCGGCGTGACACGAGTCAGCGTTGGTGATCGTGCCTGCCCTGCCTATTTTCAGAGATGGATTTCTGGTGAACCGAACGCCAACCGGCTAACGCAGTCGCTTGGGGGGCCGCTTGATGGCACCATGGCTCAATACATGTGTCTGTCTGAAGAAGGCGTGGTTAAAGTGCCGACATACTTGACGAATCTTGAGGCATCGACCTTGCCATGTGCCGCACTGACGGCGTGGAGTGCACTGGTTGAATGTGGTCACCTCAAACCTGGTGAGCAGTTATTGATTCAGGGGTCGGGTGGGGTGGCGTTGTTTGCTTTGCAATTTGCCAAGATGCTAGGCGCACGCGTCACCGTGATTTCTTCGAGTGACGCCAAAATTGAACGGCTCAAAGCGATGGGTGCTGATGCCACCATCAACTACCGTGAAACGCCAGAGTGGGGTAAAGCCGCGAGGGCGCTGACCGAGGGGCGTGGCTTTGATCACATCCTCGAAGTAGGGGGTGAAAAAACCTTGCCTCAGTCTCTGCGTTGCATTCGTCCGGGCGGTACGTTGTCCATGATCGGGATTTTGTCTGGTGGTGCGATGTCTACGTCGCTTGGCTTGATCATCACCCGGCAAGTGAAATTGCAAGGCATTACGGTGGGCCATCGCGATGGGCTCGAGGCCATGATCAACGCCATGGCTCTTCACCAAATTCGGCCTGTCGTTGATAAAGTTTTTGATTTCGAAGACCTTAAAGCGTCTTTTGACTACCTGAAGACCGGTGCCCAATTCGGTAAGATTTGTATCAATCATGATCGTTGAGCGGCGAATGCTTTATCCGATCGGGGATGTCAGGCAAGATCCTCAAGCCATTGCGTATCGCATGTGTGGATCACAAGAGCAAATTACCTTCGGTGAGCTAGACGATGTGTCTAACCGGGTGGCAAACTTGTTACGCGCTTGCGGTGTTGAGATCGGCGATCACATTGCGGTGTTGCTCAAAAATCAGAAAGAGTTTCTTGAAGTCTGTTTTGGTGCTGAACGAGCGGGTGTTTATTACACAACCATCAGCACTCGTCTGACCGAGGCTGAGATCGCGTTGATTGTCGAAGATTGCGGGGCTAAGGTTTTAATCTGCGCAGATGAACTCATCGGCTCGGCCGCACTCGCCAAAGCAAAGTTGGGCGAGTTCCTTCATTGTTTCGTGGTGGGCAAGCCTAAAGGAGACATCGCCCAAGGATGGATTCGTTGGGCCGATGCGTTGTCGACTCAGTCTACTTCTCCCATTGCCGACGAGGCACAGGGGTTGGACATGCTCTATTCGTCAGGTACCACAGGCAAACCAAAAGGGGTGAAATGGCCTCGACCAGCAGGGCCATCGGGCCAGCGAACCTTTCTTGTCGAGCTGCTCGACGGGCTTTATGGCTATGGTGACAATTGCCGGTATTTGTCGCCGGCGCCGCTCTATCATGCAGCACCGCTGCGGCACAGCATGACCACGATCAAGCTCGGTGGTGAAGTGTCAATCATGGAGCAATTCGACGCAGAGCAATCGCTCGCGCTGATTGAACGTTATCGCATTACCCACAGTCAATGGGTGCCCACCATGTTTGTGCGCATGCTAAAGCTCGCGCCAGAGGTTCGTCAACGCTATGATTTGAGCTCATTGCGAATGGTAGTTCACGCCGCTGCGCCGTGCCCTGTGGACGTGAAGTTGCAAATGATTGATTGGTGGGGCCCGATTATTTATGAATATTACGCAGGCACTGAAAACAATGGATTCTGTTCAATCACCTGCCAAGAATGGTTGAAACACCAAGGATCAGTCGGTAAGTCTGCGCTCGGCGTCATCCATATCTGCGATGACGAAGGTCATGAATTGGCAGTTGGCGAAACTGGTTTGGTTTATTTTGCTGATGGTCCGGATTTTCTGTATCACAACGACCCTGAAAAGACGGCTGAAACCCGCAATGCGCAAGGCTGGTCAACGCTGGGTGATATTGGTCGAGTTGACGATGAGGGCTACCTTTATCTGGTTGACCGCAAAGCCTTTATGATGATCTCCGGCGGGGTGAATATCTACCCGCAAGAAGTCGAAGCGGTGTTAATTGGACATCCAGCGGTCGCCGATGTCGCTGTTTTTGGGATCCCGAATGTGGATTTTGGTGAAGAGGTCAAAGCCGTTGTCCAGCTGCTCGATCACCAGCAAGCGAGCGATACGTTAGCGCTCGAACTCATTGCCTATTGCAAAGCGAATCTGGCTGACTACAAGTGTCCGCGCAGCGTTGATTTCGAAGCAGCACTGCCACGTCATCCGACGGGCAAGTTGTATAAAAAAGTATTGCGCGACAAGTACTGGCCTCAGCTGCGGTGATCGTTCAGGAATGCTCAGTCATATTAAGTTCCGTTTGATGGCATAAAAGCTCCAAAAATTCGGTCTTGCACCCCGTGCCCATTCTGCGTTTAGGAGTCAGAACGATCTTGCCATCAGGGGTGGTGTTCAGTGTCGTGTCGAATCACAAGGGAGGATACACTTGACGGGCTGATCTGCGATAACATCACCGGATAACAATGCTTGTTTAGATAAAAATATATTGCCTGGTCATGGAGACTTTATTCATCACACACCCCTCATGTCGTTTGCACGACATGGGTGAATGGCATCCCGAGTCGCCACTGCGCTTAGACGCCATCTCAGACCAGCTGTTATCAAGTGGTTTAGGTAAGTTTTTGATTGAGTGCGATGAGGTGCCAGAGGCCACTCGGATGCAACTCGAACGCGTGCATGGGGCAGCGTACTTAGATGAATTAGCGCGACAGTCGCCCAGTGAGGGTTACTTCAGGATCGATCCTGACACGTCGATGAACCCCCACACCCTTAACGCCGCCTTGCATGCTGCGGGTGCCTTGGTGTTTGCAGTAGACCAAGTGCTGCAGGGCCGGGCGCAGACTGCGTTTTGTGCAGTCCGACCCCCAGGGCATCATGCCATGCCCAATCAGGCGATGGGTTTCTGTTTTTTGAATAATGTGGCGATTGGGGCGGCTCATGCCTTATCGCAACATGCGCTTGATCGCATTGCTATCATCGATTTTGATGTGCATCACGGTAATGGCACAGAAGCGATGTTTGCAGGTGACGATCGCGTCTTGATGTGCAGTTTTTTCCAACATCCGTTTTATCCGCACAGGGGCGACGAGCCCTCATCCCCGAATATGCTCAATATCCCCGTGCCCGCTTACACCAAGGGCATGGATATTCGTGAGATCATCTCAACGTATTGGTTGCCTGCGCTAGAGGCGCATCGGCCTCAAATGATTTTTATATCGGCCGGGTTTGACGCACATCGCGAGGATGATCTTGGACAACTAGGCTTGGTTGAGGCCGACTATGTCTGGATCACTGAACAAATCCTTAGGGTCGCAGACCGGCATGCTCAAGGGCGAGTTGTCAGTACGCTTGAGGGAGGCTACAACCTCTCTGCGCTGGGGCGCAGTGTCGTGGCACATATCAAGGCGTTGGCAAAGTTGTAGAATAAGCTGATGTTTATCAATTAGCCTGCTTCCTCAAGAGCTAGGCATATATTTTCTGGAGACTGCGGGATGAAGGTGCTTGTGCCTGTTAAGCGTGTCGTTGACTATAACGTCAAGGTGCGCGTCAAGTCAGATCAATCAGGCGTGGATATTGCGAACGTCAAAATGTCGATGAACCCTTTCGACGAAATTGCGGTTGAGGAGGCGACTCGCTTGAAAGAGAGCGGTGCTGCGTCAGAAGTCATTGCCGTCTCTTGCGGCGTTGCTCAATGCCAAGAAACCCTTCGCACGGCGATGGCAATTGGCGCTGACCGTGGCATTTTGGTGCAGACCGACGTTGAATTGCAGCCCTTGGCCGTCGCCAAATTGCTGAAAGAGATCGCACAAAAAGAGCAACCTCAACTGATTATTCTTGGTAAGCAAGCCATTGACGATGACGCTAACCAGACTGGTCAGATGCTTGCGTCTTTGCTGGGCTGGTCACAGGCGACCTTTGCGAGCAAGGTTGAAATCGGCGCAGGCATTGCGCGCGTCACACGTGAAGTGGATGGTGGTCTTGAAACGATTGAGCTCAAATTGCCCGCCATTGTCACGACCGATTTGCGTCTCAACGAGCCGCGCTATGTGACCTTACCCAACATCATGAAGGCGAAGAAAAAGCAGTTGGATACGTTTACCCCTGCTGACTTAGGGGTTGATGTTACGCCGCGACTCAAGACCGTTAAAGTGTCCGAGCCACCTGCACGATCGGCCGGTATTAAGGTGCCTGATGTGGCAGCGCTTGTCGATAAACTCAAGAACGAAGCAAAGGTGATTTGATCATGTCTATTTTGGTGATTGCTGAGCATGATAATGTTCAATTGAAAGGCGCGACACTCAACGTGGTTGCTGCTGCTGCAAAAATTGGCGGTGATATCCATGTGCTCGTCGCAGGGTCTGACGCTGCGGGCGTTGCAGCTGAGGCCGCTAAGATTGCGGGTGTGTCGAAAGTACTGGTGGCCGATTCGCCCGTGTTGGCCGATGGGCTCGCCGAAAACGTGGCCGAGCAAGTGTTAGCTTTGGCCAACAACTACAGCCACATCTTGTTTGCGGCGACCGCTTCAGGCAAAAACGTATCGCCACGCGTGGCTGCACGCCTGGATGTTGCCCAAATCTCTGAAATTCAGGCGGTTGATTCAGCCGACACATTTCAGCGGCCAATCTATGCGGGCAACGCGATTGCGACGGTGCAATCCACTGATTCCGTCAAAGTTATCACCGTTCGCACCACTGGGTTTGATGCTGCGGCCTTGGGTGGCAATGCGGCCATTGAGTCGATTCCTGCTGTGGCGTCGGCTGGCCTATCCACTTTCGTTGGCCGAGAGGTCGCTAAGAGTGATCGCCCTGAATTGGCAGGTGCACGGGTGGTGGTGTCCGGTGGTCGCGGGATGGGCAGTTCAGAGAATTTCAAAATTCTTGATCCGCTCGCTGATAAATTTGGTGCCGCGCTGGGTGCCTCTCGCGCAGCAGTCGATGCAGGTTATGCACCGAACGACTGGCAGGTCGGTCAGACGGGCAAAATTGTTGCCCCTCAGTTGTATGTTGCGGTCGGCATCTCGGGCGCGATTCAGCATTTGGCGGGGATGAAAGACTCGAAGGTCATCGTCGCTGTCAATAAAGATGCTGAGGCACCTATTTTCGGGGTGTCCGACTACGGTCTCGTTGCAGATTTGTTCACGGCTGTGCCGGAGATCGTTGCTGCCCTGTAATTCATTCTTTATCCAAGAGGCATTATGACCTTCCGCGCCCCGCTGCAAGATTTCAAGTTTGTTTTTGACCATTTGGCGGGGCTCGACAAGTTGTTACAAATGCCAGCATTCGCGGGCGTCGAACCTGATTTGATCGATGCTGTCCTCGCTGAGAATGCACGATTTACAGAAGAGGTGGTCGCACCCACCAATTGGGACGGTGACCAAAGGCCACCGTCGCTTAAAGATGGTGTGGTGACCGTTACCCCTTCTTTCCACAAAGTCTTCAAATCTTTCGCCGACGGGGGTTGGCAGGGGTTGCGGCATCCCGAGGGTTGGGGTGGGCAAGGCTTGCCGAATTTGCTCGCAACGGCAACGAATGAGAACCTCTTTGCCGCTAATATGGCTTTCTCCTTGTGTCCCTTGTTGACCGATGGCGTCATTGAGGCGCTTCTGCTAGCAGGCGACGATCAGCAGAAAAAACGGTACGTACCCGCATTGATTGAGGGCCGTTGGACGGGCACCATGAATCTCACTGAACCGCAAGCTGGTTCAGATTTATCATTGGTTTCTGCGAAAGCTGTCCCGCAGGATGACGGTACTTATCGCGTCTTTGGCCAGAAGATTTACATCACCTTTGGTGAGCATGACCTCGCTGAAAACATCGTTCATCTGGTCCTGGCTCGCACGGTTGATGCGCCAAGCGGTGTGAAGGGTTTGTCATTGTTTATCGTACCTAAATATCTGGTCAACGATGACGGTTCGACAGGCCTGCGCAACGACGTCTGGTGTGCCTCAATCGAACACAAGCTTGGTATTCATGGCAGCCCAACAGCAGTGCTGCTGTACGGTGATGAGAAAGGTGAAGTAGGTAAGGGTGCCGTGGCCACGTTGGTGGGTGAAGAAAATCGTGGTCTTGAGTACATGTTTATCATGATGAATGCTGCGCGGTTTGCCGTTGGTGTCCAAGGGATTGGCATCAGTGAGCGGGCAACGCAACAAGCGCTTGCCTACGCACGTGACCGTGTTCAGAGCCGAGCAATCGAAGGGTCTGCAGCAGCTGTACCCATTATTCAGCATCCGGATGTGCAACGCATGCTCAGCACGATGCGCGGCTTGACCGAAGCGGCGCGTGCCATTGCTTGCTGTGCGGCTGCGGCGCATGATCTGGGCAGCCTCCATCAGGATGAGACGGTTCGCCAGTTCAATGAATCGGTTTACGATTATCTGGTACCTATCGTCAAAGGTTTCTCGACGGAGTGTTCTCTTGAAGTGACTTCGCTTGGCGTTCAAATCCATGGTGGGATGGGCTTCATCGAGGAAACTGGCGCGGCGCAATACTACCGAGATGCGCGAATTCTGACCATTTACGAAGGGACGACTGCGATCCAGGCGAATGATCTGGTCGGTCGTAAGACGCTTCGCAACGGCGGGGTAATTGCATTGGGCTTAGTCCAGTCGATG
Organism: Jezberella sp.; assembly: GCF_964834465.1. Lineage (NCBI taxonomy): Bacteria > Pseudomonadati > Pseudomonadota > Betaproteobacteria > Burkholderiales > Alcaligenaceae > Jezberella > Jezberella sp. The sequence continues at coordinate 34,646 of NZ_CBAZRM010000004.1, forward strand.
CGAGCCACACTCGCTGAATTGTCGGATGCACTCGCATCAGCAAAAGCGGCTCAGCAACCGGGGCTGGCGATGCTGGTGCATCAATTTGCCTTGGCGATTGATGCCTATGAAGGTTCAATACAGTACGTGCTGAGCCACGCCAAAGACGATACCCGAGCGGTCTACACGGGCAGTGTCCCGTATCTCATGCTGGCCGGTTATGCATTGGGTGGCTGGCAAATGGTGAGATCTGCTCTGGTGTGCGCACGTGAATTGTCAGTCAGTGACGATCAGTTTCTCGTCAATAAATTCGCGACAGCGGTCTTTTACGGCGCTTACCTTTTGCCAAGGACGGGCACGCTCTACACCAGCATGCGCAACGGCGAGGTGGTGAGCCAAGCACTCGCACAAAGTCGTGTTGATTGAGTTGAGCATTTAATGTTTGGTAGGCTTGCTGTTACGATGCACATTAACGAGTGAAACTGTTTAAGGGGAGATGACATGACGTTACGTTTAGGCGATATTGCACCTGATTTCGAGCAGGATTCGTCACAGGGCAAGATTAGTTTCCACCAATGGTTGGGCAATAGCTGGGGGGTATTGTTTTCCCATCCTGCCGACTTTACGCCTGTTTGTACGACCGAGCTTGGTTACACAGCAAAGTTATCCAATGAGTTTGCTCAGCGTGATGTCAAAGTGCTGGCGCTTTCGGTGGACAGTGCCGCATCGCACAACCAATGGATCCCGGATATCAACGATACCCAAGACGTGACCGTTGGTTTTCCAATCCTGGCAGATGAGGATCGTAAAGTCTCAACGCTCTACGACATGATTCATCCCAATGCCAATGCGACGTTAACGGTTCGTTCAGTGTTCATCATCGATCCCGCTAAAAAGATCCGTCTGACGCTAACTTATCCAGCAAGTTGCGGGCGCAACTTTGATGAGTTGTTGCGCGTCATTGACTCGCTGCAGTTGACCGACAGTCATTCCGTCGCGACACCAGTCAATTGGGAAGACGGTGACGATGTCATCATCGTACCGTCCTTAAAGGATGAGGCTGAGATTGCCAAGAAATTCCCGAAGGGCTACAAGGCGCTACGACCCTACTTGCGGATGACCCCACAGCCCAATAAGTAAGGCCTTCTTAGCTGAGTTGTTGTATCGGCGCATACTGTTGTTGCAAACAGTGCTGTATTCATGTACAGTACTGTTATGGTAAACAAAGGGGATTAACATGCGCCACACTCAGACACTTTCTGCATCACACTCATCTAGCCAGTACCGCACATTACCGGGTCAATCGGTTTCTGCGTACTCGGTTAAAGCACGATATCAAGATTTACTTCAACCTAGCCCGGGCAGAATGTTTGCCGATATTTGTATGGTGGTGGTCTTTGCCGCGATGGTGCCCACTTGCCTTTGGCTAGGTAACGCGGCTGGGTTTTAATCCTTGGCCACTGGTTTCTACTTGTCTTTTCCCTCAAAAGCGTTGTAGAATCAAAGGCTTTGTTGCACATCCTCTGCCCGGCGGCGTGGTTCGAATTGGTCGAATCAGGCAAAAAGAAATGAGAGATAAGGTCTGAGTGTATGCTCAAGAGACTTTTCTCACCAATGCGGTGACGCTTTACGTGTCCCGGCCGAGAGCAAGATGTAATTGGAGTTGTTATGAACCTGATTGCCCAAATCGAGCAAGAAGAAATTGCCCGCCTCACCGGCGGAAAACCAATGCCAGTGTTCGCACCAGGCGATACGCTGATTGTTAGTGTCAATGTGGTTGAAGGTACACGTAAGCGTACTCAGGCATTTGAGGGCGTTGTTATTGCTCGCCGTAACCGCGGTTTAAATTCGTCGTTCATCGTTCGCAAGATTTCGTCTGGCGAAGCGGTTGAGCGTACTTTCCAGTTGTATTCACCCCAGATTGCATCGATCGAAGTCAAGCGTCGTGGTGATGTACGTCGCGCAAAACTTTACTACTTGCGTAGCCGTTCAGGTAAGTCTGCTCGTATTAAAGAAAAGCTGACTCGCAAGAGCGATGTCGTCAAGGCATCCTGATCAGACCTTAGGTACTGGCCCACGCAACGTGCGTGGGCCCATGCTTGCAACCTTTGATGCAAAAGCCCAAGCCTGGGTGAGTCCTGCCATACCATTCCCCTCAGTGCCCGCTCGCGGATTAACGCCAGAAAGTTTGCGTCGTGTGCTTGGTGCACGTATTGAGCGGTCCCTGCATATCCCTGACGAGTCTCAACGACGACTTCCAGGTCGTGAAGGGCCCCCGCTTGATGCGGCAGTCCTGGTCCCTTTAGTCATGCACGACAGCGGTGCAACTGTGTTGTTGACGAAACGCACGGCACATCTCAAGGATCACGCTGGTCAAATCAGTTTTCCGGGGGGGCGAGTCGAGCACCATGACGTCGACGCGATTGACACCGCATTACGTGAGACTGAAGAAGAAACGGGCCTGAACCGCGGGTATGTTGAGGTATTGGGCACGTTGCCCCGCTATTTGACGTCATCGGCTTTTTCGGTCACGCCGGTGACTGCGTTGGTTACACCGGGGTTTAGTCTATCGCCACAGGTCGATGAAGTAGCCGAAGTATTTGAAGTGCCTTTATCCCATCTAACGAATCCAGCAAACTATCGTTATCACACGGCTCAGCTCCCCGACGGTGGTACACGCCATTTTTACTCTGTGCCCTGGCAAGATTATTTTATTTGGGGCGCGACCGCTGCGATGTTGCTCGGGCTCACGCAAATCCTTTCAGAAGCTCACGCCTGAGCGAGTCAAGCCGCGCGTTGAGGCAAAGGCGTGTGGGGTGACTGACGCTTAATAGCGATGATCATTGGCTGACTTAGCGTCGGTTAACCTGACGTAAAGCGCATGACGTGCCGGGTGAATCTCACCACTCGCCAGTGCAGCCAGAACCCCGCAACCAGGTTCATGCTGATGCGTGCAGTTATAAAAACGACAGGCACTAACGTGTTTTGCGAACTCAGGAAAACCTCGCTCAATATCCTCGCGGTCGAGGTGCAAGAGCCCAAACGCTTGAAATCCAGGTGAGTCGATTAAATCCCCTCCATCCTCAGGTAGATGGTACAGACGGGTACTCGTTGTCGTGTGTTTGCCCGCATCGAGCGCAATAGAGTGAGTTTGTGTGGCAGCCAGTGCATCAGGCACCAGTGTATTGAGCAAGGTCGATTTGCCCATGGCACTTTGACCGATCAGGATGGAGGTTTTATCTTTCAGCAGAGGCAATATCTTTTCATTGACGCTTTGGCGCTGATGAGCACACACCTCAATGATCTGAACCCCCAATTGAGTAAACGGCTGCAACTTCTCGAGCGCCGCCTGCAAACCGTCGGTTAAATCCACTTTATTCAACAAAATAATCGGAGTAATGTCAGCAGACCAAGCACCTGCCAGGGCTCGACCTAACAGATCGTCAGAAAACGTTGGTTTGACTGCCACCACAATCAGCAATTGGTCGACATTTGCAGCAAATTGTTTGCTGCGCGACTCATCAGATCGGTAAAGCAAGTTTTTTCGGTCTCGGATGGATTCAAGCGCTGCCTCGTCAGCCCCTTGCATGGTCAGATTGACATAATCACCCACGGCAGCACTGTTTCGCTTACCACGGGGAAAGCACTTAATCAGTTGGCCGTTCGGCAACTCCACCGAGTAATGCCGCCCGTGGGCAGCGATGACTCGACCGTGGTTTTGCTCTGTCATCAGGCGGTTAGGAGGTGACGAATACGAACTGAGGCGGGCGGATGACTATCGTAGAACGCCGAATGGATGGGATCGGGCGTGAGCGTTGACGCATTGTCATCATAGAGTTTGACTAGCGCTGATACCAAATCCTGAGCATCGCTTTGTTGGGTAGCGAAACGATCCGCTTCAAATTCGTCTTTGCGTGAAAACCAGCTAAACAGTGGGGTTAGCGCAAACGTAAAGACGGGCATGACTAAAAAGAATAGAATCAGCGCCATGGCGTCGTTGCGGCCGCTCAACCGAGGTAAAACGCCAAGATCGGTGTAAAACCAAGGCTGCTGCGCTAACCAACCCAGCAGCGCGAAGAATGCCAAGGCGCCAGCAAAACCTTTAATCAAGCGCTTGGTGACGTGCCGATATTTGAAATGACCGAGTTCATGTGCCAGGACAGCAATGATTTCTGAGGCGCTGAGCTTGGCCAGTAAGGTATCGAAAAAGACAATCCGACGAGATCGGCCGAAACCGGTAAAGTAGGCATTGCCATGCGCAGAGCGTTTTGATCCGTCCATGACGAATAAGCCACTCAAACCAAACCCAGCGCGTTCGGCTAAGGCTCGAATACGCGTTTCGAGAGATTCGTCAGCAAGCGGACTGAATTTGTTGAAAAGTGGTGCAATCCAGGTTGGGAAGATCAGTAGCGCCAACAGATTGAAGGCGGCCCAAAGGGCCCAGGCCCAAACCCACCAGAAACTGCCCGCTTGTGCCATCAACCACAGCACGGCGGCGATCAGCGGCAGGCCCAACACGGCACCAACGAGCGTGCCTTTGATCATGTCCATCACGAATAGACGTAAAGTCATCCGGTTAAAGCCGAATTTCTCTTCAAGGTGAAACTGCCTGTATAAACTGAACGGTAAGCCGACCATCGAGACGACGACCGATAAAGTCACCATCAACAGTATCTGTCGAGGTAAATCCTGAGTCGTGACGCTCGACACCCACGTGTCGATCAGTTGCAGACCACCTAACAACGTTAGGCAAACCAGCACGGCAGCATCGACCAACCGTTCGAACATCCCCACTCGTGCTCTCGCCACGGTGTAATCGGCAGCCCGTTGATGGCTAGTGAGAGATATTTTTTCGCTGAATTCTGCCGGCACCGTTGCACGGTGTCGCGTAACGTGACGAATCTGACGACTAGACAGCCAGAAGCGGACGCAGACGTCGATGATAAGGAAAGCAACGAAAAGGAGGGTGAGCATAAAGACCGGTTAAGCTGACAGCAACGTGTGAGAAAATCTCGCTTTGAATCGTGAGTCCATTATATGTCGAGCAAGTCAGCAAAGAATCAAGCCCCAACGCCTATCCCAAACGAATTTCGTCTCGTTTGGCTAGATATGGAGATGACGGGATTGAATCCTGAGATCGAACGCATCATTGAGGTGGCAGTCGTCGTTACCGAGCCTGATCTGACCATCGTGGCAGAAGGGCCAGTGCTTGTCATTCATCAGCATGATGATATTTTAAATGCGATGGATAAATGGAACAAAGGCACCCACGGCAAGAGCGGCCTCATCGACAAAGTTAAGGCGTCAACGATGACCGAGAGTCAGGCCGAAGACGAACTGATCTCGTTTCTGAAGCAACACGTTCCTGCGGGTAAATCACCTTTGTGCGGTAATACGGTGAGCCAGGACAGGCGCTTCATGTACAAGTACATGCCTAAGCTTGAGCAGTTTTTTCATTACCGGACGATCGATGTCAGCACCATGAAAGAACTGGCGCGACGCTGGCGACCAGAGCTGCTCAAAGGTTTCGAGAAACACAGCAAACACGAAGCGCTGGCTGATATCCATGAGTCGATCGATGAACTCAAGTATTACCGTGAACACTTCATCAATCTTCCAGATACGTTAGTGAGCTAATTCCTAATACCGAATCTCTAATACCGAACGCCAACAGATCAGCCCTGTTTCCGGATCAAATCCCCAAATAGGCGGATCTCACCTGCGCATTGTGTATCAAATCCTGACCCGATCCTGTGATGGTGACGCGACCCGTCTCAAGGACATAGCCTCGATCCGCAATGGCAAGGGCAGCAACTGCGTTTTGCTCGACCAGCAGAATGGTCATGCCTTGCGCTTTGAGGGATTGGATGACAGCAAAGACTTCTTGGACAAGCAGAGGGGCTAGGCCCATTGATGGCTCATCCAAAAGTAATAATTTAGGCCTGCCCATCAGTGCGCGACCAATCGCCAGCATCTGCTGCTGACCGCCAGACAACGTACCCGCAGCCAATTTGCGCTTCTCTTTGAGCACCGGAAACATCTGATAAATTTTCGCGAGATCTTCTGTCAGTTGATGGATGGGTTGCGTGTATGCCCCGAGTTTTAAATTGTCCTCAACTGAAAGCGGTCCGAATACTTGTCTGCCCTCAGGGCTCTGACAGATCCCCAAGCGCATTCGTTTGTCTGACCTGACGTGAACGATGTTTTGTCCCTCAAAGAGGATGCTTCCTGCAGAAATCGGTTGTACGCCAGACAACGCTCGAAGCAAAGTGGTTTTGCCCGCCCCATTCGCGCCGATCAACGCAACAGTTTCACCTTGATTGACTTCGAGCTCGATGCCTTTTAGCGCTTTGATACGGCCATAGCTACTTTCCAACCCTGTGACACGGAGCACAGGGGCGTTGGCGGGAAGTCCGTTGATCAAGGTTTGCATGATGAGTTTCGCGTTCGGCTAGGGTTGAGCACCAAGGTAAGCGGCGATGACATCCGGGTGATGACTGATGTCAGCTGCATTGCCTTCGGCCAAACGCTGTCCATCGTTCAAGACAAGGATACGATCGGATAGCGTCATCACCATTTTCATGTCATGCTCGACCAGCACGACGGTGATTCCCGCTTGTGCAATGGTGCGTATAAGAGCCATGATTTCAAGGGTCTCTTTCGGATTCAGGCCAGCAGCAGGCTCATCCAGGAAGAGAATGCGTGGCTTTAGGGCCAATGCCCGTGCGATTTCCAAGCGTTTGAGGGCGCCGTAGGGCATGCTACTGGCCGTCGAACCAACATAGTCACTCAGCCCGACAAAACGCATCAACTCAGTCGATTCGATTTTTAGATCGGCATCGCCTCTGACAATTGACGGCAGTCGCAGCGCCGCTTTCAGAGGGTTACGATCCAACCTGAGATGTGCGCCCACCATCACGTTTTCGAGCGCTGACATGTTCATGCAGATTTGCAAGTTTTGAAAGGTGCGTGCGACGCCACGTCGCGCAAATTCGTCTGGGGCTTTACCTGCGATGGGTTCGCCGTCGAGCAGAATGCTGCCGCTCGTGGGTTGATAGACACCCGTGATCAGGTTAAAGAGGGTGGTCTTACCCGCACCATTGGGGCCGATGACGGCATAAATGCTGCCTGCCTTCACGCTAAAGCTGACATGCTGCAAGGCTTTGACGCCACCAAATTGCACAGATAGATCGTGTACGGCGAGAAGATCCACGATTAATGACCTCTCGCAAATTTGGCGCTGAGTGTCGGGACCAGACCTCGAGGCATAAAAATCATGAAGCCCATCAAGACACAGCCAAAGACAATGGTCTCCCATCCTTCGAAGGTTGAAAGGGCTTGTGGCAATGCGGTGAGAAAAATCGCACCCACCAGCGAGCCATAGACCGAGGCCATGCCGCCCATGACCACCATCGTCACTAGCTCAATCGAGTGAAAGAAATCTGCGATGTTTGGGGTAACAAAGCCCACGTATTGAGCGGTCAGGCTACCCATGATGCTAGCAAAACCAGCCGAGATAGCAAAAATGGATACTTTGTAACGAACAACATTCACGCCTGCGACTTGAGCTGCCACCTCTGATCCATGCAAGGCGCGCAATGCTCTGCCAAAAGGGGAGTTAATCAGATTCAATGAGGCCCACAGGCTAAACGATAGAAGGAAAGCAAACAGCCAATACCATTGCTTTTCGCTCGAGAGTTCGAATCCCGCCACGGATAAGTTCGGCACTGGCATGCCATCAGGGCCACCGGTGTAGCCCGACTCATTACGCGTGATGATATTAATGATGATGCCTAAGCCCAAGGTGGCCATCGCCAGATAATGCCCCTTTAGCTTGAAAATCATTTTACCCATGAACGCGGCAAGCCCAGCCGTCACGATCGCCGCACATACGAGCGCGGCCAGCGGATGCCAGCCAAAATGCGTAGGGAGAATAGCGCTCGCATAGGCGCCCATTCCGATGAAACCTGCATGCCCGAGACTAATTTGCCCAGCAAAACCGATGAGCAGATTCAATCCCAGCGCCACGACGGCATTGATAAAAATCCTGATCGCCAGATCAAAATAAAAGTTATTGGGCAGGATCAGTGGCAGACTGACCAAAATCAGCATGACAATCATGAGACCGGTGTGTGATGGTTTTGTCATGGTTAGACTCGATCTGTCGATTTGCCGCCAAATAGCCCTCTGGGCAGGAAGAAAAGTACGAGCAAAATGAGCACAAACGGGATGGCATCTTTGTAGGCCGATGAGAGGTAGCCAGCGCCCAGCGCTTCCAATATGCCGACCAGCAAACCGCCCACCACGGCACCCACACCACTGCCAAGCCCGCCGACGACAGCAGCAACAAAACCTTTGAGGCCGAACATGATACCGACGTCATAAGAGGTCAGGGTAATCGGGGTGATGAGGATGCCGCCAATCGCGCCTAAGCCCGCTGACATGGCAAAACTCAGGAGAAGGACGCGATTGGTATTGATCCCGACCAACTGCGCGGCAACACGGTTAAAAGACGTGGCGAGCATGGCTTTGCCTTCACGAGTGCGGTTAAAAAAATACCAGAGCAGAGCAACCACCAGGGCTGTGATGCCAAACACCCAAAGGCTCTGCGGCATGAGCACCGCCCCGAATAGTTCAATGGGTTTGTCTCCCGAGAGTGGCTTCAGGGCGAACACCCCCTTGCCTAACCAGCGTTGGATGATGCCTCGAATAACGAGTGCCGCGCCGATCGTGATGATGATCAAGGTAATTGTGTCAGCGTTTTTGACAGGTTCGATGGCAATTTTTTCAAGCAACAATCCGATCACTGCGGGGATTAGCGTGGCCAGTAGCAAAGCGAGGGGCAAGGGGAGGCCAGCGTGGGTGAAATAAACTGCCAACATGCCACCGAGCATGATGAATTCGCCCTGGGCAAAATTGATGACGTTGCTGGCGTTATAAATGAGTGAAAAGCCAACCGCTGCCAACGCATAAGTCGCACCGACCGTGAGACCCGAGAAGAGAAACTGCAGAAACTGAGCGATCACCACAGACCACTCAGCGCAGATGCAGTCGAAAGTTTGTCGCTGGACAGAGTCAGCATATTCAGCCCTTTGTTGAGGCTTGATGGTTAAGTGGGAGGCGTTATCATTTAATCAGTCATTGCTTGTTCGCGGTGAAAAATTGACAAACGACCCGTGACTTTTTAATGATACATAAAAAATTATAAAAATAATATTATGTATCATTAAAAATCATCAAAACACGGGATAACCCTCGGGAAAGACTAGTTGCCGGTTAAGGGATCGTCGTTTTGAAACCGCTGGGCAAGCATCGGTTGGGGCTTGGGTGTGGTGCCATTAGCCAGCTTGAGATGCTGCTCAAGATGACGTTCGGATGCCGTGAGCAGACGCAGATAAATCTCTCTGCAGATATGTCTAGCCTGTTGCCCTGACCACTGCTGCGGTAGTAAAACATCGGGTAGTTCTGGATCCCTGAGCAATAAGCGACGATAGTCGTGTATCAGCAGCAGTCTCGCCAGAAATGCGTGCTCATCGCTCATGTCGTTATTGTTCGGGTGTCTTAGCGCATCCAGCATGGGGCGATATTGCTCGCAGAACGCTCGATACGCATCACTCAGTTGATCTAGATTCCAGGCGCTTTTAATTAAATCTTCGTCGCTTGCCGAATCTTCGGATCCGGCGTCAGCCGCAATCATGGGCATGAGGTGTTTCAATAGATCGCCCATTCCATCCGTCCGAATGGCATCGAAGGCGCTCGTTAAATCCGCGCTGGGGTGAATAAAACAGTCTGGGCCAGTCATCCCAAAGCCTTGCCAAAACAGCGCTCTCCTTAATTGATCTCGCGGTTTGCTGCCCAGATCGTTGACAACCAATATCAGCCGCCAGCGCCTATCCCAAACGGGCGTATTGCTCGAGTAAATATGACGGGATGTTTCTTCGACTCTTTTCTGCCCAGCAAGGGTCAACGAGTAATCGGCTTTGCGTCCAACTGTTTCAGCGCTTAACCATTCGTCTTTGACGAGCCGGAAAATCGTGGTGCGAACGAGACGGTCGCTGACCCCTAAAGGTTCAAGCAGGCGTATCAGGCTGCCTAGCCAGATACGGCCTCCGCGAGGCAGGACCGCATCCCCAAAACAGGAAATGATCAATGAGCCTGCATTGATTCGGCTTAACTGGTGCAGAGCGTCGAGCCGGTGTTTGATGTGCTCTGAGGCGGTCTGTCGAATCATCTGGTAAGGGTAAATCCTAATCAAAAGCGATACAAAATAATCTATTTATTTAAAATAATTGAATCGTATGATGATAGTATTCTAAAAATTACAAAATCCACATCAATGGCGGTTTGTGTGAACTCAGACAAACTGCACCTCACAAGTTTACTGAATCAGGGATTTCATCATGTCTTCAACGTTGTTTGAAAAACACCGCGCCAAGCTCGACCAAGCGCTTGAGGCCATTCATGCCCGTGGATACTGGTCTGCCTACGCCGAGATGCCAAGCCCTAAAGTGTATGGCGAGTTGGCGGCAGAGTCAGGCAAAGCCGCGTTCGAGGCGCAACTCGGACAACGTTTTGAACTGAATCAGCCTGGGCAGACAGATTGGTCTGGTGCAGAACAATCCCCCTACGGGGTCGAGTTGAAGGTGTCCTACCCGGTGTGCGACCACGAAGCCCTCGTTCAAGCAGGTTTGTTGGCGATGCCTGCGTGGCAGGCCTTGGGTCACGAAGCCAGAACTGGTCTATGTATCGAAATCGTCGACAGGCTGAACCAGCAGAGCTTCGAACTGGCCCATGCCGTCATGATGACCACGGGACAAGGTTGGATGATGTCATTTCAGGCGGGTGGCCCTCATGCGCAGGATCGTGCCCTGGAGGCGATCGCGTATGCCCACCGTGAGCAAAGTTTCGTGCCGGCGGTGTCGCATTGGGAGAAGCCTCAGGGCAAGAACCCGCCATTGGTCATGAAGAAGTATTTTGAAATCGTGGGTCGTGGGGTCGCCGTGGTGATTGGATGCGGCACCTTCCCGACCTGGAATACTTATCCAGGCTTGTTTGCAGCACTCGCCACCGGTAACGCGGTGGTTGTGAAGCCGCACAGCAATGCCATTTTGCCAGCGGCATTGACCGTTAAAACTATTCGCAACGTGCTGACCGAAAACGGCATAGATCCTAATTTGGTGACCTTGTGTGTAACAGACAATCGTACGACTACCCAGAACCTGTGTACTCATCCCTCCGTGAAATCGATTGACTTCACGGGGGGGAATGTCTTCGGTCAATGGCTCATCGAGCACTGTAAACAAGCGCAAGTCTATGCTGAGCTTGCTGGGGTGAACCACATCGTCGTTGATTCTACCGACGCCTACCAAACGATGTTGAAGAACGTTGCGCAAACCTTGGCGCTCTATTCAGGGCAGATGTGCACCACCTCGCAAGCCTTGTTTGTGCCGGCTGGTGGTATTCAGACAGATGAAGGACACAAAACATTTCAACAGGTCGGGGTTGATTTGGCTGCGTCTATCCAGGCGGTCTTAGCAAAACCAGAGGTTGCCTTCGCGATTCTGGGGGCGATTCAGTCAGATGACACGGTTAGTCGCATTGATGAGGCCAACAGTGGTGCGTTGGGTGAAGTTATTTTGGCCTCTCAGGCGCTTGAAAACCCAAGCTTTCCCAAGGCGAAGGTCTACACGCCTGTCTTATTGAGTTGCGATGCGAGTGATGAAGCCGCCTACATGCAAGAGCGCTTCGGCCCCATCGCGCTGATGGTAAAGGTCGCCGATACTGCGGCAGCTGTGGCGCTATCCGAGCGAGTGGTGTCAACCCACGGGGCACTGACAGTAGGGGTTTACTCGGTCAATGAAGCCGTGATTGACGCGATGACGCAGGCGACGTGGCGATCCAAGGTTGCGCTATCCATCAACTTGACGAGTGGTGTGTTGGTGAACCAATCAGCTGCTTATTCTGATTATCACGGGACGGGTGCAAACCCCGCTGCGAATGCGTCTTATACTGACTCGGCATTCGTCGCGAATCGGTTTCGGGTCGTGCAGCGGCGCCATCACCCCTAGGAGCCCTCTATGTCAGAGACCGATACCATTTTGTTTGACTCACGCGACGGCATTGCCCGCATCGTCTTGAATCGTCCAGACAAAATGAATAGTTTTAATGCAACGATGCATGCGCAGTTACGTGACGCACTTGATCGAGTGCAAAGCGACCACACGATTCGCGTGCTCATACTCACCGGCTCTGGTCGCGGTTTCTGTGCAGGTCAGGATCTTGCCGATCCCAGTATCAAGCTTGGTCCGGATCATCCGCCCGTTGATCTGGGCGATCTGGTAGAGCAAAACTACAAGCCCATGGTCATGCGGTTGCAGAATCTTCGGGTGCCGACGATTGCTGCGGTCAATGGCATTGCTGCGGGTGCCGGCGCGAGTCTTGCGTTGGCCTGCGATCTTGTTGTTGCGAAAAAATCGGCTTCTTTTGTGCAAGCCTTTTCGAAGATTGGCCTGGTTCCAGACACGGGTAGCACTACCTTTTTGCTGCAACGCGTAGGCATGGCCAGAGCAATGGGTTTGGCCATGCTCGCTGAAAAATTGCCTGCTGAGAAGGCCGCTGAGTGGGGTCTCATCTGGGCCGCCGTTGGTGATGACGACTTTGATACCCACGTCGCTACATTGGCAGCGCAACTGGCTGCGGCCCCCACCAAGGCTTTGGTGCGTACGCGGCAAGCGTTGCAAGCCGCATCGACACACACCCTCGAGCAGCAATTGTCGTTTGAAGGCGGATTGATGCGTGAGTTGGGGCGCAGTGTCGATTTTCTTGAAGGCGTCAAGGCTTTCGCCGAAAAACGTGCACCGATCTTTAAAGGGGAATAGCGCTTGACACCTGCCACTGACAATCCACAAGCGTTGGCCTCACAGGTTGGAGAAGCCATGTGGGCTCGCGATCTGGCGACGCAACATCTCAAGATGACGCTGGTGAGTATCGCCCCAGGAAAAGCCGTGGTGACGATGCCGGTGAGTCGTCTCATGTTGAATGGTCACCAAACCTGCCACGGTGGTTATATTTTTACCCTCGCCGACAGCGCCTTTGCCTATGCGTGTAATAGCCATAATCAAAATACAGTTGCGTCAGCGTGCAATATTGATTTTTTAGCCCCAGCCTTCGAAGGGCAAATCCTTGAGGCAGAGGCTGTCGAGCGTTCTCTGGCCGGCCGAACGGGTGTGTATGACGTCACCGTACGAATTCAAGGTGGTCACACGTGTGCCTTGTTTCGCGGTAAAAGTCATCGCATTTCGGGTGAAGTGCTTGATCAAACGCTGCTGAAGACTGTTGATAAAAACTAAAGATATATCGATAAAAAAAAGGGAGGGGTAGTCGTCATGCAACCAAGTACCCAGATGTTTGACCAACATCCCACGACGCGCGGCAGATCGACGGCTAGTTCGGCGAAACTCATCGCGGCGACGGTCTCTGGCAATGCCTTAGAGTTTTACGATTTCCTGGTTTATGCATTTTTTGCTGTTTACATCGGAGAGACATTCTTTCCCGCGAGCACCCCTTTGGCATCATTGCTGTTATCGCTTGCCGTATTTGGCGTAGGTTTTGTTGCGCGGCCGCTCGGTGGTTTGTTGATAGGCGCATACGCCGATCGGGCCGGACGTAAGCCAGCCATGCTGCTTACGATCATGTTAATTACCATCGGTACACTAGGGTTAGCTGTCACCCCGTCTTATCAATCGATTGGTATTGCGGCGCCAATTATTGTGATTATCTGCAGAGTGTTGCAAGGTTTCGCGCTGGGTGGCGAAGTGGGCCCGTCGACGGCGTTTCTCATTGAAATTGCCCCGGCCGGTAAGCGTGGCTTATACGGTGGTTGGCAACTGGCGAGTCAAGGATTGGCCGCCTTGATTGCAGGATTGTTGGGCATGCTTGTATCCAGTCTGTTAGCGCCTGAAGCGTTGCGGGTCTGGGGTTGGCGGCTTCCTTTCGCTTTTGGGTTATTGCTGATCCCTGTGGCAGTTTATATGCGTCGATCCATGCCTGAAACCATGCATGTATCAGTCGAACAAAAAGAGGCACCGACGCCTGTTAGTTTGCGTGGCTATTCGCGCATCATCGTTCTAGCGGTATTGATGCTCACCGGTGGTACGGTTGCCACCTATGTTGGCACTTACATGACGACGTATGCCATCACGACGCTGCACTTTTCACCCACCGTGTCCTTGTCGGCGACGGCCGTCTTCGGTGCCTCCATTTTCGTGTTTGCGCTTTTGGGGGGGTGGTTAAGCGATGTATTTGGACGCCGTCCTGTCGTGATTATTCCTCGCCTCTTGTCTGCGTTGTTCACCTACCCAGCATTTCTGTTTTTAAACGCGTATCCAAGCACTGCGTCCCTCTTGGGAGTGGCTGCTTTTCTTGCCGCCTTGACCGGTATCAGCGGGGCAGCATCCATCGCCGCCATTCCTGAACTTATTCCTCGACCAGTTCGGGCACTCGGGTTGTCGATTGCGTATGCCTTGGCGGTCTCGATTTTTGGTGGGACCACTCAATTTGTTGTTGCTTGGCTCATTGGTATAACCGGAGACCCGACTTCGCCCGCCTGGTACGTCGTATTTTTTAGCGTGGTGACCTCGATTGCGATGTATCTCATGCCGGAAGGCCGGCATCAAGAATCAGTGTAAAAAAACAAAGGAGACAACCAAGATGCCTGTTAAGTTTTCGACCTCTGGTGAGTTGGATGCCATTGAAAAGGCGAGTCGTGATGAAATTTCAGCGTTGCAACTGCAACGTCTGCAATGGACCCTTCGACATGTCTATGAGAACGTGCCGCATTACCGACAAGCATTTGATCAAAAGGGCGTGCATCCCAGTGACATGAAGTCTCTGGCGGACCTGGCGAAATTTCCGTTCACCACCAAAACCGAACTGAGAGACAACTATCCTTTTGGGTTGTTTGCCGTGCCGCGAGAGAAGGTGGTTCGTTTGCATGCTTCGTCAGGGACAACCGGCAAACCCATCGTGGTCGGTTACACCGCCGCCGATATTGATCAATGGGCAGATTTGGTGGCTCGATCGATTCGTGCCGCTGGAGGGCGCGCTGGCGACATGCTTCATGTGGCTTACGGTTACGGCTTATTTACAGGGGGGCTGGGGGCGCACTATGGTGCTGAACGACTCGGTTGCACCGTGGTGCCGATGTCTGGTGGGCAAACTGAAAAGCAGGTGCAGTTGATTCGGGATTTTAAACCCGACATTATCATGGTGACGCCCTCTTATTCGCTGGTCATCGCAGAGGAGTTTGAGCGTCAGGGCATTGCCCCCGAAGACATTTCACTCAAAGTCGGCATTTTTGGTGCCGAACCTTGGGGTGAGGGCATGCGTACCGAGATTGAACGCAAACTGGGCATCGATGCGGTTGATATCTATGGTCTGACCGAGGTAATGGGGCCAGGGGTGGCCAGTGAATGCATTGAAACCAAAGACGGTCCGGTCATCTGGGAGGATCATTTCTACCCAGAAATTATCAATCCGGATACTGGCGAAGTACTGGAAGATGGTCAAGAGGGAGAGCTCGTCTTCACGTCTTTAACCAAAGAGGCAATGCCGGTCATTCGCTATCGGACGCGAGACTTAACCCGCCTGTTAGCACCGTCGTCGCGCAGCTTTAGAAGGATCGCCAAGATCACCGGCCGTAGCGACGATATGCTAATTGTCAGAGGGGTGAATGTTTTTCCGAGTGTGATCGAAGAGCAGATCCTGAGAAATCAGCATTTATCTGGTAACTACCAGATCAAACTGACGCGCGACGGGTTGTTGGACAAGGTGGAAGTGCTGTGTGAGTTGCAAAGAAACTTTTCTGACACCCTGTCAGCCGCTGAAATCCTGACGATTAAAAAAGACGTCGAGCATCACATTAAGACGATCGCAGGTATCTCAACACAGGTGTCGGTACTAAATCATGAGACGATTACACGGACGCTGACGGGCAAAGCCCGCCGTGTGATCGACGAAAGACCTAAACAAGTTTAATCGTACTTAAATCAACAATAAGACAAGGACAAAAAATGACGGAAGCCTATATTTGTGATGCAGTTCGAACGCCCATTGGCCGCTACGCCGGCGCATTGTCTAGTGTGCGAACCGACGATTTGGGGGCTATCCCTTTAAAGGCGTTGATGCAGCGCAACCCCAGTGTTGATTGGACGCAATTGGATGATGTGCTCTACGGTTGTGCAAACCAGGCGGGTGAGGACAACAGAAACGTGGCGCGCATGTCCAGCTTATTAGCGGGATTGCCGATTGAAGTCGCTGGCGGTACGCTCAATCGATTGTGCGGCTCTGGTATGGATGCTGTTGGATCGGCCGCCCGTGCGATTAAAGCAGGTGATACCGATTTGATGATTGCGGGTGGGGTTGAGAGCATGTCGCGTGCGCCTTTTGTGATGGGTAAAGCTGAGACTGCTTTTTCTCGCAGTGCGAACATCTTCGACACCACCATTGGCTGGCGATTCGTTAATCCCCTGATGAAAAAGATGTACGAAACGCATTCGATGCCCGAGACCGCAGATAACGTCGCGGCAGATTTCAACATCGAGCGCGAGGCGCAAGACGCCTTTGCGTTACGTTCTCAACAACGTTGGGCTGCGGCCAGCGCGGCTGGCAGATTCAAGGATGAAATTGTGCCAGTCGTCATCCCTCGCAAGAAAGGGGAGCCGATCGTGGTCGATACCGACGAGCATCCCCGGCCTGAGACCACCATCGAGATGCTCGCGAAACTGAAAGGCGTCAATGGACCAGAGCTCACGGTCACGGCTGGTAATGCTTCCGGGGTGAACGATGGTGCGTGCGCGCTGTTGTTAGCATCTGATGGTGCTGTTGCGAAGTATGCCCTGCAACCAAAAGCTCGCGTGGTGGCGATGGTGACAGCGGGGGTGGCGCCTCGCATCATGGGGTTTGGTCCTGCACCTGCCGTGCGTAAGATTTTGGCCAAAACGGGGTTGACCTTGGCACAGATGGATGTCATAGAACTCAATGAGGCGTTTGCCGCGCAAGGGTTGGCGGTGCTGCGCGATTTGGGGATTGCAGATGATGACGAGCGCGTTAATCCCAATGGTGGTGCAGTCGCACTGGGTCATCCGTTGGGTATGAGTGGCGCACGATTGGTCGCCACGGCAAGCTATGAGTTAGCTCGTCGAGGCGGACGCTACGCCTTGTGCACGATGTGTATCGGTGTTGGTCAGGGCATCGCTCTGATCATTGAACGTGTTTGATCGCACAAAATAACCAGGAGAGACAACATGAAAAAAATGGCAATTCGTCTGATGGCACTTACGTCGATATTGGCACTATCGTTCGCGGCGCACGCGGCCGACCCGATTAAAATTGGGTCAGTACTTTCGGTGAGTGGTCCAGCTGCGTCGCTGGGTGATCCTGAATTGAAAACGCTCGAGTTGTACGTCGAGAGCATGAATAAAAGCGGTGGCATATTAGGTCGTCCCGTGCAATTAGTGCATTACGACGACGGCAGCGACGCCACCAAGGCGAACGGGTTTGCAAAACGCTTGATTGATGATGACAAGGTTGATTTGATTATCGGTGGCACAACCACCGGTGCAACGATGGCGATGGTGCCTTTGGTTGAAAAATCAAATACGCCTTTTATTTCTCTGGCAGGCGCGGTTGTCGTGATTGAACCTGTCAAAAAATGGGTGTTCAAGACCCCTCACACCGATCGTATGGCAGCCGAGAAGGTGTTTGAAGATATGAAAAAGCGAGGCATCAGCAAAGTCGCATTGCTGTCTGAGACCAGCGGGTTTGGACAATCCGGCAAAAAGGAAGTCGAGGCGGTCGTCGCGAAATACGGTATTACCCTGGTAGCGAATGAAACCTACGGCCCCAAAGATACAGATATCACGCCCCAGTTGACCAAAATTAAAAATACAGAGGGCGTGCAAGCCCTATTTGTGTTTGGCTTGGGACAAGGCCCAGCCATCGTGACCAAGAATTACAAACAGCTTGGGATGAGCCTGCCGCTCTATCAGTCACACGGTGTTGCTTCGGATGAATTTTTGAAAATTGCGGGTGACGCTGCTGAAGGTGTGCGCTTGCCGTCGCCCGCTCAATTGATCGCCAACAAGCTGGCAGACACGGATCCTCAAAAAGCCGTGGTTGTTGCCTATGAGAAAGCTTACAAAGAACGCTACAAACAAGAGGTATCAACCTTTGGTGGATACGCCTACGATGGTTTGATGATTGCCGCAGCGGCGATTAAGCAAGCCGGTGTGACTGATCACGCCAAGGTACGAGATGCGATCGAAGCCACAAAGGCATATGTTGGATCGAGTGGCAATGTCACCATGTCACCTACCGATCATATGGGTCTGGATTTGACATCCTTTCGTATGCTTGAAATCAAGCAAGGCGATTGGACATTGGTTCAATAGTTAGTATTGCGTTCTGCGCTAAGTCTCGTTTTCAGAGGGAGTCACACTATATGTATACCCAATCATTCAACGTGCCGGATGCTCCGGGTTTGAAAACCGTTTCGGTTGATCCCTCTGCAGAAAACGCAACTGCTCAAAGGCGCTTTGATGACGTCATTGATGCGGATGGCAAGATCGAACCGCAAGACTGGATGCCAGACGCCTATCGTAAAACCCTGGTCCGGCAGATTAGTCAGCATGCGCATAGCGAAATTGTCGGCATGTTGCCCGAAGGAAACTGGATCAGTCGCGCCCCCAGTCTGAAGCGCAAAGCGATTTTGCTGGCGAAAGTGCAAGACGAGTGTGGACACGGCCTTTATCTCTATAGTGCTGCTGAAACGCTGGGGACCAGTCGTGACCAAATGCTGGACGGCCTGCACTCAGGCAAATCCAAATACAGCTCTATCTTCAATTACCCAACGCTCACCTGGGCCGATGTCGGCGTCATTGGTTGGTTGGTGGATGGGGCTGCGATCATGAACCAGATCCCTTTGTGTCGTTGTAGTTATGGTCCCTATGCCCGGGCGATGATTCGGGTGTGTAAAGAAGAGTCCTTTCATCAGCGACAGGGCTACGAGGCGTTGCTCGTCATGATGCAAGGTACGGCAGAACAGCGGGCGATGGTTCAAGATGCGGTCAATCGCTTTTGGTGGAAGTGTTTGGCGATGTTTGGCCCTCCGGATAGCGCCAGTGCTCACAGTGAGCAGGCGATGCGTTGGGGCATCAAACGCCTGTCTAATGATGAGTTACGCCAGCGGTTTATCGACGCCACGGTGCCTCAAGCGAAGGTGCTTGGGGTAACGCTTCCCGATACCGAGTTGAAATGGAACGAATCACGCCAGCATCATGATTACGGCCAAATTGATTGGAATGAGTTTTGGTCAACCGTCAACGGCAACGGCCCCTGTAATAAAGAGAGACTTGCCACCCGAGTCAAAGCCCACAACGATGGCGAGTGGGTTCGTGACGCGGCTTTAGCTCACGCAAGAAAGCAACAACGTAAACACGAACGGGAGGCCGCATGACAACGCCTGCTTTGAAAGAATGGCCGCTCTGGGAGGTCTTCGTGCGCAGTAAGCAAGGGCTAGAGCATAAGCATTGTGGCAGTCTTCATGCCGCTGACGCTGAACAAGCCCTGATGATGGCTCGTGATGTATATACGCGCAGACAAGAGGGCGTCAGCATCTGGGTCGTGCCCTCTGCAAGTATTACTGCGAGCGCGCCGCAAGATAAGGATTCGCTATTCGATCCTGCTGCCGATAAGATTTATCGTCATCCCACTTTCTACGACATTCCCGATGAAGTGGGGCATATGTGATGGCTGTCAACACCGATTATTTGCTTCATCTGGCAGATAACGCACTCGTTTTGAGTCAGCGCAATTCAGAGTGGTGCGGACACGGACCCGCGCTTGAAGAAGATATGGCCATGGCGAACCAGAGTCTTGATTTGATCGGACAAGCTCGTTTGCTCTATCAACATGTCTCGGCGTTACGCAAGGACGGCCGTACCAGCGAAGATTTACTGGCGTA
Organism: Jezberella sp.; assembly: GCF_964834465.1. Classification (NCBI taxonomy): domain Bacteria; kingdom Pseudomonadati; phylum Pseudomonadota; class Betaproteobacteria; order Burkholderiales; family Alcaligenaceae; genus Jezberella; species Jezberella sp. Next base: position 54,645 of record NZ_CBAZRM010000004.1, read on the forward strand.
TTTTCGCGATCCTCATGAATTTCGAAATTACACTTTGCTCGAGTTACCACATGGTGTTGCGCTCCTGCCGACAGCCCGTGGCGATCGAGATTATGCCGTGACGATTGTGCGTAATTTTTTTTATAGCGCGCTGATGGTTCTTGTTTGGCAGGCGCTTAAAGTGTCATCCGATGGACATCTCTCGGCCATTGCGGCGAAGTCGCTTAAAGAAGCTGAATATCACCTACGCCATGCACGCGACTGGTTAATTCGACTGGGTGATGGGACCGAGCTATCCCATCAAAAGACACAAGCCGCGTTGGACTATCTGATGCCCTATACACAAGAGTTCTGGATAGATAGTCCCATGGAGATCTTGGCCGCGGAGTCTGGTCAGGGGGTGCTTGTGTCGACACTGAAAGAGCGTTGGGAACAAGTGGTTCTCGACGCAGTCGACCAAGCAACGCTTGCACCACCGAGTTCGGCGGGATTTGTCACCGCCGGTAAACAGGGAACGCACTCTGAGCATCTTGGCTTTTTGTTGGCAGAGATGCAGAGCCTCGCGCGAGCCCATCCCACGGCCGTTTGGTGACGACCGTGCAAACGTTCTGTCTGCCGACTGGGCCCATCGAGAGCATTCCGCGAGATGATCCGCATAGCGAGGTTTGGCGATTACTAGAGTCGGTCACTGACCCTGAAATTCCGGTCGTTTCGTTAAGGGAAATGGGTGTGTTGCGCGCCATTAGAACCAACGGCTCGCAGCTTGAAGTCATCATTACGCCCACGTATAGCGGCTGTCCCGCGATCGAGCAGATGAAAGACGATATCGTTCAAACGCTCGCTCAAGCAAAGCGCACGGTAAACGTCATGACAGAGATATTTCCCGTGTGGTCAAGTGATTGGCTGACACAGACGGCACGAGAAAAATTGCAGCGGTATGGGATTGCGCCACCACACAGCGTGCCAACGATTGAGGCAAGCTGCGCGACTGAGGTTGTCATCAACTTTGCTCGAAACCGTTCAACACACCCAAAGCAGGATGGCGTGGCGTGCCCGCAGTGCAAATCCATGAACACCACCGAGACATCGCATTTTGGTTCAACGGCATGCAAGGCGCTATATCGTTGCCTGGACTGCATGGAACCGTTCGATTATTTCAAACCCTATTAAACCCAAGGCACGTTACGACTATGTCAGGTGTTCCACGCTTTCATACGCTCACCGTCTCACACATCGCAGCTGAGGCAGAAGATGCCGTTTCGGTGGCGTTTGCCATTCCAGCTGAACTGGAACAAGCCTATCAGTTCTCGGCGGGCCAGTATTTGACACTGAGAACCACTATTGAAGGGCAAGATATTCGTCGTAGTTATTCGATTTGTAGTTCGCCAAACCATTTGGCCTTGCATCATGAACTGGTGGTTGGTATTCGACGTGTTGAAGATGGTGTTTTTTCAACCTGGGCAACGACGCAACTCAAGGTCGGGGATCTTGTGCAAGTGATGACCCCTCAGGGTCGATTTGTGTCGAACAAGCCTCGTGCGCTTCACCGGGTGGGTTTCGTCGCGGGATCGGGTATTACGCCAGTGCTGTCAATCATGGCACACGTGCTCGAAGATCAACCCGGGTCGAAATTCACGCTCGTTTATGGCAATCGAAGCATGTCGACCGTCATGTTCAATGAGACGCTTCAAGATCTCAAAGATCGCTACATGGATCGACTGACGTTAGTGCATATTCTCTCGCGACAGTCGCAAGAAACTGACTTGCTACAGGGGCGTATCGATGAGGCAAAAGTCAACGCGCTCATAGAAAAGCTGTTGCCTGTTGAGAGTATGGATGAGGTATTTATCTGCGGTCCCGTGCCGATGCTTGAGGCCGTCGCAAGCGCGCTGGCAAAAGCCGGGGTAGCTGAGAGACGGATTCATGCAGAACGTTTTACGTCAACGACGCTCGAAACCGTATCTGCTCAAGCGCCACTCAAGGCGATTCGGCCAAGCACTGCAGAGCGCACTGAAGCAAAGACTCAGTCAACCCCCGACGCGGTGAAACTGTCTGTGGTTCTTGATGGAAAGCGACATGAACTCACCATGGAGAAGCACCAGAAGGTGCTGGATGTCGCGCTGCTTGCTGGTCTGGATCTACCCTATTCGTGCAAAGGAGGCGTGTGTTCGACCTGTCGAGTTAAGGTGATGGACGGGTCGGTTGATATGGAGAAAAATTTCGGTCTTGAAAAGTGGGAGACCGATCAAGGGTTTGTATTATCCTGTCAGGCGATGCCAACGAGCGCGCAGGTGGCGGTCAGTTTTGATGAACGCTAAATGTGTAAACCGTCGTCACGTCTGACGATATAGCGATAAAACCCTTGTAGCAGCGAGGCCGAGATGGCAAGCCCAAGCGCTGCCATCAACCACATACTGGTCGCGCCAAGTGGGGCGCCTGGCAGCAGCTCACGAATCACTGGGGCTAGATAGGCACTACCAGAACCAAATCCAAACCACCACCCGCCCATCAAGCCTACGCAGAGTAGCGCAAAGATCTGTAAAAGCATGGGCACAATCGCAATCTTGTGGGCACGTAGTATGTAACTATTGATGCATTGCATTGAATCGATGATGTGGAACCACGGCAGGATGGCAAGCAGCGTGAAGGCAACGGCTGCGACCTCGGCCTTATCCGTGTAGATGCCAACAATGGTTTGACGTTCAAAGAAAAGCAGTAACGCTGTCAGTATCGCCCCTGCGAGGCAGATACCCAGCCCCACCATACTGGTGCGGTGAGCATGCGCGAAGGCTTTCGCCCCTAAAGATTGGGCAGACAGCGCAGCAGTGGTGACGCCAATTGACATTGGCATCATGTACGCCAGCGCGGCAAGGTTGGACATGATTTGGTGTCCACCAATCACCGCGGTGCCTTCTTGAGCAACAAGTAAAGACATGAACGTGAAGGCGCATACTTCGACGAAGTAGGATCCCCCCATAGGAATACCTAATCTGAGAATACTGCCAATTTCTGCCCAATCAGGCCAACCAAAACGAAGATTGAATTGTTTGTAAAAAGGTGTGCGGCTCACGATCCACATGCCGACGATCAAACTGATCCAGTTGACAAGACAGGTCGAAACACCGGCACCGGCGGCGCCGAGCGCAGGCACGCCCCAATGACCAAAAATCAGTAACCAGTTACACACTGCCTTTAAGGCAATCCCGAGCAGATTGATCATCATGACTAATTTAGGTCTCGAGACAGCATTGGCCAGGGAATAGATCGTTCTGAAGATCAAAGCAGCCGGCAATGCCAGTGTCAGCGCTGAGAGGTAGTGGCTCATGCTGATTTTGACTTCAAGCGGAACGTCACCCGAGAAACTCAACCAGATATTTGGATACAGCATGACCAAGCCGCCTGCAACTGACAAACCCAGCGCAACCCAAATACCTTGACCCCAGGCGTGCCCGATGCGATCAAGCTCGTTTGCACCGTAATACTGAGCCAGAATCGGGATTAACGCATGCATGACCCCCATCAAGCCGACAAAAACCGTGATGTAAATCGACACGGAAAGCGCCATGGTGGCCAGATCATTGGCGCTGGCATGACCGGTCATGATGGTGTCCAACACGCCGAAAGCAATACCTGCCCAGGCACTGATTAAGGTCGGCCAGGATTGCTTCAGGATTGCCTTTGCTGTTGAAGACACAGACTTGGTCACGACGAGATCAACGCTCACTTGGCCAAGATCCGCAACAAGCGGTAGCGATCGAAACGATCTGCACCGCGCGAACCTTGCCAAATAACCCGTGCGCCCTCTGCGTAGCCAGCAGAGCTATCCTCAAGTTGTTGCAATGAGGTTTGCTGCAGCACAATCGGACAAGCGGAGTCGTAAGTGAAGGTAATTCTGTCGAAAACATAAAGTGAAGCACGCGGTCCCGCGGACAAGCCTTGCGCCCGAACACATTGCACAGGTTGTCCAGGTTTTGTCAGTTTCAGAAGTTCAATTTTGATGGCCTCTGACATAGGTCGATAACTGCGAACATAATCAACCGCAGGCATCCAGAGTAAGCATAAGAGTACCCAGGTACAGGTGATGCCCACTGAGCAAAGAATGACGCCGCGCCAAAGCACGCTCGGATGGAAGCGTACACGCCAGATCACTACCCAGACCCATCCCCCGGTTACAGCAGCAGCAGCGATGACTGTCCACCACCGGATCTGCGGGATGTACCCAACCGTTTGGCGGGCAATGTTGAGCGAAATTCCATGGGGGATGTCAAAGTGCAACGCCATCCAACCGACCCAAACGCAGACGACGGTCACAGAAAAACACATGACGCCAAACCAGTCCAAAGTATTGACCACCCCGCGTCGCATGGTTGGTAGCGAGAAGGCACCCAGCACCGCGCATGGTACGACTAGCATCATGTAGTCAGGTTCACCAGGCTCAGAAATAAACAGCGACACAACAAGTGTGCTGATCAAGAGGGACAAAGGGATCCAGATGTGAGGGGCAGCAAGCCATCGCCGCCACTGCCACAAAGCAAGTGCGGCCAAAGGCCAGGTTGGCCAGAGAAACCAAGGCAAGTCTCGGATCGGTCGTAAGATGATGTCCCACAGTGGTTTGCTGAAGTAGTCGCGGTTCCATTGGGCCCATTCTTGCAACCAAGCAATATTCAAGCGCTTGGCGGTCAACCACCAGCCCAAGCCAAGCGTTGCTGCGATTAACAAGGCCCAAATAAGCCAATGGACGCGACGCCAGAGTGCGCCTCTTGGCTGAAACGCTAACGGCAGCGCCAATAAGATTGGCAAGAGCCCGGGCAGCGCCTTGGTCAGGAAAGCAGCCGTCATCGCGAGCCCCAACATGGTTGCGCCGAATTTTGGCTTATCAAGCATGCGAGCTAACGCATAAAACGCGAATGCCTGACATGCTAAGGACGCGATGGCAATAGAGGTTTCATGCACTCGTAACAAAATACCGACGGTGGCCAGAATGAGCAAAATTGACGCGTCTGCCAGTAAACGTCCGTAATCTTTTTCAGAAGGTTCACCACCAAAGGGCAGGGCAAGTGGTTGGGCCTCTGCCCGACGGCCCAGCAAGTAGGTGCCATACCAAACCGATGTGATCGTGATGGCAAACCAAGCAACATTGGTGAGTCGTGAGGAGAGCACTTCGCCCATCAGTGGGCCAAAGACATAGATAAACCCGGCGCCCAGCCACATCGTCAGCGGGCCGTCTTGCGCCAGCGGGGCTGTGCCAACTTGAGGTAACCACCATGCATTGCCACCCAGATCGAGCGCGCTCAGCATCGTTGCTAAGCCGACGGCGTCATCTGTCTTCCAGGGATCACGCCCGATTAAGCCGGTCAGGATGTAAGTCACCGCCAGCAGAAAGAGCCAGACCCGGGGGAGCTTGACCGTTGCGGGCGCCGTGAGTCTGGCAGGTGTATGTGGGGTTTGGAATTGCACGTGCGATTAAGACCTTAGTAAAAAAAAAGCAGCCAACGGCTGCCTTTTGTCACGGCGAGCAAGACCCATCTCTGGATGAGTCGAGCCATGATTACGCCGTTGCTTTTTTGATGCCTGTGGTACGAGCAAAACGGGCACGGAATTTCTCGACGCGACCAGTCTCAACGATACGGGTTTGGGCACCCGTATAGAAAGGATGCGATTCTGAGGTAACGTCACACTTGAACAGCGGATAAGTCTTGCCATCAATGTCGATGTTTTCGCGGCTGTTGAGCGTTGAACGGGTGATGAACTTGTTGCCAGTTTGCAGGTCAACAAAAACGACATCACGGTATTCTGGATGGATACTGTCTTTCATAAATTTCCTTTGAAGTGATCGGGTCGCCAGCTTTTGTTTTGCACGCGGTGTTTGACCTTCGCGCTTTTCCGTCAAAGACGAACAAAAACAACGTATCCATTAGTTAGCCCGCAATTCTACCTACATTCGTGTTTTTTTGCAAAAAATCAATGATTTGCAAGGTCTTTGCTCTGCTGGTACCTGGGGTTGTTATAGTTCGATCCTTACGAGAGACGGAGTCGATTTTTGTCCAATAAGCCATCTATTCACGATGCCCCCACCATTTCTGAAGCTCAAGGGATCCGTTATCTGCATTTTGGAACAGAATGGGTGCAGGGGGCGATGTGGGTTGCCAAGCCTCACGAGCTTGTTCTTGAGTACACCGCGCAGATGATGGCGTGGCAGTTGTTCCTTGATCCTCCCGACACTCAGCGGATTGGGTTGCTGGGATTGGGGGCTGGTTCGCTCACTCGGTTTTGCTTAAAACACTATCAAAATCCTGTCACTGTTGTTGAATGGAACCCCCAGGTCACCGCTGCCTGCGAAATGTATTTCAAACTTCCAAGGCCGCGTCGCTTGAGTATTGAGCACTTGGATGCGGCCGTGTGGGTAACTCAAACTGAGCAGGCGGGGCAGATTGCTGCGTTAATGGTTGATTTGTACGATGCGCAGGCGCGTGGCCCCGTGCGTGACTCAGTCGCTTTCTATACGGATTGTCGACGCGTCTTGTCTGATGTTGGGGTCTTGACCGTCAACTTGTTCGGTGCTCACGAGAGTTTTGAGCGCAATATGAAGCATTTGAATGAGGCGTTTGAGGGCCGTTTACTGACGTTGCCGCAAATGGACGCTGGCAATCAAATTGTGATTGCCTTTAAGGGGCCACGACTTGAGGTCGCGGTCAGCGATTTACTGAGCCGGGCTGAGTTGGTAGAGTCTCAGTGCGGATTGCCCGCGCGTAAGTGGGCAAAATCGCTCGTCTCGCAATCAAAAGAGGGCATCCTGAGTGTTTGATGGGTTCAGCAGAGGCTTGCGTGTGATGAGATATGTGACTGTGCTGCTGTTGGCTTTTTGCAGTCTCAGCTTATCTGGGACATCGATGGCTCAACAGAAGCAAGTGGTCGTGGTGGTTGGACGCGACACAAGTGCGACCCCTCTTTTGCTTGCAGGGGTCAAAGACGCGCTAAAAGCAGCAGGGCTCGTCGAAGGCAAACAATACAACCTCAGCCTTCAGTCCATTGATGCGCAAGGTGGCGATTTAAACCGCCGAGCTCAAGCAGCCATTGCTGGCAAGCCCGATATCATCGTCGCGCTGACAGCACCGGCAGCGCTTGCTGTGCTTGCCCAAGAAAGCAAAATCCCGCTGCTGTTTGGTGATGTGTACGACGCCGATGCTGGCCGGCTGACCGCCGCTCAAATTTCGGTGACGGCGCCGGTGGCAGGGGTCATTTCATCGATTGCGCCTAGCCGACAAGTAGAGCTGATCAGAACGTTGGCGCCTGGCGCAAAGCGAATTGGTGTTTTGTACCGAGCCGGTTCGCCCACATCGCTTGCGTTAGTCAAACCGTTGACTGAAGCGCTGTCGAAGTTTGGGTTAGTGTTGATTGAGTCGTCCGTCAATCGAAGCGCAGATGTTGGCGCGGCTGCTCGTAGCATGATTAGTAAGGTCGATGTGTTTTTTAGCATCGATGATGCAACCGTGTCGCAGGCTTATCCTGCGCTGGTCAAAGTGGCGATTGACGCCAAGTTGCCGCTTATTGCCTCTCAAGCGCAAGCCGTAGCGCAGGGGGCACTTGCCGGTTTAGAGTTTAATCAACGCGAAGTTGGTCAACAAATGGGGCGACTTCTTGTCAAATTATTAAGAGGCAACGCGCTGGGCGCGACGCCCATCGAAACCATTGCTAAGCCCGCCTTATGGATTAATCAAGAGACAGCCCGCAAGCTTGGCTTAGTACTTCCCGATGCAGTGATGAAGAGCGCTGCTCAAATTCTCGATAGGTGAGCAATCCCCACCAGTTGTTCAGATCGTTGCGGCGACCGTGATACAGTGTTTTCCCTTGGTATTGATGCTGGTGTGTGGTTCACCACCCATTTTTGTTTGAAGAGATCTCCGACATGCGAATTTTCAGCCTATCTATGACTCGGTGGGTTGCTTTGCCCGCGGGGCTGCTGGGTGCCGTTTTTGTGTTGGCGGGTTGCAGCGACAAGCCAGCCTTCAACCCTGGCCCTCCCCAAGTGGTCACCGTGACCCTTGTGCCAGAGTCTGCGGTGGTTCAGTCCGACTTGCCTGGCCGAGTAGCGGCAGTGCGCGATGCGCAGATTCGTGCACGCGTGACAGGGATCGTTCAAAAGATCGTGTTTAAACAGGGTGCACTCGTCAAAGAAGGGGATTTGTTGTTCAAAATCGATGCCGCTCAGTATCAAGCGGTATACGACCAGGCTGCGGCACAACTTAAAAAAGCCCAAGCCGATGAATTTTCTGCAAAGATGCTGGCTCAGCGATATCAACCGCTGGTTGCAGCGAACGCTATTAGTAAGCAAGACTATGACAATGCCCGTGCTGCGGCTAACCAGACAGCAGCGCTCGTGGCCGCGGCGAAAGCCACGCTTGAAAGTGCCAAAATTAATCTTGAATACACCAATGTCAGATCCCCGATTACAGGGCGTATTGGCAAAGCGTTGGTCACTGAGGGTGCTCTAGTCGATTCAACGTCGGCGACGCAAATGGCCGTAGTACAGCAGCTCGATCCCATGTATGTGGACGTCAACGAGACGACAGCTAACCTTGCACGTCTGCGTCGACAGTTTAAAGAAGGTCTGCTGCAGCGAATATCCGAGAACGAAGCACAAGTGTCCATCGTCCTTGAAGATGGATCCCTTTATGCGAAGCCAGGGAAACTGTTGTTCACCGGTGTCTCTGTGAATGAGACGACAGGTCAAGTCGCTTTGCGTACCGAGATTCCCAACCCTGCGGAAGTCTTATTACCTGGTATGTTTGTGAGAGTTCGTGTCGAAGAAGGCATCAACAAGTCGGCCATGTTAGTTCCACCGCAGTCCATACAGCGCACGCCTGATGGTCGCACCAATGTGCTGATTGTCAAAGACGGAAAAGTCGCTCTGGTGCCTGTAAAAACTGGCCCCTCGTTCGCGGGACGCGTCATCGTTGATGCGGGTTTGCAAGCGGGTGATGAAGTCATCACTGAGGGTTACCAGAAAGTCAGGCCCGGTATGCCGGTCAAGGTTGTTCCCGCCAGCAAACAGCAATAGGGCCGTTTCATGCCACAATTTTTTATTGACCGTCCGATCTTCGCTTGGGTTGTCGCAATCTTTATCAGCTTCCTGGGTATTTTGGCGATACGGTTCATGCCGATCTCTCAATATCCGATTGTGGCACCACCGGCCATCACGATCACGGCCCTTTATCCCGGGGCTTCAGCCAAAGAGGTCTCTGAAACGGTCACCAGCATCATTGAAAACCCTTTAAATGGTGCCAAAGGCCTTTTGTATTACGAGTCAGTGAGCGACTCGAACGGCCAAGCGCAAATCACGGTGACTTTTGCCCCCGGCACTAACCCCGATTTGGCGCAAGTCGATGTGCAGAATAGAGTAGCCAACGTGGCTGCTCAGTTGCCCGATGTCGTCAATCAGCAGGGTCTGCAATTTCAACAAACCGGGACCGGCTTTCTATTGATCGGGACCTTATCGTCAACCGACAACGCCCTAGATCAGGCAGCGCTAGCGGATTACATCACCCGTAACATTCAGAATCCAATCGCTCGCTTGGATGGCGTCGGTCAGTTCCGGTTGTTTGGTGCACCTCGAGCCATGCGCATCTGGGCAGATACCGATAAGCTGACCGCGCTTGGCCTGAGCACCACCGATTTAATCACCGCGCTCAAGCAGCAGAATGTGTTGATTTCGGCGGGTAGTATTGGTTCGCCACCTAACGATCCCAAGCAGCGCACCATGGCGACGGTGTTGGGTAACGGGCAATTGACAACGCCTGAAGGGTTTGGCGAAATTGTTGTTCGAGCTAATGCTGACGGATCATCGGTTCGTTTGAAAAACGTGGCTCGGATCGAGGTCGGCTCCGATAGCTATTTGTTGGCGGCTCGTTTGAATGGCAAACCCACTGCCGCCTTTGCCGTCGTGTTAAAGCCTACTGCAAATGCACTGGATGTGGCCACAGCGGTGCAAGCCAAGATGAAAGAACTGACGCCTTACTTCCCGGCTAACGTCGAGTTCAAAATCCCGTACAACACAGCACCCTATGTTTCAACGTCAATCGAGCAAGTGATTCACACCTTATTTGAAGCAATGGTATTGGTGTTTTTGGTGATGTACTTGTTTTTACAAGATTTCAGGTACACGCTGATCCCCGCCATCGTGGTGCCCGTGGCCATGCTGGGTACCTTTGCCGTCATGCAGGTGTTCGGGTTGACGATCAACGTGCTGACCTTGTTTGCGATGGTGCTGGCAATCGGCATTTTGGTGGACGATGCTATTGTGGTGGTTGAAAACGTTGAACGCATCATGGTCGAAGAAGGCTTGTCGCCTAAACAAGCGACGGCCAAGGCAATGCCTCAGATCTCTGGGGCAATTGTCGGTATAACGGCTGTTCTGACGACGGTGTTTTTGCCACTGGGGTTCATGAGTGGCTCGGTGGGCGTGATTTATCGACAGTTCGCGATCGGGATGTCTGTCTCGATTATGTTCTCGGCGTTCCTCGCGCTGAGTTTCACGCCCGCTCTGTGTGCCACTATCCTCAAGCCAATTGCGAAAGGCCATCATGTTGAAAAAAAGGGCTTCTTTGGTTGGTTTAACCGAGCGTTCAAGCGCACGACCGATTCCTATGAAACCGGTGTGACCAAGCTTTTGCGTCGCGGCAAATCGGTCATGTTTATTTATATCTTGATGTTGGGTGTTTTAGCCTTTCTATATTTGCGAATGCCTTCTAGCTTTTTGCCTGAAGAGGATCAAGGCTACATGCTCGCGAATATCGAGTTGCCAGCAGGTGCCTCGTCGAATCGCACATTGGATGTGCTGAAGAAGGCCGAGGCCTATTATCTGTCAGATCCGAACGTGAAAGACTTGATCACCGTGAATGGCTTTAGCTTTAACGGTAATGGTATCAACACGGGGTTAGCTTTTATCACCCTCAAAGACTTTGCCCAACGTAAAGGCAAGCAAAACTCTGCGCAAGCGACTGCAGGCAAGGCGTTAGGTGCCTTGCTAACAGGCATTCCCGATGCCGTGGTTTTTACTGTCGTCCCGCCCGCGATTCGAGAGCTTGGTAACGCAACTGGCTTTGACTTCAGATTGCAAGACCGAAGCAACCTGGGTTACGAGGCCTTGATGGGTGCAACCACGCAATTGATTGGGTTAGCCATGCAAAATCCCTCGCTTGCCCAAGTGAGGATCAGCGGCTTAGGGCCAGGGTCGCAGCTATCGCTCAAGATTGACCGTGAAAAAGCGGCTGCGCAAGGGGTGAATTTTTCTGAAGCGTCGAGCTTGCTTTCTTCAGCGATGGGGGCGGCTTATATCGGCAAGTTTCCCAATATGGGATGGATGCAGAACGTTTGGCTGCAGGCTGATGCACCATTTCGCATGCAAGTCGAAGATGTCCTGAAGCTGAACGCACGCAGCGCTTCAGGCGTGATGGTGCCCCTGTCGTCGTTCGTCGATGTGGAGTGGAAGCAAGGGCCAACGCAGGTGATTCGCTATAACAGCTACCCGGCGATTCGTATTGCTGGGACGTCTGCGCCGGGGCATTCGACCGGAGAAGCTATTGCGCAGATGCAAAATTTAATGGCGCAATTACCCCCTGGGTTCGCCTATGAATGGGCGGGCTTGTCCTACCAAGAAAAGCAAGCTGGTACGCAAGCGCCTTACCTTTTATCGCTTGCCTTAATGGTTGTATTTCTGGTGCTGTGCGCACTTTACGAAAGCTGGGCGATCCCGTTTTCCGTGATGCTTGTCGTGCCGTTGGGGATGCTGGGTGCGGTTGGCTTGGCCGTTGCAATCGGGATGAGCAACGATGTCTATTTTCAAGTGGGCATGGTGACAGTGATTGGGTTGGCGGCTAAAAACGCCATCTTGATTGTCGAGTTTGCGAAAGACCTTTTCGCTCAAGGCAGAACCTTGACCGAGGCATCGATTGAAGCGTCCAAGCTACGCTTTCGTCCCATACTGATGACATCCTTCGCCTTCATTTTGGGCGTATTGCCGTTGACGCTGGCAACAGGCGCCGGTTCTGCGAGCCAGCGAGCGGTGGGGTTTGGCGTGCTTGGCGGCATGCTGGCTGCGACGCCGTTTGCGGTGTTGTTCGTCCCGCTTTTCTTTGTTATCGTGCTGCGGTTCTTTAAAACGCAACCGAGCGTGCTTGGTAACACAGGGGCCACGCCGTGATGACATTGCGTATCCTAACGAGTGCGACGCTAGTCACTTGCTTGTTGACGGGTTTGTCTGGCTGCAACTTAGCACCAGACTACGCACGGCCCGATTTGCCAGTTCAAGCTGCTTGGCATGATCAATCGACTGCCAGCTTTGATGCCACAAAAAACCTGACAACGGTGACGGTTCAGCCTGTTCGGTCGATAGAAAGCGGTCGTGCGATCTCAGAAATTGGTTGGAAGGCGTTTTATCAAGATATACGATTGCAGGCCTTGCTTGAAATCGCGCTAACAAACAATCTTGATTTGCGTTTGGCGGTGCAACGGGTTGAGCAGACACGTGCACAATACGGCATCCAGCGGAGCGCTCTTTGGCCACAAACTCAGCTCAATGTCAGTGCCACGAGAACAGGGACTGCTAACGATTTCATTTCTTCGACAGCCACCAGCGCTGTGTCAAACGCTTATACAGCCACTGCCGGTTTAACGTCTTTTCAAATCGATTTGTTCGGACGTCTGCGCAACCTCTCTGAAGCGGCTTATGAGACGTACTTGTCAACAGACGACGTTGCTCGAAACGTGAAAATTACGCTGATCGCTAGCGTTGCTCAGCAATATTTTCGCGTTCGTATGGACGACATGCTGGTTGAGTTAGCTCAACAAACCATGGCCTCACGCAAGGCATCATACGATCTCGCCACGCGCCGTTTCGACGCAGGCATTACGTCAGAGCTCGACCTGAATCAAGCAAAGTCCCTGTTGGATTCATCCGCAGCCGACATGGCTAAATACAATCGAGACCGTGCGCAGGCAACGAATGCACTTGAGGTGTTGCTTGGGCAAGCCTTCCCTTCAGACTTGCCTGCAGCAGGGCCTTTGAGTACAGAATCCATGCTCCAGCAGTTGCCGGCGGGTGCGCCGCTTGATTTACTCGTCAACAGGCCTGATATTCGCGCTGCAGAGCACACGTTGAAATCGAACAATGCCAACATTGGGGCAGCTCGCGCCGCGTTTTTCCCTTCTGTGAATTTATTGGCGTTTTTCGGGTACAGCGCTGTTTCACCGAGTTCCGTGTTTCTGGGGCAATCCAATACATGGCAGGTAAGCCCGGCAATGACGTTACCGATATTTAACGGTGGCGCCCTTATCGCAGGTCTTGATCTAGCAGATGCCAACAGCAGAGCGGCAGTGACAAGCTATCAAAAAGCGATTCAAACTGCGTTTCGAGAAGTGTCTGATGGATTGGCGGGTGAGGCAACCTATCAGGCTGAATTGAACGCTATCCTCGCTCAGCAAGCCAGTCTTAAACGCAGCCTTGATCTCTCTAATCTGCGTTACAGTCAGGGCGTGGATAGCTATTTACAGGTGCAAGTCGCCCAGATTAACTATTACACTGCTCGGCAATTAGCGCTTTTGACCACGTTCAATGCGATGGTAAATCGGGTTCAACTCTATACGGCACTAGGAGGTGGCCTCAAGCCATGATTGATCTAGGTGTGAACATTGATCACGTTGCGACCCTCAGGCAACAGCGGCATACGGTCTATCCAGACCCTATCCGCGCCGCGCTACTCGCGGAAGAAGCTGGGGCAGATTTAATTACCCTGCACTTGCGAGAAGATCGCCGGCATATTCAAGACGCTGACGTCTTTGCGATTCGTCCTTTGTTGCGAACTCGGATGAACCTCGAATGTGCGGTCACTGAAGAGATGCTTGCGATTGCGTGTCAAGTTTTACCGCAAGATGTTTGCCTTGTGCCTGAGAAGCGCACCGAGCTCACCACCGAAGGCGGTCTTGACGTGATGGGTGGGTTTACGGCGATTAAGTCTGCCGTCAGCCAACTTCAGTCACAGGGGATACGCGTGTCGCTCTTTATCGATCCTGATGAGCAACAAATCAAAGCCGCGAGCGATGCCGGTGCGCCTGTGATTGAGCTGCACACGGGGGCATACGCCGAAGCAAAGACAGCGGCTGAAATTTCCTTTGAGCTTGATAGACTGCGAGCTGCAATTCAAGTCGCGGTTGCCGCCGGGTTAAGAGTCAATGCCGGACACGGCCTGCACCTGCTCAATGTCTCTCCCATTGCTGCGATGCCAGGGATTGCCGAACTCAACATTGGCCATGCCATCGTTGCGCAAGCTATTTTTGATGGTTGGGAACCGGCCATTCGGCAAATGAAAGCCACGATGCTCACGGCCCGGTTGCAGGCACAGCGGGGCAACGCGGCAACGCATAGCCAGGCATAACCGATGCAGCCAGTCAGCGCTATCGCCGGTATCGGTTTAGACCTCGTCAAGATGGATCGAATTGATCGTGCCTGGCTGCGGCATCCAGAACGTTTTCCCGAGAAAATACTGGGCGCAGACGAGTTAAAGGTATTCAAAGCCCGTGCAGCACGCGATCGACTTCGCGGGGTCCGGTATCTGGCAACACGGTTTGCAGCCAAAGAAGCATTTTCAAAGGCGATTGGTTTAGGCATGCGATCGCCGATGTGGTGGACAAGGATGCAAACGCTCAATATGGCTGGCGGACGACCCTGTGTCGTTCTGTCCTCACCGTTAAAAGAATGGTTCGAAGATCGATTTGGTGCAGCGCATATATCTCTCACGGACGAGTCAGCGTATGGTGCAGCTTACGCGATCGTTGAATCCAAACCGCTATAAAAGGCAGTGCTATGTCCAGTAAGAAAAGAAAATCAATGACCCCCCGCGGTCCTCTGATGGTCGATGTCGAAGGTGTGACGCTGACCGATGTTGAAAAAGAGCGACTTTGCCATCCTATGGTAGGTGGCGTGATTTTGTTTAGCCGCAATTTTGAAAGTAGAGAGCAGTTGGTTGAACTGACTCGCAAAATTCATAAGCTGAGAAAGCCACGCCTGCTGATTGCCGTTGATCACGAAGGTGGTCGTGTGCAAAGATTCCGTGAGGATGGCTTCACGGTGCTGCCATCGATGCGTGATCTTGGTGACGCCTGGATGAAAAATCCGCTTACCGCGATGCGTATCGCGACAGACGTCGGTTACGTGCTCGCAGCAGAGTTGCTCGCTTGTGGCGTCGATTTGAGTTTTACGCCCGTACTGGATCTTGATTACGGGGTGAGTTCGGTGATCGGCGATCGCTCGTTTCATCGAGATCCGCGAGTCGTCGCGATGCTGGCGAGAGCTCTGGCCCAGGGACTAGGTTTTGCCGGCATGGCCGCCTGTGGTAAGCATTTCCCCGGGCACGGTGCCGTGACCGCAGACTCTCATCACGAGATTCCGCGCGATGATCGTAGTCTGACTCGAATACTTCAAGAGGATGCGGCACCGTACCAATGGTTGGGCGATCAGGTTATCTCATCCATCATGCCAGCACATGTAATCTACACCAAGGTCGACAACAAGCCAGCGGGTTTTTCTAAGGTTTGGATTCAAGAGATTTTGCGCACTCGCCTGGGTTACGACGGGGTTGTGTTCTCTGATGACCTTACCATGGAAGGTGCTTCAGTGGCCGGAGACATCGTTGATCGCGCGCGGGCCGCACTCGATGCAGGATGCGATATGGCATTGGTTTGCAATCGCCCCGATTTGGCCGATGATTTGATTCAACGCTACAGCATAGCGCCAACAAAAGCGGCTCAAAACAGAATTGCTCGATTGATGCCCAGGCGCGGTCAATTGGATTGGAAGACATTACAAAAGTCTGACGCCTATCAGCAGGCGTTGCAGTCATTGAAGTCGCTTAAATGACGGGCGTTCGGCCGACCTCAACGTTAACACCTGAGTCACCGAAGGCATAAGTGGTGACACAGCATACTGACGCGCCCGCGTTTGATATCAAGGGGTTCTTGGCGCAACTGCCGCATTTGCCCGGGGTGTATCGGCATATTGATGCAGACGATGTTGTCCTTTACGTCGGTAAAGCCCGAGACCTTAAGAAAAGGGTTTCTTCCTACTTTCAAAAGACTCCCTCCAGCCCACGAATCGGTCACATGGTGGCTCGGGTGGTCAGGCTGGAGTTCACGGTCACGAGATCTGAAGCCGAGGCGTTGATCCTCGAAAACAATCTCATCAAGACACTGCGCCCCCGCTACAACATTTTATTTCGCGACGATAAGTCCTATCCTTACTTGATGCTGTCTGGTCATGTGGCACCACGCATTGCGTATTACCGGGGGTCGACGCAAAAGAAAGGGCAGTTTTTTGGGCCTTATCCAAGCGCTTGGGCGGTGCGAGAGACCATTCAGATTTTGCAGAAAGTGTTTCGTTTGCGGACTTGCGAAGACACCGTATTTTCAAATCGTTCACGGCCCTGTCTGCTGTTTCAAATCGGTCGGTGTTCAGCGCCTTGTGTGGGTGAAATTTCAAAAGATGACTATGCGGCCGATGCCCATCGAGCGGCTCGTTTTTTAAATGGCGAAACCCGCGAGATCATGGGAGACATTGAGACACGCATGCACGAAGCCGCCAGCGGGCTTGAATTCGAGAAGGCTGCGCTGCTGCGTGACCAGATGGGGGCGCTTGCTCGGGTGTTACATCAACAGACGATGGAAGATAGCGATAGCGCTGATACCGATATCATTGCCATTGCGTCTTCCAGCGGCAAGATTTGCGTCAATCTGGCGATGGTGAGGGGGGGCCGCCATCTTGGCGATCGGGCTTTTTTCCCGACGCATACGGATCACGATGTCCCTGCAGATGTCCTCGAGGTCTTTATCGCCCAGCACTATATCGATAATCCTCTGCCTGCCATCATGGTGGGATCGCATGCACTGCCTGACCCTGAATTGATTGATTTACTGGCGAGTTCAAGGCATACCAAAGTGCGGTTTCTAACTCGGCCACAAGGATTGTCTAAGGCGTGGCTTGAACAAGCCGTGCGCAATGCAGAGATGGCTCTGGCAAACGCGTTATCTGAAGCGGGGGCGCGAAGTGCCAGAACGCTGGCCCTCGCTGAGACCCTGAGTCTTGATACCGATCCCCTGGCACTCGACGAGCTGCATATTGAGTGTTTTGATATCAGTCATACGGCGGGGGAGGCTACCCAGGCTTCTTGTGTGGTTTACAACCACCATTCGATGCAGCCCTCTTTGTACCGACGCTACAACATCGCGGGCATCACGCCCGGTGATGACTATGCGGCCATGCGGCAAGTGCTGACTCGTCGTTTCGGTAAAGTAGCTGATGGGCAAGCACAGATGCCGGGGCTGGTGTTGATTGACGGCGGTAAAGGCCAAGTCGAGATCGCTCGCCAAGTATTCGCAGAGTTAGGCCTTGACATTCAGGTGATCGTCGGTGTGGCCAAAGGCGAAAATAGAAAAGTAGGGCTTGAGACGCTAATCTTTGCAGACGATCGATCCGCCTTAGTGCTTGGTCAAGAATCGGCTGCGCTGATGTTGATCGCGCAGATCCGCGACGAAGCGCATCGCTTTGCAATCACGGGCATGCGTGCCAAGCGAGCGCGGGCCCGCAACGTCTCCAGGCTCGAGGATATTGATGGGGTAGGGGCTAAGCGCAGGCAGAAATTGCTTGCACGTTTCGGTGGTTTCACTGGGGTGGTGTCTGCAAGCATCGAGGACTTGGCTTCCGTCGAAGGGATTTCACCCGACCTGGCCGAGCGTATTTACTTCGCACTCAGGTAATTGTCTTAGACCGATTGGTCAGAACACAAGTGGTGGTATCGGTTAGCATACGGACATGCCTATTAATCTACCTATTATTCTCACGTGGTTTCGGATCGGCATGATCCCCCTCGTTGTCGCCCTTTTTTACGTGCCAGACAGCATCATGCATACGCAATTGCGCGACGCAGTTGCCGCTTCGGCCTTTATTCTCGCTGGTTTCACCGATTGGTTGGATGGTTGGCTGGCTCGACGCTGGAATCAAACCTCGTCCTTTGGCGCCTTTCTCGATCCGGTGGCCGACAAGCTCATGGTGTGTGCTGCCCTCGTTGTTTTGTTAAGCCTCGATCGCGTTGATTCGTTAATTGCCGTCGTGATTGTTGGGCGTGAAATCACCATTTCAGCGCTACGTGAATGGATGGCACAACTCGGTGCGCGCGCTAACGTCGCGGTGCATTGGCTGGGTAAAGTAAAGACAGCGGCTCAAATGGTTGCCATTCCCTGCTTGCTCTACCCTTATCCGTTGCTCGGGTTGCCCTTAGCAAAGGCGGGGGTCGTCTTGATTGTGATTGCCGCTATTTTGACCGTCTGGTCGATGCTTTATTATCTTCGACGAGCCTGGCCCGTCATTCGCGAAAAAGCGATTTAAGCGCCGGCCGCCGCTTTGGCTTAGCACGATCACGCCTCATTTTTCGGATGAATTGACCGGCTAACGATCACTGCCTCGCACTGCGATGCAATAAGGGCTCAATCATGTCCGGCGTTGCCCGCCAGGGGTTGATATCCAGACCACCCCTTCTGGTGTAGCGCGCATACACGGACAGAGAGCTGGGTTGGCATTGCTTCATGATGTCTAAAAAGATCTTCTCGACGCAATGCTCGTGAAAGCCATTATGCAGGCGGTAAGAAACGACATATTTGAGCAAACTGGCGTGATCAATAGCTGGGCCGACGTATTCGATCTCGATACATGCCCAATCGGGTTGATCCGTGATCGGACAATTAGACTTTAATAGCCGCGAAAAAACTTTTTCTCGAACCACCGGTGCGACTGGGTTGGCGTTGTCGCCTCGTTGACCAGCGAGCTTTAACAGTGCTGCGTTGGGCTGATAGCAATCAATGTCGATATCAAGCTTGTCTAGGTTGATGCCGTCGAACTCTTGTATTTGTTCTCGATCGAACTGATCAGGCCCCACCATGTCGATATCGATATCGCCGTCAACCGCTGCTTGCAAATCCTTGCGCAGCGTATCAAACACCTGGTGCACGCTTGCAAATGTTGTTTGATTAAAACTGTTGAGATAAAGCTTAAAAGACTTAGATTCAATGATGTGTGGTGTCGTACACGGCACTTTGATTTTCAGTAAGGCGACCTTAGGCAGCCCTTTGGGGTTGAGCCACGAGATCTCATAGGCGGTC
The DNA here is from genome assembly GCF_964834465.1 of Jezberella sp. NCBI lineage: Bacteria > Pseudomonadati > Pseudomonadota > Betaproteobacteria > Burkholderiales > Alcaligenaceae > Jezberella > Jezberella sp. The sequence goes on from NZ_CBAZRM010000004.1 coordinate 73,824, forward strand.
CAGAGATCCCATCCCTGGAAGGGCAGTGGCTGGCCGTCGGCTAAACCGAGTTGCTCTCTGGCATCTTTGCGGGGAAATGGGCAGAGCAGTGAAGCGTCATAGTCTTTTGGATAGACAACCTCTTTGCCCAGCGGTACTGCTGAAGGGATGTTCGGTGAACTGGACGGCAGGTGTGAGGACATGGTTGAAAATCAAGCGCCCTATTAACCGTGGACGACGCTAGAAATGATACGCGTGGCTGTGTAGGTCATGACAACGACCTCATCCTGATTTTTAACATTGATTTTTGACGTGACGATGGCCCCATGACTCAATGGCGTTGGCTTGATATCGGTGATTTCGACTTCAGCCCAAATGGTGTCACCTTGCATGACAGGCGCATGCATCTTTTTCTGAACCTCGAGCAGCATTTGTACGGTCCCTCGCAACATCCCCATCGAAACCAGGCCTTCGCTCAACACGTAAGTCAAAGCGCCCGGGGCCGGCCTGCCATTGACAACCCCGTCGTTGATGGTGCTATCGATAAACACTGGCGCTAACTGGCCCGTCGACGTGACAAAGTTGGTGATGTCTGTTTCAGTAATTGTCCGCTTAAAAGTACGCATCTTTTGGCCAATGGACAGCTTTTGCCAAGGATAGCCCGCACTCATCAACGGTATTTCGTTCATTTTTTAAACCTCAGCGAGTCAGTTTGCTAGTTTGTGGATGACACCAATTGAAAAAATAATCAGTGACGTTAGCCTTTGATATCGCCCGCAATAAACCGCACGGCGGTATAGGTCATGACCTCGACATTATCTTGATTTTTGACGTCGATTTTAGTGGTGACAACAGCCCCATGATCCAGGGGCGATGCCTTGATATCCAGCACTTCTATTTCAGCCCAGATCGTATCGCCTTGCGCAACGGGCGCCAGCATTTTTTTTCGGATTTCCAATAGTGCGGGTCGAGTACCACGTGCGATGCCTTGCATGATAAAGCCCTCGATCAGCGAGTAGGTTAGCGCCGCTGGTGCAGGTTTACCCACCGTCATATAGTTATTAATCGTTGCATCAATAAATAACGTCTCTAACTGACCCGTGACGGTAATGAAATTGACGATGTCCGTTTCAGTAATCGTACGTTTGAAGGTGCGCCACCTTTGGCCGATTTGTAGGTCTTGCCAGACAATGCCGGCACCCATCAACGGGAATTCACTCATTCTGCTTCTCTCATCGTAGGTTGTTTTGCTGCGCCACTCGCAATTAAGGCGTTGACGTTCTCGACGGGCAGGCCAGCCGCTAGCAAGGTTTCGCGGGTATCAGCCCCCAATCTGGGTGGAAGCTTAGGTTGGACGTGCGATTTTTGCATACGGACGGGGTTTCGGGTAAATCGGTATCTGCGTCCCTGTTCATCCAGCAGATCTTGAAAAAAATCGACACTCAGCAGATGGGGATCAGATTCTAAGTCTTCCAGGCGATTGATTGCGGCCCCAGGTATTTCGTACTTCTCACAAAAGCTAAGCCAAAAGGCTGTGCAGTCACCCGCAACAATGGCCCCTGCGGTTTCATACAGGGCGGCAATGTGCTTCGTTCGCATCGCCATCGTGGCAAACCTTTCGTCAGTTGCTAGGGCCGGATTGCCCGTTCCATTGAAAAAGCTTGCCCAGTGCTTATCGGTGTAAGGCATCATGCAAACATAACCGTCGTTCGTCTGATAGGGTTTGCGCCACGGGGTCAACGCTCGCGGGTAACCGATTTCGTCCGAAATGTCGGGCAAGTGATGGCCATAAAAATGCTCAACCATGACAAAGCTTGTCATGGTTTCAAACATGGGGATTTCGATGAATTGGCCTTGGCCGGTTCGCGCTTTCTGAAGCAAGGCGGCAAGAATGGCATGGGTTGCGACTAGCCCGCAGGTTTTGTCTGCGGCAACGGTAGGTAAGTAACGAGGGGTACCACTTTGCCGCGTCATTAAATCCGCAACGCCGCTGAGTCCCTGAATCACGTCGTCGTAGGCAGGTTGACCTGAGTAAGCGCCATTATTGCCAAAGCCATGAAGTCCTGCATAGATGAGTGTTGGACAGCGAGCCAGCAGTGTTTCATGGTCGAGTCCAAGTGCGGCCATCTTTTGAGGACGCACGCTGTGCATGAAAACGTCGGCTTGATCGATCAGCATGAGCAGCGCCGCGAGCGCCTCGGGTTGTTTCAAATCCAAGCAGATGCTTTTCTTGTTGCGATTGACCCCCAGAAATATCGCTGACAAGCCAGGCTCGTGGTGATCACCCGTATAACGGGTCGAGTCTCCCTCGGGGGCTTCGACTTTAATCACTTCGGCGCCATAGTCCGCCAATGTCTGGCTCGCATAGGGGCCGAAAAGGACCGACGTCATGTCGATGATCTTGATACCCTCAAGTGCTGATGTTGGCTGAGCCGGCGTTGGGTTACTCATTTTTTATATGTTTTGCTTTGATGAAATGGGGCTTTTGCCAAGAAGAAAACACTCACCATGAAGCGGGTTAATCTCTTGCGTATGAAACCTTAACATGTCTATTGACGGATCCCCCTATGTTGACCGCGCTTGACTATACCCCTGTGCCCGCTGAGGAGATCGCTTTTCGAGGCGAGATCAGAGCGTTTCTGCAAGAGACGCTGGTTGACTATCCCTATCATCAGCGTGCACGCTCTTGGATGGGTTCCAGTGCTGAGTTCAGCCGCAAGCTAGGGCAGCAGGGCTGGCTGGGTTTAACCATCCCGAAAGCGTATGGCGGGGCCGGCAAAGGGTTCTTTTCTCGCTTTGTGTTGGCCGAAGAGCTACTCGCCTCTGGTGCACCGGTCGCCAGCCACTGGATCGCCGATCGGCAAAGTGCGCCCTTGCTGCTGCGTTTCGGAACGCAGGCCCAACGGCAGCGACATATCCCCTTAATTTGCCGGGGTGAGTCGTTTTTTTGTATCGGGATGAGCGAACCCAACTCTGGTTCAGATCTTGCGAGCATCAGAACGCGAGCACAACCCAATCAAGAAGGATGGTTGCTCAACGGCAGCAAAATCTGGACAACCAACGCTCACCACTGCCATTACATGATCGCCTTGGTCAGAACGTCAGGCGAGGGCGTCGATCGACAGAAAGGGTTGTCGCAGGTACTGGTTGACTTGAGTCTTCCCGGGGTGACACGCAAGCCCATCCTCGATCTGGCGGGAGACGCACACTTCTCAGAGGTGTTCTTTGACAACGTTCAATTACCGCATGACGCCCTCATTGGGGTTGAAGGTGAAGGTTGGGATCAGGTCAACGCCGAGCTGGCGTTCGAGCGCAGCGGCCCCGAGCGCATCTACTCGAGTATGGCCTTGCTCGACTGCTGGCTCAATGCCCTGCGGGTGCAAAAAGTCGCTGACTCGGCGACGCAGTCCTTAGTTGGTTCACTGGTGGCAGAGATGACTGTGTTGAGAGGCTTGTCGTTGGCCGTGACGCAAAAGTTGGTGAACGGCGAAACCCCGGCGATTGAAGCCTCTGTCGTGAAAGATTTTGGGACGGATTTCGAGCAAAAAGTCATTCGACAAATTAGTGCATGGCTGGGGTCAAATCCAGACTTCGTCGTGTCTGGCGATTTACTTAAGTCTCTCGGCTATCTCGAGCAAATGGGCGTGACGTTCTCGCTGCGCGGTGGTACTCGTGAAATCTTGCGAGGCATCATTGCTCGCGGTCTCGGTTTGCGTTGAACTCTTAAAGAAGCGAATCCTCATGCAAGACTCTTTTTTTGAAAGCACAGAAAAACTATTGTCCGACGTTTGCACGCCAGCATCAATCCGTAACATTGAACATGGCGGTGAGACGAGTGCTCTGTGGGCAAGCCTTGATTCTTCTGGGTTTGGTGATGCCCTTCTGCCAGAGCAGGCGGGCGGTGCCGGCCTTGCTCTCAGGGACATTGGCTCAGTGCTTTTTTCGATTGGCAGGCATGCGGTGCCCTTGCCGTTTGCCCATACGATCCTGGCTCGCGCGTGGCTCAATCAGGCAAATCAAGTGATCCCCGCGGGGGCTATCACCTTTGCGCCGTTTCAAGTCGAAAAGACGGGCAGTGGCATTACCGCGCATGCTGTCAATTTTGGTAAAACCACCGACTGGGTATTGGCACAACAAAAGGATGATGTGTGGTTGCTGCCGGTTGCCGAGGCGACAGTGACCACCTCGGGGGGGTATGGCTCGTTGGATGCGGATTTGCGTTGGTCAGCAGAAGTTGGGAAGCGCAGCGTGATTGGCCGCTGGCAGGTCGATCAATTCCAAACATTGTTGGCCCTGTCGCTTGCGTCAATGATTGCCGGGGGGGCAGACCGTGTTTATGAAATGACGCTTGTGTATGCCAATCAGCGCGTGCAGTTTGGCAAGCCGATTGGCAAGTTCCAAGCTCTCCAGCAGCAAATAAGCGAAATGGCTGAACAAGTATTTGGAACCCGGATGGCTGCGCAAATGGCTTGCCAGAGCAGCAGTTGGTGCCCCCAGCCGGCATTAGTCGCCATGGCTAAGGCACAAAACAGTCAGGCAGTGGCTCGTGTCACAGCGACCGCACATGCGGTTCACGGCGCAATTGGGGTAACCGCAGAGTATGACTTACAGCTGTACACTCGCCGGCTCAATGAGTGGGCAAGGCTTGGCGGGGGTCACGGCTATTGGGCGCAACAGCTCGGGGCTGCCGTATTACAATCCGAGTGGTCTGCGCTGGATTACGTCAGACTGGATTTGTTTGGTGAGCCTGCCTAGGGCAATGAACGCTTTGAACTGTGTGTATGAACCCGCAAGATTTGCCTGATTTTATGACGGGTCCTTCCAGCTGGAAGGGGCCTGCATTTGCCGCCCAAGAGAGCTGGCGCCACCAATTGACCGACGATGAAGTCATGGATGTCGAACGAGCCGCACGATCTTTTTTGCAGCATTCAGATGACATCAGCAAAATGACAAGGTCGCAGTTTGCCCTGCCACTGCTCGGTCCTCGCCTGCGGATGATTCACGACGAGTTGATCAATGGCTCTGGGGTCGCGCTGCTCAACGCATTACCCGTGAAAGAGTGGCCATTGCAGTTAAGTGCCACGGCATTTTTTGGGATTGGTTTGTATTTGGGTTTGCCGAGACCGCAAAATGCCAAAGGGCACGTGCTTGGTCATGTGGTTGATCTGGGGCTTGACGCAAACGATCCCAATGTCCGGATTTACCAGACCCATGAAAGACAAACCTTCCATACCGACAGTAGCGATATTGTCGGTTTATTGTGTTTGCAGCAAGCCAAAGCCGGGGGCGATTCGGCTTTAGTATCCTCCAACACGATATACAATGAGATCAAGCGCAAGCATCCAGCGTTGGCGGCTGCGCTGTTTGATCCGATCGCAACCGATCGACGCGGCGATATTGGCGCGGGTCAAAAGCCGTTCTTCGAAATACCTGTGTTTAACTGGCATGCGAATTTACTGTCCAGTATCTATCAACGCCAATACATTGATTCAGCGCAGCGTTTTGAAGACGCCATGCGATTGACGCCAACGCATGTTGAAGCCTTGGATTGCTTCGATACGCTGGCAAATGATCCGTCACTTAACTTTCTGATGCGGCTAGAACCGGGGTCGATGCAATTTGTGCATAATCACAGCTTGCTGCACGATAGAACGGCTTTTGAAGATTGGGCTGATTCTAGGTTGCGTCGACATCTGTTGCGTTTATGGATTTCTTCCCCACAAGCACGGCCTCTACCTGAGGTGTTTGCACAACGTTATGGCACCGTTGTGCCAGGCGAACGTGGTGGCGTGATGGTGCCGCTCGATCAGTGGCACGCGCCTTTGACACCTGTTTAATCATTATTTGTCTATATAAAGGGATTTTCATGCGTCAGTTAACGTTAAACAACCTGTTGAAACTGACGAGCATTAGTTTGCTATTGCTTGCACTTTCAGGGTGCCAATCAAGCGGTGACGCCAAGCAAGACCCTAACCGTCCGGTGCCCGTCAGTGCCATGATGAGCGGCAGCACCTTGATCGCTGCTAAAAATGCGATTTATGGGGCTTGTACCAACCTTGGTTTTAAACTGATCGCAACAAACGACCTCATTGTTTGTGAGCAAATGACGTTGAGCGAAAATCGTGAGCGAGAATTGGTGCGAGGCTTGGGTGAACAGATTCAAGGGCTGGACAACTCGTACACATTAAAGCCGCGCTCATTGGTCAGTTTTGCAGTTACCTCTAATGGCGCAGATGTCAATGTCGTCGCGAACGCGTACGCAACCATTCAAGATTTGGGTGAAATCCCAAGACAATTGAACCTGCATGATGAAACGTCCCTGCAGCAAGTTCAAGCCTTGCTTCGAGCGGCGGGCGCTAAATGAGTGGTTCGGATCATCCGGGCCGATGGGACTTCAAACCTTATCGCTTGACCGTTGCTCGGATTCTGAACGACAGTAAGCCTGCGTCGGTATTGGATATCGCGTGTGGAGAAGGGTGGGTCAAAAAATGTATGAAGACGCCAGTCTTCGTGCATGGTCTTGATTATTATGAGGCCGCCCCAGAAGATTACGATCTGTTTTCTTCATTCTGGATGGATGATGGCGTGCCTGACAGTTGTGGGGTGTTTGACACGGTAATCTGTTGTGAGGCCATCCCCTATCTACAAAACTTCGGTGTTTTTTTGCAAAGTGTGCGCCGACACCTCAAACCACAAGGCATGTTTATCCTGTCGGTCCCCAATCCCATTTACGCGGCCGCCAGAATTGATCACGTCATTCAAGGCTTTCCTCGCGCAAACAACTATTTCGTCCACGCAAAGCCTGATTCGCATATGCCTTGGTTACCGCTGAACTTTTATCAACTTCGGTTTTTGCTCGGTTTGAACGGATTTAACGATATTCAAATTCATGAGGTTGACGAGCCTAAGCCCAAACATGGCTGGGAAAGACTCGTTGGGTTCATTGCCAAGGGATATGTTCGCCGCCGCTTACGTAAGGCAACCAGTGATCAAGAGCGCCTGATGTGGCAGCAAGCCTTGTCTGATCAATTAATTTACGGTCGCCGTCTGGTGCTGTCTGCCGTCAAACAGGGTGAGCCAAATTAACGGTTGTTAACCTGACGTTTTGGCTGTTTTTGTCTTTGCAGTCTTAGACTTAGTCGATTTGCTCGCTTTTTTCTTGGCCGACGAGCTTTTCGAAGAAATTTTCTTCGTGCCGGACGCTTTCTTTGAATGGCTAGCTTTCTTTGCCTGTGTGGAAGAGGTGGCGTCAGTCGTGGCTGCCTGCGCTGAGCCCAACGGCGCAGCCGCAATCACAAACGCCGCCAAGGTCGTACTCACCAGCAATTTTTTTAACAACATAACCATTCCTTTTTACAACTTCACTGTTTTGTAACTTGATCTGACTACATTTTAATCCTATTCGCCTGATATGAATTGTCACGGCAATGACCAATTTGTAATATCCTTGCATTTGAAACACTTAGTAATGGTTATTCTGGGTGGATTCCGCTGGACGGATCCCTTTGCATAACAAAGAGAACAACTAACTGGAGCAGACATGAAGCTAAACGTAAACGGCAACACGGTAGATTTTGAAGGGGATTCAAGCACACCATTGCTTTGGGTGTTGCGCGATCATCTCAACATCACCACCCCGAAATTTGGCTGTGGTGCTGGGCTTTGTGGGGCCTGTACTGTCCATGTGGACGGGGAAGCCATTCGGTCATGCTCGTTCCCGGTCTCAGCCGCTGTTGATAAGCGAGTGACGACGCTTGAGGGTTTGCCTGTTGCACTCGCCAAGCCTATTCAAGAAGCCTGGATAGCCGAATCAGTGCCACAGTGCGGTTACTGTCAATGCGGGCAAATGATGTCTGCAGCAGCGTTGTTGTCAAAAAACAAGACGCCTAGTGATAGTCAGATTGTCGACGCCATGGACGGCAACATTTGCCGCTGTGGTACCTATTCACGCATTAAGAAAGCCATTGTTCGCGCTGGCAACAACATTGCTTGATGAACGCAATAGGAGACTAAAAAATGGATCGTCGCTCATTTATTAAATCAAGTGCCGCGCTCAGTTCGGGGCTCTTAGTTGGTTTTTCTTTCAAACAAAATACGGCGGTGGCTGGTGAGGCCGCCCTGGCGAATCCTTGGCTTCGGATCGACGCCGATAACTCGGTAACCATCACGGTCGCGCGCTCAGAGATGGGGCAAGACGTCTACACGTCGATGAGTATGTTGATTGCCGACGAGTTAGATTACCCGCTTGGCAAAATTAAGGTCGAAATGGCGGGCGTTGATCCAAAGTCCTACGGTAACGCCGCGTTAGGCGGGGCACAGATCACGGGCGGTTCAACTTCCATGCGTGATGCATGGATCAAACTGCGCACCGTGGGCGCAACCGCTCGTGAAATGCTGGTGGCAGCCGCCGCGCAAAAATGGAATGTCTCGGCGACGCAATGCGTCGCAAGCGATGGGATGGTGACCTCAGGATCAAATAAAGCAAGCTATGGTGAGTTGGCCGCTGCTGCTTCGATGATCAAGCCTAATGAAAAGCCAAAACTGAAGACATCAGACCAATTCAAATACATCGGCAAAGCGTTTCCTCGCTTGGATACCCCCGCAAAAGTCATGGGTAAGGCGCAGTACGGGATAGACGTTCGCCAACCCGGCATGCTGTCAGCCGCGATCGCGATGAGTCCGGTGATCGGTGGCAAAGTCGTTCGTTATGACGACACCGCTGCAAAAGCAGTCCCTGGCGTAGAAGCGATCGTACAAGTGCCCGATGGTGTCGCTGTGGTTGCTCGCGATTTTTTCATCGCGAAGAAAGCACGTGATCTATTGAAAGTCGTTTGGGATAATGGCAACACGGCACCTGTGGCCGATATGGCCGCCATTAAGAAAGGTCTTCGCGAGGCCAGTAAAACCAAGGGTGCGATCGTTGGTAAAGCCGGTAACGTCGAAGCACCGATGACCGGGGCTGTTAAGCAATTGAAGGCTGAGTATGAGTTGCCGTTTGTTGCTCATGCCACACTTGAGCCGATGAATTGCTCGGTAACGATTGCAAATGGTGAATGTCATGTCTGGGGGCCCGTACAGTTTCAGCAAGGGACGCAGGGGGTCGCCGCAGCCGCAGCAGGTATCCCGCCCGAAAAGGTATTTGTTCACACGACATTTTTAGGGGGTGGCTATGGTCGCCGACTTGAGAATGATTTTGTTGGTCAAGCGGTTTCAATTGCCAAAGCGAGCGGTAAGCCGATTCGGATGACATGGTCGCGTGAAGATGACATGACGCACGACTATTATCGGCCGGTCAGCTTAAGCCAGCTCTCCGGCGGGTTTGACGCCAAAGGCAATTTGATCGGATTGTCGTCAAAGTTGACGTCCCCATCTGTGACGGCGCGGGCTTTTCCGGGCTTTGTGGTGAAAGGTAACGATCCTTTCATGACGGAAGGCACCGCTAACTTGACCTACGGCGTCAAAAACTATCGCGCAGAAAATGTCATTCACGATACCGGTATACGCGTGGGCTACTGGCGGTCGGTCAGCAATAACTTGAACTGTTTTGCGATCGAGAGCTTTATGGATGAATTGGCGGCAGAGGCCGGCAAAGATCCGGTTGAGTTCAGAATGGCATTACTGAGCAAGCAACCAAGGGCGCAAAAAGTGTTGGCCACTGCCGCCGAGCGCGCTGGTTGGGGCGTGTTGCGTCAGCGAGGACGAGCGTTAGGGGTGGCCCAGACCGAATGTTATGGTGCTTATATCGCGATTGTGGCGGAAGTGTCATTGAAAGACGGTCATCCCATGGTCCACAAACTAACGTGTGTTGTGGATGTCGGGGTTGCTGTTCGCCCTGATCAGGTACGTGCGCAGATCGAAGGTGCCATGTTGTTAGGTTTTTCCACCTCGATGAAGAACGCGATTACTTTTAAAGACGGCGCTGCCCAGCAGCGTAACTTCGACACCTATCCATTGATGCGTATGTCTGAGTTGCCTGTGATTGACATCACTGTCCTTCAAGAGGGAGGTGACCCCTCCGGTATGGGTGAAGTGGGCGTACCACTGGTTGCCCCAGCCATTGCCAATGCCATCGTGGCAGCTGGTGGGCAGAGAACTCGCTCACTACCCTTTATCAAAACTTGACCTGTGTGAGTAAAACGCCCGCTCTGTGAATCACTTCAGAGCGGGCAGTTAGGCTGCTTGCGGGTCGCGACGCGGTAAATCCAAGGTGGTCACTCGGGTGAGCTCTCGCTTGTAGCGCGTATCGTCAAAGGGCCGCGCTCGATGCAAGCTGGCGCGATTGTCCCAAATGACCAAATCGCCAGGCAACCATTCATGTGAGTGAACGTATTTTTCTCGAGTGGCATGTTCGATCAGGTCTCTGATCAGTAGCCGTCCCTCCGGGATCGGCCAGTCCACGATATGAGAGGCATGTGAGGCAACGTAAAGTGCCTTGCGATCGTTCTCTTCAAACGCCCGTACCAGTGGATGCGTGGCGCCGGGCAATCGAGCACTTTCTTCTGGCGAAAAATCGAATCCCATGGTGTGGCGCGAATAGACAATGGAATGATAGGCACGCAAACTTTCGAGCCTTGATTTGGTGCCGCTATCCAGATCGTCGTAAGCTGTTCGAGTATCGGCAAATTCGGTATCGGCGCGAACGGGGGGCAAGTTCCGTGCAAACAATAGTGAGTAGCGCCCCCCCGGATCTTCAAAGGAGGCATCTGTATGCCAGATTCGATTGCTGATGCCGTTCATGCGACGTCTGTCATTCGCAGACAAAATATCGCCGTCTGACCCCACGTTTGAGATGTCGGTCAAGGCCTCATTGCCGTAACGGTTTTTTGTCATCGCCGCTGAAGAAGTCTTAGCGTGCAGTTCGCCGTCAAGACGTTGAGCAAACTCAAGCTGTTCGTCGAAGGAGAAGGTTTGATTGCGAAAGATTAATACCGCGTAAGTTGACATCCCATCTCGGATCGCCTGCAAACAGGCTTCGTCGCGCACGCTGTTCAAATCAATCTGGCTCACTTCACCGACAAAACTCGCATGGCACTGAGTAATCGTGAATGACATGTTTTCTCCTCCAGCATATTTTTATAATCAATATACCTTGCCATGGTAATAAAGATTTACTTAGACATTCATGTTGCGATGCAACAATGAAATAGGCGTGTTCTGAGTGCTACAATTTTTGGCTAATTTCAAACTTTGTCGCGATTACTCGCATAACTGAAACAATCCTATGACAGCCTCCCTTAACACTCCTGATTACGTCCGCCATGAAGGCCTGAAAACCTGGGTCGCACAAATCGCGGCAAAGACCCGTCCAGCTAAGGTGGTTTGGTGTGACGGTTCGCAAGCCGAATACGACAGGCTTTGTGCTGAGATGGTTCAGTCTGGGATGCTACACAAGCTAAACGCTGCCAAACGGCCGAACTCCTATCTGGCCAGATCGTCACCCGACGATGTGGCGCGCGTTGAAGATCGCACGTTTATCTGTAGCAAAGACAAAGCAGACGCTGGCCCAACCAACAATTGGATTGAGCCAGCAGAGATGCGCACGAAACTCGGCGAGCTGTTTGACGGTGCAATGGCCGGACGTACACTGTATGTGGTGCCGTTTTCCATGGGTCCATTGGGGTCGCCGATTGCACAGATTGGTGTCGAGCTATCTGACTCCCCCTATGTGGTCGTCAATATGCGCATGATGACTCGGATGGGGCGTAAAGTATTTGATGTACTGGGCACTGACGGCGATTACGTCCCTTGTGTTCATACCGTCGGTGCGCCACTGGCGGCAGGTCAAGCGGATGTTGTCTGGCCTTGTAACGAAACGAAATATATCGTGCATTTTCCTGAAACCCGCGAAATTTGGTCATACGGTTCTGGTTACGGCGGGAATGCGTTGTTAGGCAAGAAGTGTTTTGCACTTCGTATCGCCTCCAACATGGGTCGCAGTGCTGCGCAGGGTCAGTCACCTGGCTGGTTAGCAGAGCACATGTTGATTTTGGGTGTACAGACACCTGCCGGCAAGAAATATCATGTGGCAGCGGCCTTCCCATCGGCATGTGGCAAGACGAATTTTGCGATGTTGATCCCACCCGCTGGTCTGGCACAAGAAGGCTGGAAGATCACCACCATTGGTGACGATATTGCGTGGATCAAGCCCGACGCGCAAGGCAATCTGCGTGCCATCAACCCAGAAGCAGGTTATTTTGGTGTTGCCCCCGGTACGAACAAGTCATCGAATTTCAATTGCATGGAAACCCTTGCACGCGACGTGATCTTTACGAACGTCGGTTTGACCGATGACGGTGACGTCTGGTGGGAAGGCATGACCAAAGAAGCCCCCGCTCATTTGATCGATTGGCAAGGCCGCGATTGGACCCCCGAAATAGCTAAAGAAAAGGGGATCAAAGCTGCGCATCCTAATGCGCGCTTCACCGTGTCGGCGACGAACAATCCTGTACTGGATGCCGAGTGGGATAATCCAGAAGGTGTTGTGATTGATGCGTTTATTTTTGGGGGCCGTCGATCGACCACCGTGCCATTGGTCACTGAAGCTCGCAATTGGGCAGAAGGCGTCTACATGGCCGCGACCATGGGTTCTGAAACAACCGCCGCTGCAACCGGTCAGCAAGGCGTTGTCAGGCGTGACCCTTTCGCGATGTTGCCTTTTTGCGGCTACAACATGGCTGAGTATTTTCAACATTGGTTGTCGCTGGGCGAGCATCTCGTTGACGCTGGCGCCAAGTTGCCCAAGATCTTCTGTGTGAACTGGTTCCGTACGGATGAAAACGGCAAGTTTGTGTGGCCTGGTTTTAGCGAGAACACCCGTGTGCTGAAATGGATGTTAGGTCGTATCGAACAGCAAGCCCAAGGCGTTGAGCATGTTTTCGGGATTACCCCTCGTTACGAAGATCTTGACTGGCGTGGCATGGATTTTTCGCTTGAAAAGTTTACAAAAATCACCTCGATCGATACCCAAGCGTGGCGTAAAGAGTTCGAGTTGCATACCGATTTGTTCAAGCTACTGGCTCACGGCTTGCCCGAGCGCCTGCTCAACATTAAAACAGCCTTCGAAGCACGTTTAGGTTATTAAACACGGGCAGCACTAAGCATGGCCTGCAACAAGACGTTGCAGCCTGCTTCGACATGCTCAGGCAGGGCATCCTCAATTTCGTTATGACTAATGCCATCCTTGCACGGGATGAAAATCATGGTCGTCGGGGCAACGCGGGCAAGATAAACGGCGTCATGCCCCGCGCCACTCACAATATCCATCTCGGATAGCCCCAGCGTTCGGGCACCTGCACGAATTGCCTCAACAAGCTGGGGCGAGAACGCCTGAGGCGGGAAGTAAACCACTTGATTGATGTCAATCTTCACCTGATGTGCTTTGCTCAGTTGGTCAGCAGCGAGCCTGAGCGCTGCATCCATATCGAGCAAAGTCTGGTCATTGTCTGCCCTGAGGTCTACTGACATGTTGACTCGCCCAGGAATCACATTGCGCGAGTTTGGATAGACATCCATCATGCCAACCGTGCCCCGTGCATGGGGCGCATGGCGCATGGCGCACTCGTTGACCGTGTGCACCAGGGCCGAGGCAGCGATCAGCGCATCTTTGCGCAGTGCCATCGGGGTCGGTCCCGCGTGCGCTTCCATCCCAGTCACGACGACGTCATACCAGCGTTGCCCGAGCGCACCAAGCACGACACCGATGGTCTTGGCGTTGGCCTCGAGCACGGGCCCTTGTTCAATGTGTGCCTCGAAATAAGCGGCAATGTGGTGAGGATCGACCTGATCTACGCCAGCGTATCCAATCTTCTGTAGCGCCAGACTGACGGTCACCCCTTCTTTGTCTTTTTGTCCCAGGACAACGTCGGTTGAAAACTCTCCGACGAAGGCGCCAGAGCCCATCATGACGGGCACAAAACGTGAGCCTTCCTCGTTAGTCCAAACGACGACCTCTAGCGGCGCCTCGGTCGTCACGGCGGCGTCGTTGAGTGTTTTGATGACTTCAAGACCCGCCAAAACCCCGTAGTTTCCGTCAAACTTGCCGCCGGTGGGCTGAGTGTCAATGTGACTGCCTGTCATGACAACCGGTAGTTGGTTGTTTCGCCCAGCACGTCTGGCGAAGATATTGCCAACGGCATCAACGCGGATGGTGCAGCCTGCAGCACGAGCCTCGGCCACAAAAAAATCCCGTCCCTGACGATCAAGATCCGTCAGGGCGAGCCGGCAGACCCCACCCTTTGGGGTGGCACCAATCGAAGCCAGCTTCATCAGCGAATCCCACAATCGTTGCGGATGAATTCTCAAAGAGGACAAAGAAGATACTGTCGTTGTGTCTGACATGTCATCACCATTCGTAATATTCAGGCATACTTTCATACATACGCACGCACCCACTGAGTCGGTATGGTACGCGATTGACTTGTCTACTGAAGGCCATGAAAAAATGAAACTAGACGCCATTTTGCACCGCAATCGCAACACTAAAATCGTTGCTACGCTTGGGCCGAGTAGTAAAGATGCAGACATGATACGCCAGCTGTTTCTCGCTGGGGTAGATGTGTTCCGCATGAATTTCAGTCACGGTACGCACGCCGACCATCAGATCCGCTACGACATGATCCGCCAGCTCGAACGTGAAATCGGTCGGCCAATTGGGATACTGATGGATCTGCAAGGTCCCAAATTGCGGTTAGGTCAAATGACGGATGGCAAACTGGCTCTCGAGATTGGCCAGCGCTTGCGTCTGGACATGAATCCAGCCCTTGGGTCCCGAGAGCGCGTGCCGCTGCTGCATCCCGAAATTTTTGCGGCCGTCAAAGCCGGTGAAGATCTGTTGATTGATGATGGCAAAGTACGTCTTCGAATACTGTCTTGTGATGGTCAAAGTGCCGAGGTTGAAGCGCTCAATGCAGGGGTGATCTCGGATCGAAAAGGCGTCAATGTGCCGGGCGCGATTCTGCCGCTGTCTCCGCTGACGCCTAAAGATCGTGAAGATCTCGAGTTCGGCTTATCGCTTGGGATGGACTGGATCGCCCTGTCTTTCGTGCAACGGCCTGAGGATATGCTTGAACTCAAAGCGCTGGTTGGTAATCAAGCGTCGATCATGGCTAAGCTCGAAAAGCCCTCCGCGATTGACTCTCTGGAAGCGATTGTCGCGGCGTCTGACGGGGTCATGGTCGCGCGTGGTGATTTGGGGGTCGAACTGCCGCCAGAGCAAGTCCCGGTCCTGCAAAAGCGCATCGTACGGGCAGCTCGCGAGGCGGGCAAACCCGTGATCGTTGCGACCCAGATGCTTGAATCGATGATTGCCTCGCCCGTACCCACCCGGGCAGAAGTGAGCGATGTAGCCACTGCCGTGTACGATGGCACCGACGCGGTGATGCTGTCAGGTGAGTCGGCTGCAGGGGCTTATCCAGCAGAGGCGGTTCAGATGATGGATCGAATTTTACAAAGCATTGAAAAAGATCCCTTGCAGCGAGTGACCATGAGGGCCGTTCACTCACATCGACGCAGCGACGCCCGAGACGCGATTTCAGCGGCAATCCGCACCGTTGCAGAGACCTTACCGGTCGCAGCAACCGTCGCTTACACGTCATCTGGGTCGACCACTTTGCGAGTGGCCCACGAACGCCCCCCTGCGCCAACGCTCAGCATGACCCCCAGTCTGCCTGTCGCTAGACGTTTGTCGCTCGTCTGGGGGGTTCATTCGATTCAGGCGCAAGACGTAAGCAGTATGGAAGAAATCGTTGACAATGCGACCCAGACAGCCGTTAAACACGGGTTTGGCAACACTGGTGATGCCTTGCTCATCGTGGCGGGCCAACCCTTCGGTATTACTGGCACGACCAACCTGCTGAGAATCGCCTACATTACAGAGTCCGATAAAAATTAAACCAAAAAAAGTATCCCATAAGAATCGACGGTAAAAACATGTCGAAACGGAGACCATCAGATGAAGACCTTAAAATTATGCCTACTGCTTGCGGGTTGCTTACTCAGCGTAACCAGTGGGATCGCGCAAACCACAGATTTTCCGAATAAGCCTATTTATATCCTTGTGCCCTATGGTGCAGGTAGCGGCGGTGATCTTTACAGCCGGTTTTTTGGCAAAAAACTGTCAGAAATCCTGAAGGTACCGGTGATCGTTGAAAATAAATCTGGCGGCGGCGGCACGGTTGCGATTCAAACAATCAAGAGCAACCCAGCAGATGGTTACACCCTGTTCATGGGAAGCAATTCGCCCGCTGCTGCCAACGTGGCGACGGTGAAGAATCTCACCTATGACCCGCTTAAAGACTTTCGCCCTGTCTCGGGTATGACCCGGTCGATGGCTGTGTTCATGGTGAGCAACGATTCACCCCTCAAAACCATGGCCGATCTCTTGAAACGAGGTCATCAGCAACCCCCGTTGAATATGGCGTATTACACCTATGGCTATCAACTGGCCGCCGCACAGCTCACCGTTAAAGCGGGGATCAACAGTCAATCGGTCATGTACAAAGGTCTGTCCCAGGTGATGACTGATGTGATCGGAAATCAGGTCGATATTGGCGTGGTTGACTCAACTGGTTCGGTAAATACGGCAGTGTCGGGTAAGGTGAGGGCGCTTTTCGTGACCGGGACAAAACGCCACCCCGAGCTACCTGATGTGCCGACGTTGGTAGAAAGTGGTTTTCCCGAAGCTGTTCATTACAGTTGGACCGCGTTCTTCGTCAACTCGAACACGCCGGATAGCGTGGTGAAGGTGTTGGCCGATGCGATGCAAGTTGCGCTCGCTCAGCCAGACAGCGTTGAATTTATCGTTAAAACGAGTGCCGAACCGATGCCCTTGAATCCTGAGCAGATGCGTCAGTTTCAGAAGTCAGAAATTGAACGCTACATCAAGGCTGCTCAATCCATTAATTTTCAGGCGGTCGATTGATGTTGATTAGCATTTTTTTCAGGATTTGAATTCAGTGGCAAACCTTATTGACCAAGACAATGGTCTCGCAACGTCCAACCCAGCAAAAAGTTTAAGTGCCATCAGTGCGGTGGCGATCATCGTGGGCATCGTGATTGGTGCTGGTATTTTCAAAACGCCAGCGATGGTGGCACAGATGACGGGTGATGCTGGTTGGGCGCTTTCTGTCTGGGTATTAGGTGGTCTGATCTCGCTGGCGGGTGCACTTTGTTATGCTGAACTGGCGACTACCTATCCGCATGCCGGCGGAGACTATCACTTTCTGTCGCTCGCCTTTGGTCAGCAAGTCTCTTTTCTGTACGCGTGGGCTAAGGCAACGGTCATCAATACGGGCTCGATCGCCTTATTGGCGTTTGTCTTTGGCGAGTACATGTCTAAAGTGTTGTCTCTGGGGCCACAGTCCAATGCCATTTGGGCCGTCTCCATTGTGGTGATCCTCACTGGCGTGAATCTCATTGGCATTCATGCAGCCGCCTGGGTGCAAACCTTGCTAACGGTGGTTGAAGTCTCTGGGTTGATCTTTGTGGCAGTTGCTGGTTTTGTGATCGCCGGTGACGCGCCGTCAGCGCCCGCCATGTTCTCGCAGACACCACCCTTAGGTTTGATGGGTTTGGCGATGGTGTTTGTCTTGTTGACCTATGGTGGCTGGAATGAAGCTGCCTATATCTCGGCTGAGGTCAAGGGTGGCAAACGTGCCATTGTGCCCATTATTGTCGTGAGTATCTCGCTCATCACTCTGATTTATCTTATCGTCAACGTCGCACTGATTGCGGGTCTGGGTCTAGCCGGGCTGGCTGATAGCAAAGCCGTTGCTTCAGAAATCACTGGTCGCGCCTTTGGTGTCTGGGGTTCAAAGGCCCTCGGTGTTTTCGCGGCGGCATCGGCCTTTACCAGCATCAACGCAACGATGATCGTTGGGGCGAGAACAAATTATGCACTCGGACGCAACTGGCCAGCGCTCAGGTTTATGGCGAAATGGGATCGGGATCGAGGCTCACCGACCGTCGCATACTGGGTGCAGTCACTGATTAGCTTGGCGCTCGTCGGTGTCGGCATCTGGCAACGCGATGGCTTTGAGGTGATGGTTGAGTTTACGGCACCCGTGTTTTGGATTTTTCTTTTTTTGGTGGGGTTATCGCTTTTTGTGATGCGCTGGCGTGATCCCAACACCGTGAGACCATTTAAGGTGCCTCTGTATCCCCTCACCCCCATCCTGTTTTGCGCGACCTGTGCCTATCTCGCGTATTCAAGTGTGACTTACGCGGCCAGCCAACATGCGGTGCATATTTCGCTTTGGGTCATGGGGGCAGGGTGTGTTGCGCTAGTGCTGAACCGGTTTTTCAGTCAGACCGAGAATCGCTAGGGCCTGAGCGTAAGCAACAGGGCCTTCGCAAAGGTAGACGGCGACGTCATCACTATCCATGTTCTCAAGAACCTGAACCACTTGATCGCCATGATCACCGATATCCGTGACGTTGCCGACATGCACTTGCACGCCACTCTCAAACACGCTTGTCGGCACCAGTGATTCGATATAGCTAAGGTCTGCAGGCGCGATGACAACATAGGCCTTTACGGATAGATCATCCGCGACAACATGAAGCAACACGCCGCGATCAACGAGACTTTCTAAGGTGCTTTTAATCATCAAATCCATTATGCGGCGACCTTGATCAGCGATTTTTCTTTCAGAACGTCCAACAGACGACTGACCAGCAGATTGAGTTCAGCGCACATCAAGGTGAAATCAGCGTCGAATTTTTCAAGTTCATCGGCTGGCATTTTCGTGTCGTCCTGATCTAAGATATCCAACGGAGTGATCCGTTTGATATCCATATTGTCATGCAGTACAAATGACACTCGGTCGTTCCAGGTCAAGGCCAGACGCGTGCATTGCTTGCCTGCACTCACGTGTTTCTGAATATCTTCACTATCGAGTGCGTGTTTGACATAGCGCACGACAGCGGCTTTCTCTCCGGTGGCGCGAAGTTCGGCATCCTGATCAATCGAGAAATGGCTGGGAGCCTCGCCACTCAATATCCAATCCGTCATTGCAGCCGTCGGGCTGATTTCGACGTGAATCGGTTCAACTGGGAAGGGGTATAAAGCTTTACCGAGGGCTGAGAGAATTTCTTCAGCTTTGGTCGCCGATGCCGTATCCAGTGCCAACCAGCGATTGACTGGATCAATCCAGACACGCGCGTCACGTTGCAAGCTGAATGCGCGTGGGATTAATGACTCGGTGACCTCAAGTTTGAGATCTTTTAGCTGCTTGCGTCCCGGTTTAAAGCCTTGCTGTTCTTCTAACTCTTGCGCCCGAACTTTGGTGAACTGATTGATCACGGTCGTCGGTAAGAGCTTTTTCTCGACGCGATAGGCGCAAAGAATCTGCTTGCCAACTGGGTAAGCAAGACGAGTGTCTTGCTCTAGGGGGGCGACCCACCCCTGCGATTGCGCAACGGCGGCACCAGCAGATACAAACGCTTCTTTCACAAGCAAATCATTGAGTTGCTCTGCAGTCCAGGTGTAGGAGGTGGCCAGGCGATAGAGCTTTAGATTTTTAAACCACATGTGCAATCCAGTCGAAACAACAAAAAAGGAATCCGATTCTAGCGGAAGTAGACCGCGCTGGTCGGCTCATGGGTTCTATTTGTCAGAGGTTAGTCCGTTAAAACAGGTTCTCACTAACAGCTCAATGATTTCCTTATCGCTGAAGGCGCCGCCCTGTTTCAAAAAGTCGGCAACTGGGTCGCATGATCGAGCAAAAATGGTGTAAAGAATCACCTCACCAGGCAGGTTTGCCGCCAGTAAGCCTTCGGTTTGCGCTTGATCGATCCATTGCCCCAGTGCCTCAATCAGTTGACCTACTTTGGTCATGTAAGGTGGGTAATTGGCCAACGTTTGCTGAATGTTTGAGCGTGTCGACGGCAACAAGGGCATGGTATTTGCCAAGTGCTCGGTGACAGCCCACCTCACCAATCCTTTCAACTTATCGAGTGCATCGAGAGACGAAGGCATATCGTTGACCACCGCAAGCGCCCGATCCATCAGTCTAGCCATTGAGGCAGCGGCAAGCGCTTCTTTCGAGGCGAAATGTTTGTATAGGCTCGCCTTGGCAATACCGACTTCGCCGGCAACCTCATCCATTGTCATCAAATCAAAGCCTTTGCACGCGAGAAGATGGTTCACCACGTCAAGGATGGCGTCTTCGCGAAACTTGAGTTGTTGCGCCTTGAAAGATGCTTTTGGCGTTGTGTCTTGCATGATGATTGCCTTGACTTGAAATCTTATTTACATTCTAATCAGTTTAAATTGTAACTAATTGGTTTTTTTTTATACTAATCAGTATTTTTAATTTCAAACTCATCAATATCTATGTCAGAAAACGTGCTTGGTACGCTGCCCCCTGTCGTGACACACCAGTGGCCTGCCAATTGGTCCGTGTGCGGCAGCGGCGTGTTTCACTGGAGCGTGTTTAAACTTTACCGAGCAACGTTATATGCGCCAGGCGATTTTGATCCAAGTCAACCTTTTGCGCTCGATTTAGCCTATCTGCGGACAATCGATGCCCAGCAGATTGTTGACACCACCATGCGCGAGATCGAACGGCTTAGTCGATGTGATGCCTCAGTGCTTTCCGAGTGGAAGCTAGGTTTGTCGAAAATTCTGCCTGATGTAAAGCTGGGAGATCACTTGATTGGCTTGTTTTTGCCAAACCAAGGGGTAAAGTTTTACTCGGCAACTAACGCCTTGGGTGAGGTGATGAGCCCAGCATTTGCAGGTGCATTTGCCGCCATCTGGTTAGGCCCTGATACGCACAGTCCGACGTTGCGATCAGCATTGTTAGGATTAAAGGCATGAGTCATTCTGCGACGACACCAGCGTTGTTTAACAAATCCGGTATTGTGCCGGGCAGCCGTATCGCCGTGATTGGCGCCGGGATTTCAGGATTGAGCGCAGCTTGGCTGCTGGGTCAACAGTATCAAGTTACCTTGTTCGAAGCACAACCTTATTTTGGTGGACACTCAAATACCGTTGATGTGACCTTGGACGGCGTCACTGCGCCGGTCGACACAGGTTTTTTGGTACATAACGACCTGACTTACCCTAACCTCATCGAATTATTCCGGTATTTCAAGGTGCCCGTGCACGAGAGCGATATGTCGTTCGGCGTGTCAGTCGCTGAGCCAGACCTCGAGTGGGCAGGAACCAATCTAGGCACTGTCTTTGCGCAATCGAAGAACTTGATTCGACCTCGCTTCTGGAGCATGCTGAAAGACATTGTGAGGTTCAATGGCCAGGCGCAACGGTATCTCGAAGAAGCTACGGCTCATCCGCTAACGTTGGGAGAGTTGCTGGACAAAGAAGCTTACGGATCACCTATGCGCGATTGGTATTTATTACCCATGGCGGCGGCGATCTGGTCAGCATCGATCACCGATATTTTGCAGTTCTCTGCAAGTTCATTTTTAGCTTTTTGTTTAAATCATCGGCTATTACAAATAGAAAACCGTCCGAAATGGCGGACTGTGCTCGGTGGCTCTCGCGTCTATGTCAAGGCGATGCTTGAGCACATGACAGACACGAGAGTCGCTACAGGTGTGCAACGCGTGCAGCGGCGAGAGACAGAGATCTCTGTTTTTTCGACACAAGGCGAGGAGAGGTTTGACGCAGTGGTGATGGCGTGTCACGCGCCACAGGCGCTGGCGATGCTTGACGCTCACGAGACGGAACGTGCCGTATTGAGCGCCTTCAAATATCAAGCTAATGCGGCGGTGCTGCACACCGACGCAGCCTTGCTTCCAAGACGTAAAAAAGTCTGGTCCGCTTGGAATTATCTCAGCGTACCAAGGCAAGGCGAAAATCGGCCGGTTGCGGTGAGTTATCTGCTGAATTTGCTACAACCTTTGCCGTTTAAACAACCCGTCATCGTGACGCTCAATCCGCATCAAGCACCTTTAGAGAGCAAAACAATTGCCCGCTTTGCATACGAGCACCCGGTACTCGATCATTGGGCGGTTGCTGCTCAAAAAAAGCTGCCTAGCATTCAAGGATTGGATCGCGTCTGGTTTTGTGGTGCATGGACGGGTTATGGCTTTCACGAGGATGGATTGAAATCCGCGCTACGAGTCGTTCGTGATTTTGGCCTTCGACCCCCTTGGGATCCGGTCTATGAATGACTCGTTGATTGAAATTTGCCTCGGCAGAGTCATGCATGCGAGACTGAGCCCGTTTATCCACCGGTTCGTTTATCGCGTTTTTTGTATGCGGTACCGCATTGACCGCTTCACTGAGCTCAAAAAAATGGGTTCGTGGTTGTTTGGTATTGATCAGTCACGGCTGGTGAGTTTTCAGTCGCGTGACCATGGCGCTAGAGATGGAAGCGACTTAATGGTGTGGCTTCAGTCGCGCTTGATTGAAGCTGACGTGGCGCTAGATATTGGGGCGGTATGGTTGCAATGTTTTCCCCGCGTTCTGGGTTATGTTTTTAATCCCGTCAGTTTTTGGTTGCTACACGATCAGCGAGGGGTGCTACGCGTGGTACTCGCCGAAGTTAACAACACGTTCGGGCAGCGGCACCAGTATCTCTTGGTGGCCGATCATCTCGGGCCGATTGATGAGCAGACAACGCTGAGCTGTGCAAAAGTTTTTCATGTGTCACCGTTTTTTCCTGTCTCTGGTCGCTACGAGTTCAAGCTGCGAACGCTTGGGCAAACCAATCGGGTATCCATCAATTATTTTGATCCGCCTGAGGCAGACAGGCCAGTGCTGCTGACCGCGCTGGCAACGCAGTCGTTTGCCTATAGCACCTCGCGTCTGCTCAAGGCACTCGTCACAATGCCGATGATGACCTTTGGTGTCATGGCGCGAATTCATTGGCAAGCCTTCAAGTTGTGGAGAAAAGGGGCGCAGTATCATCCCGTGCCAGTTTTACCTGAAAATGAAATGACTGATAACGCTGAGGCATCCTCATGAGAGCTAATGAACTTGGGTTGTCGCGCCGGCTGAAATCTCTGCCTTTAACTGCGCGACTGTTTACCCACTTGCTATCGAAATTGTCGACGGGGTCACTGACACTGAAGATGCCAGATGGGTCTGTCCTCCTTTTTGGCCACTCAGGGCAGTTACCGCATGCGGAACTCAGTATTTACGACTGGCGTGCCGCCGGTCTGATCATGAGACAGGGTGATGTTGGTTTTGCAGAAAGTCTGCGTCGCGGCTGGTTGGATTCAAATGATTTGCTCGCCTTGTTTACCTTGGCGCTACGTAACCACGCTTTGACTCGCGCCATCAATGGTCATCAGTGGGCGCTGATTTTTAAACGTCTCAAGCATTGGGTGTTGCGCGATAACAGCCGGCGAGGTAGTCGTCGTAATATTTTGAGTCATTACGATTTAGGCAATCGTTTTTACCAGCTTTGGCTTGATGAGTCGATGACCTACTCAGCCGCTTTGTTTGAAGATGACCTCTCAATAGATCTTAAAGTAGCTCAGGATAGAAAATACGATCGCATCTTGGATCAGCTGGAGGCCAAATCAGGGCAGCGCATCCTTGAGATTGGTTGTGGTTGGGGTGGTTTTGCTGAACGTGCGGCGATGCGCGGGATCAAGGTAGTGGGCATCACCCTGTCCGACGCACAACTCGATTTCGCTCGACAAAGAATGCAGCGTTTGCAGTACGCGCATTTGGTCGACATCAGGTTACAGGATTATCGGGATGTGACCGAACAGTTCGATCACGTTGTTTCGATTGAAATGTTCGAAGCGGTGGGCTTGTTGCATTGGCCAAGCTATTTCAAAGT
Source organism: Jezberella sp. (assembly GCF_964834465.1). NCBI lineage: Bacteria > Pseudomonadati > Pseudomonadota > Betaproteobacteria > Burkholderiales > Alcaligenaceae > Jezberella > Jezberella sp. The sequence continues at coordinate 97,562 of NZ_CBAZRM010000004.1, forward strand.
ACTGGCTCGCGCCTGTCGCCCGGAAGGGCGCATCGTGGTGCAAACGATTGACATTGAGGACGAAAGTTTTGACGCCTACCGGATGGGCACCGATTTCATTCAACAATTCATCTTCCCTGGTGGGATGTTGCCGAGTCCGTCGCGGTTTTTACGCGAATGCACGCAAGCCGGCTTAAAGCAATTGCAAGTGAAATCGATGGGTTTAGATTATGCGGAAACCATGAAGCGCTGGGCTCAAAAATTTGAAAATCAAATTGCAGCCGTTCGTGAACAAGGGTTTGACGAGGCTTTCATACGTATTTGGAGAATGTACCTCGCGTATTGCGAAGCGGGTTTCCGTGAACACAGAACGGATGTTAAGCAATGGACATTAAGCGCCGCCGCCTTTTAACCACCGCGTTGGCTGCGGTCGGGTGCCATGGCGTTGCTCGGGGGCAAATCGGATCTGGTTGGAGCCAGGTCTTGCCCGGTGCAAAAAGAGTGGGCCAAGGGCGCTTACGCGTGATGGGATTCCCCGTCTATCTTGCCGAGCTTTGGGCAGAAGAAGGGCATTATGAGCCGCATAAGCCCTTTGTATTGTCTTTGACCTATTTGCGTGACATCAGTCGAACGCAAATTATCAATGCGTCCCTAGATCGGATGCATAGACTCGGTGCACCAGTTGAGCAGCATCCGGACTGGGCAGAACAATTGGCGACGGTATTTCGAGATGTCAATGAATTGGACAACATCAGTGGGGTTTTTTACCCTGGTGATCATGCGCAGTTCTATTTCAACGACAGGCCAACCGGCGTTCTTCAAGCCGCTTTGGCAGATCGTCTCGCCTCGATTTGGTTAAGCCCCCAAACCAGTGAGCCCGCATTGCGCCGTGCGCTGTTGGGTCAAACGCCGTGACCCCTAAAAAGCGACTTGCTTATTCAGCGCTAGGTTTGCCGCTCGCCATGGCGATGCTACCTATCTATATGATTTCGCCGAAATTCTACGGTGACAGTCTCGGGGTCGGCTTAGCGGCGCTTGGCTTCGTGCTGTTTGCCACGCGTATACTGGACACTGTGCAAGACCCGTGGATAGGTAGACTGGTTGACGCAGTTCAAACCAGAAAGTACGGTTGGTTGATACTGATCTCTTTTGCCGTTATTGGGTTGTCCTGTGGGTTTGTGATGCTGTTTTCGCCGCCTCAGTTTTCTGAGTCTGGCTTGTTAGTCTGGTTAGCGGTGTCCCTGTTCATTGTCTACACCTCACACAGTCTGATCAATGTTTGTTACCTCACCTGGGGCACACGATTATCCGATAACACCCATGAAAGAACTCGTATTGCCGGATGGCGCGAGACGGCAGGGCTCTTGGGTGTATTGCTGGCGTCGATTTTACCGAGCGTTTGGGTCAGCCGTTTTGGCGTCAGGCTTGGTTATCAGTTTTTTTCATGGCTATTTGTTGCGCTCTTGATCATGGGCGCGCTGGTGACCCTGAGCTTCACTGCTCGGCCACGCCAGATGAGCAATGCCGCTTTCGGCGGTTGGCACTTTGCGTTGTCGCCACCCAGTGTTCGCCGGGTGTTGTGCTTTTACTTGTTTAACGCGATCGCCGTCGCAGTGCCCGCCACCTTAGTCCTTTTCTACATTGACGATGTATTGATGCTGCAAGCGTGGACAGGGCTGTTTCTTGGTCTGTATTTCTTCGCTGGCCTGGTGACCTTGCCTGGCTGGGTATGGCTAGCAGCACGTATCGGTAAAGCAAGGGCATGGCTGGTGGGGACGGTGATTTCAATGAGTGCGCTGTTTTGCGTGCTGTTTTTAGGCGAAGGCGCTGTGCTTGGGTACGCCGCCGTCTGTGTCATGGCAGGTGCGGCGCTTGGGGTTGATCTGGTTTTACCCGTGGCCATGTTGGCCGATGCGATCCCCGTGTCGCATCGCCAGACGACAGGTTTCTATTTCGGCCTCTGGGCTCTGGTCGCAAAACTCGCCCTTGCCTTGGCTGCCGGCTTGAGTTTGCCGTTACTTGAAAGCCTGAACTACCGACCAGGTGAGCCGACGACGGCGGCTGCTGTCGCAGCGCTTTATGCTTTTTTACCGACCTTATTCAAAATCATAGCGATATGGATTATGTATCCCAGCATCCTGCTGGGGCACCCGAAGTACAAGGAGCTCGTCAATGAAACTTAAAGCGATAGTCGCGTCTTTATCGACCGCCATGCTGACTGCCTGCAGTGGGGTTGATGTCACTCAATATGCTAATGAAAATCCGAAATTGGATTTGCCTGTTTTTCTAAACGGGTCGATCGATGCCTGGGGTGTTTTTCAAAAACGCTCAGGTGAGATTGCACGACGATTTACGGTCGAAATACAAGCGAACTGGACATCACAGGATGAAGGCACGCTTGATGAGCACTTTCTTTACTCTGATGGCGAAAAACAGCGCCGAGTCTGGACACTGAAACGGCAGGCAGATGGCAGCTGGCAGGGCACCGCCGACGACGTTGTTGGGATTGCCATTGGCCACGTATCAGGTAATGCCTTGCACTGGAGGTACGTGTTGAAGCTGCCCGTTGACGGTAAGGTGTATGAGGTCAGTTTCGATGATTGGATGTGGCAGATGGATGGCCAAACCATGTTGAATCGTTCGACGATGTCTAAGTTCGGTTTTGATTTGGGCGAGGTCACCTTGTTTTTTCGTAAGAGATCTGACACGGTGGCAACATCGCCCGCCAGCCATCTGACCGCAGGTCGCCCATGATGTTTTCTTGGCTCAAACCACTGAACAAACCTGTTGTCGCTTGGGGTCAACAACGCGTTTGGATCGTTGGCGCCTCAAGCGGTATTGGTGCGGCACTGGCCAGCGCCATGTTGCAGGCGGGCGCCACGGTCACAGTGTCTGCGCGGCGTGTTGGCGAGCTGACTCAAGTTGCAGGCGCGCATCCCAAAGCGCATGTGGTCGCATTTGATGCGAGCGATTCAGCCGCCTGGCCACAGGCGATGTCGGAAACCGTGCAAAAGATGGGCGGGCTAGATCTGATCGTCATGGGGGCGGCCCGCTACGACCCCATCCAAAGCTGGGATTTCAAGGCAGAGGATATCGACTTTGCGGTCAAAAGTTTCGATTTAAACGTCGTCAGCGTCTATCGCGGCTTATCGGTCGTTGTCCCTTACTTTCTTGAGCAGGGGCACGGAGGCATTGCCATGATTGCGAGTATTTCCAGCTACACGGGTTTGCCGAAAGCGATGATTTACGGCGCGACCAAGGCTGCCATGAACAACCTGGCCGAGACGCTTTACTTTGAACTCGCGCCCAAAGGCCTGGCTATCTATCTCGTGAGTCCGGGATTTGTCCAAACGCCCATGACCTCTGGCAATGATTTCGAAATGCCAGGTCTCATGACCCCCCTTGAAGCGGCACGCGCCATGATGGTCGGTTTTGAAAGAGGGCAGTTTGAAATTCGCTTTCCTCGGGTATTTGGCGGGGTGCTGCGATTCATTAGTCGTTTGCCGTATTCGATTCGTTTTGCGATTTTGCACAAAACCACCAAAATGTGAGTGAGCCATGGCCGAACTCGACAGCACCAGACCTCGCTACCAAACGATTGCAACGTGGTTTGAGCAATTGACGCCTCAATCGCTCGAATTGATTGACACGATTTACAGCGCGAAGGCGAGCTTTTCAGATCCATTTAATGAGGTCGAAGGGATTGCGCGGGTCAAGGCAATTTACGCGCACATGTTCGACACGCTCGAGGGACCGCGCTTTACCATTGATCGAATATTGAGCCATGACCACGAAGCTTTCATGGTTTGGACATTTGAATTTGTGTTGCGAGGTCACACGCACACAATCGCAGGATGCACGCAATTCGAAATTGATGAGCAAGGCTTGATTACCGTTCACCGCGATTATTGGGATGCGGCCAAACAAGTTTATGAAAAAGTCCCCTTGTTAGGTACCGTATTGCGTTATTTTCGTCGGCAGCTGTCTGTAACAACCACGGGATCCGCACCTAAATAAAAAAGCCCCCGAAGGGGCTTGATAGGACCAGAGCAATTGAATCGCACTGGCCTTGATCGTTATCTTCATTGTTGTTGTATTAGTGACCAGACACCCCTGAGGCGCCTAATCCGGTCTCTGACCGAACTTGTTGGGCTGCAAAAAGTTCGCGCTCGGTCTTGGCTTGGTCGCTGTTGTCCGTGATCGAGAAAAACCAGACCCCGACAAAACCGATAGTCATCGAGAACAGCGCAGGCGAGGCGTAGGGAAATAATGCCGACCCTTTAGGATGACCGATGACAGCCTCCCAGACGGCGGGCGACACCACGGTCAGCGCAACCGAAGAGATCAATCCTAAGAATCCGCCAATGACCGCGCCACGCGTGGTGCAGTTCTTCCAGAGCACCGACATGAACAAGACAGGGAAGTTGGCAGACGCAGCAACCGCAAAAGCCAGTGCCACCATGAACGCGATATTTTGCTTTTCAAAGGCAATCCCTAAGACCACGGCGACAAGGCCAAGACAAAGGGTAGTGATGCGCGAGACTCGCAATTCTGAGGCGCTGTCAGCCTTGCCGCCCTTGAATACGGTTGCGTACAGATCATGAGAGACGGCAGAGGCGCCTGAGAGGGTTAAGCCCGCCACCACGGCCAAGATGGTTGCAAAGGCGACCGCAGAAATAAAGCCGAAGAACACGTTGCCGCCGACCGCTTCAGCGACCAGGACTGCCGCCATGTTTGCCGTACCCGCACCACCTTTGATGACCCCCTTAGCAACATCTGCCATTGCTGGGTTGGTCAACACCAACGTGATTGCGCCAAAGCCAATAATGAAGATGAGGACGTAAAAGTAGCCAATCCAGGTCGTTGCCCACAATACCGATTTGCGAGCCTCTTTAGCCGAAGGGACGGTAAAGAAGCGCATCAAAATATGTGGCAAACCTGCAGTACCAAACATCAGCGCCATGCCAAACGAGATGGCCGACACCGGATCACTGATAAAGCCGCCAGGACGCATGACCGATCCACCAATAATGGCGGCTTCTGCGGCAGATTTACCGTTGTTAATCGCGATGGTGGTTTTGACTTTGACCGCATCTGCGAACAATGCCTCAAGGCTGAAACCGTAATGTTTGAGCACCATGAAGGCCATGAAGGTCACGCCGCTCAGCAACATGACGGCTTTGATGATCTGCACCCAGGTGGTGGCAGTCATGCCCCCGAAAAGCACATAAACCATCATCAGCGCGCCAACAATGATCACTGCAATGTAGTAGTCCAGACCAAACAGCAGCTTGATCAGTTGCCCTGCACCCACCATCTGAGCAATCAAATAAAATGCAACAGTCACCAAGGTGCCAGATGCCGCAAAGGTGCGGATCGGGCCATTCTTAAAGCGGTACCCGGCGACGTCGGCAAACGTGAATTTACCTAAATTACGCAACCGCTCTGCCATTAAGAATGTCAGCACTGGCCAGCCGACCAGAAAACCGATTGAATAGATGATGCCGTCATAGCCGACACCCATCACCATCGCAGAAATACCTAAAAATGATGCCGCCGACATATAGTCGCCTGCAATCGCCAGGCCGTTCTGAAAGCCCGTGATGCCACCGCCTGCTGTATAGAAATCAGAGGCAGACTTGGTTCTTGCAGCCGCCCATTTGGTGATCCACAGTGTCAAGGCGACAAACGACGCGAACAGGATGATGGCAACCCAGTTAGTGGCTTGCTTTTCAGCCTGGCCAACATCAACGGCAGCGACACTCAGATTGGCAGCGGCCACAAAAGGCGAGATCGCAAGTAATTTGTGAACGAATTTCATTATTTTGCCTCTTCTAGGATTTCTGCGGTCAACCCGTCAAACTCTTTGTTGGCGTGATTCACGTAATAGAGCGTGATGAGCACGGTAAAAACAATCAATCCTAGGCCAATGGGCACGCCGATGGTGGTGACCCCCGTGCCTATTGGTGTGGACAAAAAGGCTTTATTCCACGCAATCAGGCAAATGAAACCGTAATAAGCAAGGAGCATGGCGATGGATAAGCTCCAGCCAAGGGTATTACGTCTTCTTTTGAGTTCTAAGTACTTCGGATTTGCTTGAATTTTGGCAACCGTTGGGTCGATCATGGCAATTTCCTATGCGGTCTGTTTAAGTTCTACGTGAGCACCCACTGAGGTGCTGTCATCTAGTTGCCACAATAATCCGATGCGTCACCATTGAATGCACCCTAAAAGACAGTTTCTAGGGTAAATCCTATTGGTATCAGCCCTAGTTTGGTGCTTTGGATGCTTTAATCTGAAGCCAATGAGCGGGTTTTGGTGCATGGTTCGCCCTGGTTGAGCGAGAGCACAAAATAACAACAATCTTGAAAAAAGACGTTCACGAGGCAACGAAGTCGAAGATGTGCGAGGATTTTTTCGCTATACTGTTGTTATGTACAGTATTATTTGGATGTCATAATTTCCGCATTGCGAAAGACCTCGATGTCTGCGCACCGATCAAAGTTTAAGGATATATAAATGGACGATAAAACCCTCAAGGCTGGCTCATCCGAGAAAGGCAAGGCGTTAGCAGCGGCACTCTCGCAGATTGAAAAGCAGTTCGGTAAGGGTTCGGTCATGCGGTACGGCGACAATGAGGTTGAGCACGATATTCAAGTCGTCTCAACGGGCTCCTTGGGGTTGGATGTTGCACTGGGCGTTGGCGGTTTGCCCAGGGGTCGCGTCATTGAAATCTATGGCCCTGAATCTTCTGGCAAAACGACGCTGACCTTGCAAGTGATTGCCGAAATGCAAAAAGTGGGGGGCACTTGCGCTTTTATCGACGCAGAACATGCCCTTGATGTCCAGTATGCGTCAAAATTAGGCGTCAACCTGACGGATTTGCTTATCTCGCAACCTGACACCGGTGAACAAGCCCTAGAAATTACCGATGCCCTCGTTCGCTCGGGTTCCGTTGATCTGATTGTGATTGATTCTGTTGCGGCTTTGGTCCCAAAGGCCGAAATTGAAGGTGAGATGGGTGACTCTTTGCCCGGCTTGCAGGCCCGATTGATGAGTCAGGCGCTGCGTAAGTTGACGGCCAGCATCAAACGAACTAACTGTATGGTTATCTTCATTAATCAGATCCGCATGAAAATCGGGGTGATGTTCGGCAGTCCTGAAACCACCACGGGTGGCAATGCGTTGAAGTTTTATGCCTCCGTCCGCCTTGATATTCGACGTATTGGTTCGATCAAGAAGGGTGATGAGGTTGTTGGTAACGAAACTCGCGTCAAGGTCGTCAAAAACAAGATAGCACCACCGTTTAAACAAGCAGAGTTCGACATCATGTATGGGTCTGGCATTTCACGCGAAGGCGAGATCATTGATCTGGGTGTGGTCGCAGGCGTCGTTGACAAAGCGGGTGCTTGGTTCAGTTATAGTGGCGAGCGAATTGGCCAAGGTAAAGATAATGTGCGTGAGTATTTGCGTGAAAGGCCTGCGATGGCGATTGACATCGAAAATAAAGTTCGAGAAAAGCTAGGGGTGTCGCTGCGCGTGGGTGGCGTACCCCCTGTCGCAGCCCCTGCCAAAACGTCCAAGGCCAGTAAAGCGGTCGTTGCAGAAGACCCTGCTTTGGATGATGCCGTCTAATTATCAATGCCATGTCAGACGACGATTTTGTACCAGGATCGGCAGTAAAAAAGCGGCCTGGGCTTTCCCTCAAAGCCCGGGCCGTCTCATTGTTGTCAAGACGTGAGCACAGTCGAGCCGAGTTAGCGGCTAAGTTGCAGCCCCATTGCGACAACCCAGAGCAATTAGAGACCCTTTTGAATGAGCTGGTGGCGGGCGGATGGCAATCAGACAGCCGGTATGTTCATGGTTTAGTTCATCGTAAGGCAGGTTTGCACGGCAACCTGCGGATCGTTCAAGCCTTGAAGGCTCAGGGGATTTCCGAGCAGCAGATCGCGCAAGTGAAGGATCAACTTAAAGGCACGGAGAGAGAAAGGGCTTATCAAGTCTGGCTCAAACGGTTTGGTCGAGCAGGATCACCCAAAGATGCCAATGAATATGCCAAACAAGGGCGTTTTCTGGCGGCCCGAGGTTTCTCGAATGAGGTTATTCACAAGATCTTGAAGTCTGGGTTGAGAGAAGACGATATTGATTAGGCATGCGCTATACTCAAGTTCTTGTTGCATTGCGGTATATTTATACGGTTCAATGCGATTTCTCTACCAAAATCCTTGCCCATGCCTCTACCCCAGCCCGCCGTTGCCCGAAAGCCGATGCATAATCGATCGATTCAGGTGCACTCTTTTGAGAGAGAAGACGGCCTGTGGGATATCGAAGCCGAATTGATTGACACGAAATCTTACGATTTCACTCAAAATGATGGCGGCATCAGACCGGCCGGCTTTGCGTTTCACCACATGCATGTGCGCATTACCATTGATCACACTTTCGAGATCGTGCAGGCTCAAGCAGTCTACGACTCGGCGCCTTTTGATGGTCGTTGCACAGAAATTGCTCCGGTATATCAAGAGCTTATTGGTATGAATTTGCTTAAGAGTTTTCGACAACAAGTCAAAGACCGCTTTGGTACGACCAGTGGTTGCACTCACATCAGTGAACTGACATCTGTTTTGCCAACAGTCGCCATACAGACGATGTCTGGTCGTCGGCGTTCAGATCCCAACAAGTCAACGAAAAAGCCGTTTATGCTTGGCGGTTGCCACGCGTGGCGCCTAGATGGTCCCGTGACAAAAGAGTTCTATCCAGAATGGTATCGAGCACCTGAGTCTGACGTGTGCGAGCTGATTGAGACTAAAAACACAGGTGATTAGTGCTCAATTTTTTCGTGCTCAATTAAACTTTTACCCATTATTAAAACTGACAGGATTCCCATGAAGATCCATGAGTATCAAGGCAAGGAATTGCTAAGAAAGTTCGGTGTCACCGTCCCCCGTGGCATCCCCGTATTCAGCGTCGAAGAGGCCGTGAAAGCTGCCGAGCAGTTGGGCGGCCCAGTGTGGGTCGTCAAGGCTCAAATTCACGCGGGCGGTCGCGGCAAAGGCGGTGGTGTCAAGCTGGCTCGTTCAATTGACGAGGTTCGTCAACTGTCGTCTGAGATTTTGGGCATGCAACTGGTCACGCATCAGACTGGCCCTGCTGGGCAAAAAGTCCGTCGTCTGTTGATTGAAGAAGGCGCTGATATTAAGAAAGAGTATTACGTTGGTATTGTGACCGACCGTGGTACACAGCGCGTTTGCGTCATGGCATCCAGCGAAGGTGGGATGGATGTCGAAGAGGTTGCTGAGCATCATCCAGAGAAAATACTGAAAGTGTTCGTGGATCCCGGCACAGGTTTGACCGATGATGAGGCCATGACGTTGGCGCGCGGTATCGGTGTGCCTGAGGCCTCCGTCAAAAAGGCAGCAACTGAGTTTCAAAAGCTTTATCAAACCTATTGGGATACTGACGCATCCTTGGCCGAAATCAATCCGCTGATTCTGACGGGCAGTGGCGATATTATCGCTTTGGACGCAAAGTTCAACTTTGATACGAATGCTTTGTTCCGCCATCCTGAGATTGTTGCTTACCGCGACGTGGATGAAGAAGATCCAGCCGAAGTTCAAGCCAGTAAGCATGATCTGGCCTACATTCAGTTGGATGGCAACATTGGTTGTCTGGTCAACGGCGCCGGTCTGGCGATGGCAACGATGGACACGATCAAGTTGTTTGGTGGCGAGCCCGCTAACTTTTTGGATGTGGGTGGTAGCGCGACGGAAGAGCGTGTCACTGAGGCATTCAAGATTATGCTGGCCAATAAAGGGACCAAGGCGATTCTGGTCAATATCTTCGGTGGCATCATGCGGTGCGATGTCATTGCACAAGGCGTGATCACTGCATGTAAAGCAGTCAACTTGAACGTGCCACTCGTCGTACGGATGAAGGGGACGAACGAAGAGTTGGGCAAGCAATTGCTCGCAGACTCGGGTCTGCCCATTATCAGCGCTAACACCATGGCCGAAGCGGCTACTCGTGTTGTCGCGGCTGCCAAATAATTCGCCAAGGATGCTGAAATGTCGATTCTGATTAACAAAGATACGAAAGTTGTTACACAAGGCATTACGGGTAAAACGGGTCAGTTTCATACCCGCACCAGTCGTGCATATGCCAATGGTCAAAATTGCTTCGTCGCGGGTGTCAACCCCAAAAAAGCAGGTGAAGATTTTGAAGGTATACCGATTTTTGCTTCCGTGAAAGACGCAAAAAATGAAACGGGCGCCAATGTCTCTGTCATTTACGTGCCACCCGCTGGCGCGGCTGCGGCCATCTGGGAAGCGGTCGAAGCAGAGCTTGATTTGGTGATTTGCATCACTGAAGGTATCCCTGTTCGCGACATGCTCGAGATCAAATACCGCATGCAAGCGTCAGGTAGCAAGACGCTGCTCTTGGGGCCAAACTGCCCAGGTCTGATCACGCCAGATGAAATCAAGATTGGCATCATGCCTGGTCACATTCATCGTAAAGGCCGCGTTGGTATTGTCAGCCGCTCTGGCACGCTCACCTATGAGGCTGTCGCTCAAGTCACCGAGCTCGGCTTGGGGCAATCGAGCGCGGTGGGTATTGGTGGTGACCCAATCAATGGTCTGAAGCACATCGATGTCCTCAAGATGTTCAACGAAGATCCAGATACAGATGCTGTTATCATGATCGGTGAGATCGGTGGTCCTGATGAAGTCAATGCCGCATTGTGGGCCAAAGATAATATGAAGAAGCCACTGGTTGGCTTCATTGCCGGGGTGACGGCACCTGCCGGCAAACGGATGGGTCACGCCGGTGCTTTGATTTCAGGCGGCGCAGATACGGCCGATGCTAAGCTCGAGATCATGGAGGCCTGCGGGATCCGTACGACGAAGAATCCTTCAGAGATGGGTGCGTTGCTGAAATCGGTCTTGTAATTTGCCGATAAGAGATTGATCAATATTTGATGAGTCGACGACGCCTGCCTGATCAAAAAGGGTGGGCGTTTTTCTTTAAAAGTTGATGCGATGACAATAGAACAACCGGTTAAAACACCGGCTCGTAAGGGTAGAACACTTCTGCAACGCTTATCTTTATTGGCGTTGATTGGTATCGTTCTCACTGTTCTTGCACAATATCTCAGATAATCGTGTCTGAATGCTGTTTTTTGTCAGTCATTCGAGGAGACTTCAATGTCTGAGCAGTTGGTGATCGCCACGCGTGCGAGTCGACTAGCGCTGTGGCAGGCTGAATACGTGCAGGGTAAATTGCAGTTGCTTTATCCTCAAATGACTGTCGAGTTGCTGAAGTTGTCGACGCGGGGTGACGAAATTCTCGATCGAAGCTTATCCAAAGTGGGTGGCAAAGGGCTTTTTGTCAAAGAGCTTGAGACCGCGTTACTTGATGGGCGTGCTGATCTGGCGGTCCATTCTCTCAAAGATGTACCTGTAGATTTACAGGCATCTTTTTCCTTGTCGACAATTTTGGCGAGGGCTGACTGCCGCGACGCGTTTGTGTCTAATCGTTATGATGCTTTGTCGGCGCTACCTGCTGGGGCTGTTGTTGGGACATCCAGTCTGCGACGTGAAGCGCAGTTGCGGGCGCGTTTCCCGCTGCTGCACATTGAACCGTTGCGCGGTAATTTGGATACTCGGTTAGCCAAGCTGGATAACAACCAATACGATGCAATTATTTTGGCGGCGGCGGGCTTGGATCGGCTCCAGTTATCGCATCGAATCCGCAGCTATATTGAAGTCGAGCAATCATTGCCCGCCGCAGGGCAAGGTGCCTTGGGTCTTGAGATTCTCGCCTCTAGCGACAAGTTGAGACGCTTGCTGCAGCCCCTCGTGTGTGAGACAACGACAGCGTGCGCCATCGCTGAACGAACAGTTTCGAAAATGCTCGGTGGCTCTTGCCAGGTGCCATTAGCTGCCTACGCGCAGATTGAAAGTGGAGAGTTAAATTTGCAGGCCTTGGTTGCCATGCCCACTGGCCTTTGTATCTATCGGGCACAGGCCAAAGGGCATCCCCATGATGCGGTCGAGTTGGGTAAAAAGGTCGCTAACGAGCTGATTGCCCAGGGCGCAGACAAAATCCTTGCTGCGCTCAGCGAACCGGTTCTCTAGCGCCTTGACGTTGCATGGATTGACAGCACTCATGCACCAACACATCCAAGAACGTCCATCTCACATTGCAATCCTCACCCGACCTGAAGGACGCAATGCTGACGTGAGCGGCGAGCTATCTATGGCGGGATGGACGGTTCTAGAATGTCCGCTGCTTGCGGTTCAGTTTGACGGTGTCGACGACGGGCGCGCGATCCCTTCCCCAGAAGACTTTGATCTGGTGATCTTCACCAGTCGTGCGGCGGTTACTGGGTATGCCAAACAACTCAGCCCGGCATATTCCTGGCCGGATGGTTGCATGATTGCAACAGTCGGGTCGACCACGGCAAACTTCGTGCGAGAGCAGTTTGGCGCAAGCTTGAACGTTGTTTATCCGGCAGGTGAACAAGCAGATTCAGAGTCGCTGTGGGTTGAACTACTCAAGTTGATTCCTTTGCCAAGGCGTGTTTTATGGGTGCGCGGACAAGAGGGTAGGGATTGGTTAGTTCATCGAATGACAAGTGAAGGCATCAGCGTCACGATTCATGCGGTCTACCGACGTACGCCTCGGGCCTTGCAAGCCGACACCTTGGCGGCGCTCGAATCACTTGCAAAGGCCAACCAAAGTGCGGTTTGGTTATTGACGAGTGCGCAGTCCCTTGAAAGTTTGTTTGAACAGGCTCATAGAGCAAACTTATTGTCTTGGTTATCGACTTGCTCTTTTATACTGACACATGACAAATTTGGCTCGTTGTTGCAAAGGCGCTTGTTGGGGTTGAATATCGCTTCTCATGACCTTGATTTAACCGTTTGCCGACCCGATGACGTCTCCATTATTCAGTCTTTTTTGACACGTCCAAACGTACCTAAGATTACAATCGCTTCATGACCGAAAATTTAACGCCAAGCGTGGATCACAAGACATTACAATCAGATGTCGGTGCAACCAAACGACCTAAGTCGTCATGGAAGACCAACCTTTTCATCGTTCTGTTGATTGTCTGCGCCGTGCTCGGCGCAGCACTCTGGTTTGCTGAAAAAAGATTTGAAACGGCCAACCGTTCAGTAGCGTCCCAATTGCAGACGTTGCGCGCTCAAATCGAGGCGACTCAACAAGAGGCAAAGAAAACCGCTGATTTAGCCGAATCACAAGCTGATCGAATTGTTCAGCTTGAGACCTCGCTTCGTACCGCGCAAGAGCAATTCGACGCGCTGGAACAGGCCTGGCAAACGTTTAACAACGGCATGGATAAAGGCCTGTTGCTCAACGACGTTGATCGGTTGTTGACGCTGGCGAATCAGCAACTTCGGCTAGCGGGTAATGTGAACAGCGCCATCATGGCGCTTGAGACTGCGTTGGCTGAACTGGTTAGATCAAATCATCGTGAGTTTGCCTCTTTGCAACGAGCGATTAGCCTGGATACCGAACGACTAAGGGCTGCCCCAGGCATCGATCTGTCGGTGTTATCCACTCGATTAGAGTTGTTGATCACCCTCACTAGCCGAGCCCCGCTGTTAGTACCTGATGGTGCTGCTGCTTTGACGAAACTGCAGATCCCCGGGGATGGTTCGGTTGCTAAGGCCGTGAGCGACAAGTCAGCACCTATCGTTGAGAAAGCCGAGGTCGCTTCAGATGTCACCGGTGAATCATCAGGCAGTCCTGATGCGTCATCGGCCTCTTGGTGGGATATTGCTCAGGACAAAATGTTGAATTGGGCGACCAACGTTGCCATGGTCATCGCCAAGGATTTGGCGGGCGTTATCAGTATCCAGCATGTGAATGACCCGAACGCCTTGTTGTTGTCACCTGAGCAAGGGGCTCAGTTAAGAGAAAATTTGAGGGCCCGTTTGCTGACGGCTCAATTGTCCCTGCTGATGCGCCAACCGAAGGTGTGGCGCGACGAGTTATTGATGGTTGAGTCAATTGTGCAGTCCCGGTTTGATCCCAAATCCTACGATACGCTCGCGGCGATCAATCTGGTGCATGAACTGCAAGCAATTCCGGTGATGACGGCGTTACCCGATATCTCTGGCAGTTTTGGGGCACTTGAGGCGACTCGGTCGTCTAAGGGATCGGATTAACTCATGCGCACTTGGTTCTGGACCTTGCTGCTCACGACATTGGCTGTCGCGTGCGCCGTCAAACTTCAATCTTTCGGCGGCAATGTCCTCGTCCTGATTGGCCACACTCGCATTCAAGTGTCGTTAGCTTTTGCAGTGATCGTGGTTCTATTGATGTTCGCTTTGCTGTATGTCAGTTTGCGCGTGATGTTCTGGATGACCGAAATACCCAGTCTGATCCGGGATTGGCATTTCAAACGTGTTGTGCGTCGCGATCACGAGTTGCTCGAATTGGGCTGGACAGAACTGCTAGAGGGGCGATACGCTAAGGCAGAGAAAGACCTGACTAAACTGATTAACCGTAGTCGTAGTTCGAGTCAACAGGTGTTGGCCGCTCTGTCGGCTGCGCGCGCCGCCCATGCCATGAGTGAGTTTGAACGCCGAGATCAACTCCTTGAGCAAGCCGAAAAGAAGGCAATGGGCGATGCACCTTTAAAAGACGCAGTCGCCGCAGCCGCCGCTGACCTGCTGCTCGATCAGGGCTTTGCCCAACAAGCGTTGGATCGTTTGGCACCCTTACAAGCGAAGGCGGCCAGGCACGTGCATACGATGCGCCTACTTTTACGCGCTTATCGGCAACTGAATCAACACGATCAAGTATTCGCGTTAGCGAGAAGTCTGCATCGGCGTTCGGCACTGAGCGACGTGGAAGCGACTCAATTGATCGAATCATCGGCTGCTGCTCAGATTCGCGCAACAACGGATAACGGTCAATGGCGCGAGATCTGGAAAGACCTGAGCCAACGTGAAAAAACGCTCACTGAAATTGCGTTGGCCGCAGCTGGGGCTTTTGAATCAATGGGTGAAATGGATGATGCCTCTAAGGTGCTTGAGCAAGCCATTCTTGTTGATTTCGACGCACGGCTTCTTGCGGCTTACGCACGGGCAGAGCCTTCGCAGACGGCACGACGTTTGCAAAAAGCAGAGCAGTGGCTAAATACTCGGTCTCGCGACGCTGAGCTGCTCGCGGCGCTCGGTATGCTTTGTTTGACAGGTCAAATTTGGGGGCAGGCTGAGCGATATTTGCAGGCTAGCTTGACCATTCGTGACGACGCACGCGTTCACGCCATGTTAGCGAGCCTGTATGATCGTCTTGGCCGCACAAACGATGCCGCAAATGAATGGCGCCGTGCAACGAGCGTGACGTCTAGCTTGCCTACTATCCTGCAAGACTCAGTATTGCCAGCGGCAGATACCCGTGACGACCCGGGCATCTTCAATGCAGAGGGCTGGACTGAACTCTCAGATTTCTACACGGCACCACGTGCTGGCGCGGGCGCGGGTAAAGACGAGGGCGAACTCGCTGAGCCGACCTCATCGACACTCGACGGCGAAAGTGCCGCACGGCAACCGAGTCATGAGCAATATGAAGATTATTTTGATAGTGCGCCGGTGCAAGGGTTAGGTGAACCCGCTGCGGTCACTGCTATCTCAAGGCCGACCCTCCCCGCGAGTGAAAACTCACCGCAAAGCTCACCAGAAAAATCAAAGTAACCGTTGTTTATTTCAGCCTCTCGGAGCCCTAAATGAGTTCATACGTTATTCCAGCATCTCCCGTGGTTGGGTTGCCCATCGCCGGCAGCGACGACTTGTTTCCTGTCCGACGGGTTTATTGTGTCGGCCGCAACTATGCCGAGCATGCGAAAGAAATGGGCTTCACCGGTAGAGAAGATCCCTTTTTCTTCTGTAAACCGGCTGACGCCGTGGTCGTGGTTGCTGCGGGCCAGACCGGTCAAATCAAGTATCCATCGAAAACCAGCAATTTCCACTATGAGATGGAGTTGGTCGTAGCATTGGGTAAGGGCGGCGTTGATATCCCCGTTGAACAAGCCAACGATTGCATATTCGGCTATGCACTTGGCTTGGATATGACGCGTCGCGACTTGCAAGGCGAGTCAAAAAAGCAGGGTAGGCCTTGGGAAACGGGCAAAGCCTTCGACGAATCAGCGCCGGTGGGGCTTCTTCACCCACGTGCTCGGGTTGGTACGCTCGACAAAGGTGTTATCAGTCTTCATGTCAATGGTGAGCAGCGACAGATCAGCGATCTGAGCCAAATGATTTGGGGCATCCCAGAAACCATCAGCTATTTGTCAGGCTTGTTTGAGCTCAAGGCAGGTGATTTGATTTTTACGGGCACCCCAGAAGGGGTCGGTGCTGTCGTGAAAGGTGACAAGATGGTCGGCCATATTGCCGGTCTGGGCGATTTCGAAGTACAGGTGGTCTAAACGTCGTGAGCCGATCCGTTAAATAATGGATCGGTTTCTCCAGTCTGCCAGCGTTGCTTCATCAATGCCGAGCGAGGTCAGCACCTCGTTGGTGTGTTGCCCCAAGGTCGGTGCTTCACTTCGTATTTGACCTGGGGTGACACTCAGTTTGGGCACAATGCCAGGGACAGTGACGGGCGAACCATCGGGTAAGACAGCCTCAAGCAACATATTTCGAGCGTGGTAATGCTCATCGTTGGCGATGTCTTGCGCATCATAGATTTTACCGACAGGCACACCGGCTCGATTCATCAGTTCGATCACGTCGTTCAAATGATGCTTTAGCGTCCAGGCTGAAATGATTCCGTCAAGTAGCTCGGCGTGTTCGGATCTGCCTTCATTGTCGGCAAACCGAGGATCGCGAGCGATCTCATCCTGGCCGATCATTTCCATGAGCCTTTTAAAGATACTATCCCCGTTGCCCGCGATCAATGCGTATTTGCCGTCTGCGCAAAGATAAGCGTTTGATGGCGTAATGCCCGGTAGTGAAGACCCAGAGGGTTGCCGAATAGCCCCGAATTTAGAATATTCAGGCAGAAGACTTTCCATCATGTTGAAAACAGATTCATACAAGGCGACATCAACTTCTTGCCCAAGCCCGCCTTGTTGTTCGCGATGACGTAACGCCATCAAGACACCGATGACGCCATGCAGACCCGACAAGGTGTCACCAATAGACACCCCGACCCGGACTGGGGGTCGACCGGGTTCACCGCTCAGATGGCGCAAGCCACCCATCGCTTCACCAATGACCCCAAAACCTGGACGGTCACGATAGGGGCCTGTTTGACCGTAGCCAGATACCCTGAGCATGATCAGTTTGGGATTAATGGCATGCAGCTCATTAAAGCCTAAACCCCATTTTTCCATTGCACCAGGGCGAAAGTTTTCAATCAAAATATCAGCATCGGCAGCGAGCTTACGAATGACATCTGCACCTTCTGGCTGTCGAAGGTCTAGGGTGACCGATCGCTTATTGCGGGCATGGGCAGCCCACCAAACGGATGTGCCCTCATGCAGCATGCGCCATTTGCGCAACGGATCGCCCGTGACGGGTGATTCAATTTTGATGATATCGGCACCAAACTCGGCCAAGATCTTTGCCGCGAAAGGGCCTGCGATCAGTTGCCCAAGTTCAATGACTTTGAGGCCTTCTAGAGGGAGTGACATTGATCGACAATCGTGTGATTAGCAACATTAACAGGGTCTACGTGCGTCATCACGCTGAGGACGCGGTGGTTTTTCAACACAGTTTGCTGCACTGAGAACGCAATGTCATGCCCTTGTTCGACGGTGAGCGTTGCGTTGACTTCGATATGGGCATCGACCACGATCATATCCCCCATTTTGCGCGTACGGATATCATGAACCCCCAATACGCCAGCTGTCGCTTTGATGGTTTCAGTGATCGCGACCACGTCACGCTCGTCTGCCGATCTATCCATCAGATCGTTAAATGCTTCGTAACCGAACTCCCAACCCATTTTACCGATCATGAGGCCGACGATCAGTGCGGCGATGGGGTCGAGGATCGGATAACCCATCAAATTACCGATGATGCCGAAGCCGACAACCAGCGACGATGCTGCGTCAGATCGAGCATGCCATGCGTTGGCGATCAACATACTTGACCGGACTCGCTTTGCAATTTTGAGCATGTACCTGAACAAGGATTCTTTCGCGATGAGTGCGACGACCGCAATCCCAAGCGCAATGCTGTGGACCGCAGGGATAAGGTCCGGATGCTTTAGTTTTTCTATCGCAGCCCAGAGCATACCGACGCTGACTGACAAAAGCAGCAAACCCAAAGCGACCGACGCAGCGGTTTCAAAACGATGGTGGCCGTATGGATGATCTTCATCCGCATCCTTCTGGCTATGATGATTGGCAAACAAAACGATGCCATCCGAGACTAAGTCCGATAAAGAATGTACGCCATCGGCGATCAATGCTTGAGAGTGCGCGAATACCCCGACAGTCATCTGGCAAATCGACATGAATAAGTTGACCACGACACTCACGAGCGTGCTTTGACGCGCCGCCGAAGCTCTGTCAACCGCGCTCATCGGGCTGTCTGTTTCATTGCCCATTTCAGTAAATTTCATCCGACTGCCTTGTGATCAAAACCACGTTTATTGTAATAGCGTAGGCTGCAGTTATGATGTCGACATAGTTTTTTCATATTGTCACCAGTTTATTGTGAGATTGTCAGGATGAAAGCGGTCTTTATTGATGCAACCCCAGCGCTTGCCGAGATATTTGAGCGTTTGCAACGCGTTGGCGATATTCCCCTCGCAGTTCATCGGCAGGCAGAGATCACACCCGAAGAAATTCCCGCGGTGATGGCAGACGCCAATATCCTGATTGTTGATCACACGAACGTACCAACAGAGATTGCACAGCGTTGTCCTCAGTTAAAGCACATTGTGTTTTTGGGGACGGGTGCCCGGTCCTACATGGATCCTGAGGCGCTCGCAGACATCGGCATACAAGTTCATATCATTAAGGGATACGGGGATACCGCAGTTGCTGAGTGCGCCTTTGCGTTGATGTGGGAAGCGGCCAAGGGCTTCGCCAAAATGGATCGAGGCGTGCGTGCGGGTCAGTGGTTACGGACAGAAGGTGTCCAATTGACCGGTAAAACACTGGGACTCATCGGTTTTGGGGGGATTGCAGCCGAAATGGCACGACTCGCCACGGGCGTGGGTATGCGCGTGCTAGCTTGGAATCGATCACCTAAGACGCATGCTGGGGTGACCTTTGTCGGCTTAGATGAACTGTTGGCTGAAAGCCGAGTGCTCTCTGTACATTTATTGCTCAACGACGAAACGCGAGGCTTTATCAGTGGCGATCTGATTGCCAAGATGCAGGACGGTGTGATTCTAGTCAATACCGCTCGGGGGGCTGTGATTGACGAGCCCGCGTTGATCGACGGGTTGGCGAGGGGGAAAATTGGCCACGCGGGGTTGGATGTGTTTGATATCGAGCCGTTACCCGTTGACCACGTGTTAACCAAGCTAGACAACGTCACGCTCTCAGCGCATTCCGCATTCAGGACGCCCGAGGCAAGTGATAATCTCATTGAGGCTGCGCTCGATCACTGTCGTCGAATCGCAAAAGGGGGATAACTCGATGTCGAATCCTCTCGGGCAGGAAGGTCAACGGCACGATGGCCATGACCACCATGACCACCATGAGCATCACGATCATCACGATCATCACGATCATCACGATCACGATCACGATCACGACCATCACCATCACCATCACGCTCATGACGATCATGAACCTACCCGCGATGGTCAGTCGCATCGCGGTCATCAGCACGGTAGTCACCAGCACGGCAGCCATGGCCACCATCATCTGCCAGCCGATTTTGGTCGGGCTTTTGCCGTCGGGATATCACTGAATCTCGTTTTTGTCGTTATCGAGGCGATTGTTGGTTGGCGGGCCAGTTCTCTTGCGCTGCTGGCGGATGCGGCTCACAATTTGAGTGATGTTGCCGGACTGGTGTTGGCGTGGGTTGCCATTTTGGTTGCCAAGCGCTCGCCGACACGACGATTCACGTATGGTTTGCAACGGGGATCGATTATCGCCAGCTTTATCAACGCGGTGATCCTGTTAATGGCGATGGGGTCGTTGGCCTGGGAAGCCCTCTCGCGTTTGCAGCAACCCGAGTCCTTTGATGCCATCTCGGTCATGGCTGTTGCTGCCGCCGGTGTGGTGGTCAACGGTTTCACTGCTTGGATGTTCATGTCGGGAAGTCGCGACGATATCAACATTCGAGGCGCTTTTTTACATATGCTGTCCGACGCCTTGGTGTCTGTCGGGGTCATCTTCTCTTCTGCGATTTTTCTCTGGAAGGGATGGATGTGGATTGATCCCCTCGTTAGTCTGCTCATTGCCTTGATTATCGTGGGGGGCACTTGGTCATTGTTTAAGCAGTCACTGCACCTCATGTTTGATGGCGTGCCCGCGCATATTGATGTCGATAAAATTTCTATGGCACTTCGGCAACTGCCCAACGTAAGCGCGGTGCATGACGTCCATGTATGGGCGGTCGCAACATCGAAAGTTGCGTTGACCGCGCATCTGGTCGTCAGAGAAGACCCAGTCGGCGGTGATGACCTTCTGATTCGAGCGCACGAAACCCTGAAGTCGCGGTTTGGTATTGAACATGCGACTTTGCAAGTTGAATCAATGGCTTACTCAAAGGGTTGTCACGATTGTGCGGGGGGCTTGCTTTAAGGTGATCGTGGTCCTTGTCTAGCTGAGATGGGGTTGCTATTTGCGCTCGATCAGTATTCACAAACTTGTAATAGAATTGGCGAATAACGGTGAGTAACAGTAAGTAACAGTAAGTAACATTGAGCAACAAAGCGCTGCACGAGAGGCAATGGCACTTGATAATGAAGAATAGAAAGCATCGAATTGTGACGACAGTTGCCTTGCTGTCGGTGATGTCGGGTTGTGTGGTTGGCCCTGATTTCACCACCCCAAGCAGCCGTCTGCAGAACGGTTACGACGCGCCAGCGCAAACAGAGTTTACTGACGGGACGAAGATCGATATCGATCACGCGATTGATCCCGTTGCTTGGTGGACGAGCTTCAAAGATCCCGTTCTGGTTGAATTGCTGGCAAAGTCATCAGAACAGAATTTATCTTTGCAAGCCAGCGCTGTCAGGGTTTATCAGGCTAGAGCCCAGCTCGGGATTAGCGAAGCGACATTGTTGCCGTCTGTGAATTCATCCGGATCGATCACACAGGCGAATCAAGCGAGTCTGGCAGCACAGTTAGCAAGCACCTCCAACGTATCGACGACCCAAGTGTTGGGTCTGCAAGCCTCCTGGGAGCTCGACTTCTGGGGCAAGATACGACGAGGCGTTGAATCCAACGTCGCGGGCTATATGGCCTCGGCATCGGCGTTCTATGCTGCACAAGCGTCTCTTGCCGCTAACGTCGCAAGCACTTATGTGGCTATCCAAAGTTATCAGCAATTGATCGACGTCTCCAAGACCAACTTAGCGTTGCAAGGAGAGAGCCTGCGGATCGCGCAGGTTCGCTATCAGT
Source organism: Jezberella sp. (assembly GCF_964834465.1). NCBI lineage: Bacteria > Pseudomonadati > Pseudomonadota > Betaproteobacteria > Burkholderiales > Alcaligenaceae > Jezberella > Jezberella sp. Next base: position 119,109 of record NZ_CBAZRM010000004.1, read on the forward strand.
ATGGTGAGACCTCGCTTCGTGACTTGTCGCAAGCACAATCTCAATACGAGCAAACCAAATCGCAAATTCCGATTCTGTTGGCCAATTTGCGCCAGAACGAAACGGCCATGAGTGTGCTGCTAGGTGAAGCACCTGACTACTACAGCAAAACCTACGGCGCCAAGACAGGTAGTTTGACGGCACCAGCCGTGTTGCAAGTGGCTATCCCTAAAGACCTGATTCGACGTCGCCCCGACGTGAGACAGGCCGAGTTTGTGGCGGCGGCGCAATCAGCCCTGATTGGGGTCAGCACGGCCGCGTTGTATCCCAGCTTTTCTTTGTCTGGCGTGTTTGGCTTTCAAATGGCCAACTACGGTGGTATCACTGGGAGCCCCTTGTTTTCTTGGGATAATAAAGTCGTAAACGGCTCTGCGGCCTTTAGCTTCCCTCTGTTTTATCGAGGTGCATTAGTTGACCAGATTCGCGTTCAGGACGCTGTCTTTCAGCAGAATGTCTTGAATTATCAGAATCAGGTACTGCAGGCACAAAAAGAAGTAGACGATGCCCTCATGGCCATATCAACCACTCGCAGCTCGGCAGATGCCTTGGTTAAAGCGGTGAAGGCAGCCCAAGAAGCGGCATTGCTCGCGCAAGAGCAGTACAAAGCGGGTCAGGCAGATTACAACACCGTCATTCTTGCGCAACAGCAATTGTTGTCCGTTCAAAGTTCACTGGTGCAAACGAACACCAACAATTTGCTGGGCTACGTGTCAGCGTTCAAAGCCCTGGGTGGTGGTTGGTCAGGTGAGATGGATTTGCCTCGGTTATCACCCACTGTATCTAATCCAATGAAACAAAGAACCGATTGGGGAAGCGTTCTAGAAGGCGCCTCCGACCCCCGTTTAATGAAGTCAAGTGAGACGATTCAATGAGCACAATGATGCGTATTTCGCTCTTGCGTAAAGCAGCGACCGTAGGATGCCTTGGGGCGATGATCCTGCTAGCAGGATGTGACAAGAAGGCCGAGCATCCGCCAGCGGTTGCTCAGGTGACAGTGGCTAAACCTTTAAGTCAAGAAGTGGTGACCTATCAACTGTTTGACGGCAACGTACAAGCCCTGAAATCGGTGGATTTGACGGCACGCGTCTCTGGGTATTTGTCGCAAATCAAGTTCGCAGATGGCGCTTACGTCAAAAAAGATCAGTTGTTGATGGTGATACAACAAGATCAGTATCAACAGCAAGTTAATCTGGCTCAAGCGGTTTATACCCAAGCAAAAATTGAATTAGACCGGCAACGCAATCTGCTCAAACAAAATGCGACATCGCAGGCGTCTGTTGACAATGCCGTGTCTGCCTATTCACAGGCAGAGGCAAACCTGCAGTTAGCCAAGTTGAGTCTGAGCTACACCGAGATTCGTGCCCCCTTTGATGGCCTCATGGGTCGCCATCTCATTGACGTGGGCAACTATCTTAATGGCAGTACTGGGGGTGTCAAACTGGCGTCTATCGACATGATTAGCCCAGTGTTTGTCTATTTCTCGGTCAACGAGCGTGAAGTGCTTCAGTTTCGGAAGGATCACGCCGAAGATGCTGTCAAGAAGAGCATGGTGAACAAGCTTCAGGTTTACGTTGCCTTGCAAAATGAACAGGGATACCCACATCACGGGACCCTTGATTTTGCCTCGAACACCCTGAGTACCAGCACAGGCACGTTGCAGTTGCGCGCTGAGTTACCGAATGTGGATTTAAGCTTGTTGCCCGGCTATTACGCCAAAGTCATGGTTGAGTACGGAAAACCGCACCAGGCGATCCTGATCCCCGCATTAGCGGTACAGACCGATCAACAGGGTCATTATATTTTCGTCATGGATGACGCTAAGGTGGCTCATCGCCAGAATATCGTTGTCGGGCAGAAATTCGGGAAGCTGGTAGAAGTGACGACGGGACTCACGGCATCGCAGTCGGCAATCATCAATGGCTTCATCAACGTGAGAGATGGGCAAGCAGTCAGCCCGTCTGTCGCGACGATTGAGCCGTTGCCCAAGATGCACGAATGATAGGCAACGAGAAGACTTATGCTTTCTAAATTTTTCATCGAACGCCCGGTTCTTGGCAACGTCATTGCCATCATCACCATGATTCTCGGGGCGGTATCCATCTTTGGGTTGCCGATCTCACAGTATCCCCCCATGACACCCCCGACCATTCAGGTGACCACCAATTGGCCAGGCGCCAGCGCCGCGATGATGCAGCAGATGGTGGCAACCAGCATTGAGACGCAGGTCAATGGCGTCGAGAATATGCTCTACATGCAATCGGATTCGACCAACGATGGTCGCTATACCTTAACGGTGACCTTTGAAGTCGGTACTGATCCGAACATCGCGCAGGTGAACGTGCAAAACCGCGTTGCTATTGCGGTGCCTGGCTTGCCGCAGGCTGTGCAAAAGCAGGGGATCACGACCAAACAGCAATCTACGTCAATCTTGCAGTTTGTCACGCTCACCTCAAATGACCCGGCTCATGACGCACTGTTTTTAAGTAATTATGCCAATCTGCAGATGCAAAATCGCTTGGCTCGAATCAAGGGCGTTGCGGCAGCCAATGTCTTAGGGGTTGGCAATTACAGTATGCGAGTGTGGCTCGACCCAGCCCAACTACAGGCCCGGTCGTTGACACCTTCTGATATATCCAACGCAATCTCGCGTCAGAACGTCATGCTTGCTGGGGGGCAAGTCGGGGCGCCACCGGTACCCAACGGCCAGGATTTTCAATATACGCTGAACGTTCAGAGTGCCCTGAACAATGCTGAAGAGTTCAGTAACATTCTGGTGAAGGTGGATAACCAGGGCAATATCACTCGATTGAAAGATGTTGCGCGCGTCGAGCTGGGCAGTCAGAACAATAGCCAATTTATTAAGCTCGGTGAAAAACCTGCGAGCAGTGTCGCGATTTATTTGTTACCCAGTGCGAATGCGATTGCGACCGCGCAAGCCGTTCGCGATGAGATGGAAGTTATCTCAAAGAGTTTCCCCAAGGATGTGAAGTGGGAAATCCCCTTTGATACCACCATGTTTGTTTCTGCCTCAATTAATGAGGTGTATCACACCTTGTTTGAAGCGGGTATTCTGGTGTTGGCCGTGATCTTGATTTTTCTACAAGACTGGCGTGCTGTATTGGTGCCTGCAACGACGGTGCCGGTGACCATCATTGGTGCCTTTGCCGCCATGGCCTCGATGGGGTTTTCAATTAACCTGTTGACCCTGTTCGCCATCGTGCTTTGTATTGGTATTGTGGTCGATGATGCCATCGTGGTGGTTGAAGGTGTCGCCAAGAAAGTTGAACACGGCGAAACGCCTCACGACGCCGCAGTCAATGCGATGAACGAATTGATGGGCCCCATTATCGGTATTACGCTGGTATTGATGGCGGTGTTTTTGCCTGCTTCCTTCATCTCGGGGATCACCGGTCAGATGTATCGTCAATTTGCGCTGGTGATCGCGGCCACTGCGTTAATCAGCGGTATCAATGCTGTTACCTTGAAGCCGACCCAGGCGGCGACTTTTATTCAGCCCAAGTTACCCGGTATCGTTAAGAAAAATTGGTTCTACAAAAAATTCGACATGGTTTTTGAATCTATATCGAACTCGTATGCCCGATTAATGCAAGGGTTGATGAATCATCGCAAGCTTTCCATGATCTTTGGTTTTGCGTTGATTGGCGTCGCTATCTTTGGCTTGGTCAAACTGCCAACTGGCTTCATCCCTAACGAAGATCAGGGTTACTTGGTCGTATCGGTCCAGTTGCCGAATGCTGCTTCGCTGCAAAGAACTGAGAGGACCATGTCTGATGTGGTCAAAGTGGTCGAATCAGTACCAGGCGTGGAGAATGTTGTTTCGGTGGGCGGCGTGAACGCCGTGAACAACAGCGCATCGCAGGCAAACGCAGGGGTGATGTACGTGATTCTCAAGCCCTGGGATGTGCGAGCAAAAGAGAAAGGGCAAGATCTGAGAACGATTTTCGCCACCATGAATGGCAAGCTGCAGTCGGTTCAAGAGGCGACCTCGAACGTGTTGTTGCCACCAGCGATACCAGGGCTTGGTTTGTCTGGTGGTTTTCAAATGCAGGTCGTTTTGACTGACTTGAGCAATGATTACGGCAAATTGTCTCAAGCGACAGATGCGCTGATACAAGCGGCCTTTAAAAGACCTGAGGTGATGGTTGCGTTTACTCCTTTCCGCTCGACAGTGCCCCAATTTCAACTGAAATTCAATGCCGCGCGCGCTGAAACATTGGGTGTGTCTCTGGGGGATGCCTACGACGTGTTGCAAAGCTCGATTGGTTCAACCTACGTGAATCAGTTCTTTACTTTCGGTCAGACCTATCAGGTATACATACAGGCTGATGGTAAAGACCGAGTGTCCACAGATCAAATTGCCAAGCTGTATGTCAGAAGTGCGAACGGTTCGATGGTGCCCTTGGGGTCGTTTGTTGAAATATCGGAAACGACCGGTCCGGGGATCGCATCGCAATACAATTTGTTCCCCACCGCAGCGGTGCTTGGGGCGGCGAATGGTGCCTACAGCTCTGGTCAGGCGATGACGGCGATGGAGGAGGTGGCAAAAGAAGTGCTACCACCTGGTGTCACGTACTATTGGACCGCCATGTCTTATCAAGAGAAACTCGTGGGCAACACCGTCGTGTTGGTGTTTACCTTATCGATATTGCTCGTCTACTTAGTGCTGGCGGCACAGTATGAGTCATGGGTAGCCCCTTTTGCCGTGATTCTGGCCGTACCTCTCGCCTTGGTCGGTGTGGTCACTGCACTTTTTCTCACGGGATTGCCCAATAATATTTATGTGCAGATTGGTCTGGTGCTGATGATTGCGCTCGCCTCAAAAAATGCCATTCTGATTGTTGAGGTGGCCCTTGAAGAGCGAAAACACGGGTTGGGGTTGGTTGAAGCGGCACTCAAGGCCTCGCATGAGCGGTTCAGGCCGATTGTGATGACTTCTATCGCCTTTATTCTCGGTGTCGTCCCGCTGTTGACGTCGTCTGGGGCGGGAGCTGCCTCACGCGTGTCGATTGGTCTAACGGTGTTTAGCGGCATGATTGCCTCGACGGTGTTTGCTGTGGCGTTGGTGCCAATCTTCTTTGTGCAGATTGAAGGTTTTTTTGAAGCGAGAGCAGAAAAATCAGCGAAGAAGAAAGCTGAGAAGCTTGCAAAGACGATTGCCAAGCATCAATAAGTTCATCGAACAAGGTCGCTCTGGGGGCGACCTTGGGATGATGCTCATTTGATCAGTAAGATTTGGGCAACCCTAAGACGCGCTCTGCGACGTAGGACAAAATCAGCTCTCTGCTCACCGGTGCGATTCTGGCAATCATCACCTCTCGAAAATACCGTTCGACGTGATACTCGCGCGCATATCCAAACCCGCCATGTGTCATCACCGCTTGCTCACAGGCATGAAAGCCCGCCTCTGCAGCCAGATACTTACCCGCGTTGGCCTCTGCAGCACAATCTTTGTTTTGATCGTAGAGTGTCGCCGCTTTCATGATCATTAATCGTGCTGCTTCCAGTTCCATCCAATTCTTTGCCAGAGGATGCTGAATCGCCTGGTTTTGACCGATCTTGCGGTTAAATACCACGCGTTCATTGGCATAGGCTGCGGCTTTACGCAAAGCAATACGGCCAATCCCAATGGCTTCTGCCGCGATCAGCATGCGCTCAGGATTCATGCCATGCAGAATATATTTGAACCCTTCGCCTTCTTCACCGATGCGATCTTCGACTGGGATTTCCAGGCCATCGATAAATAATTCGTTCGAGTCAACAGAATGCCTTCCCATTTTGTGAATCAGACGAACCTGGACTTTGCTTCTATCCAGATCGGTATAGAACAAGGACAAACCGTGTGTTTTGCTTTTACACGCTTCGATAGGGGTCGTGCGCGCTAGCAACAGTATTTTGTCAGCAACTTGTGCCGTGGATATCCATACTTTCTGGCCAGTGACAACATAATGATCACCTTTTAAAACGGCACGTGTTTTCAATTCAGTCGTGTTGAGTCCCGTATTGGGCTCTGTGACCCCGAAGCAGGCCTTCACCGTCCCATCGATGACTGGTGGCAGGTATTTCTGCTTCTGCGCTTCGGTCCCGTAGACCACGATGGGGTTTAAGCCGAAAATGTTCATATGAATGGCTGAGGCACCCGACAGACAAGCGCCTGTTTCGGCAACGGTCTGTGTCAGTAGTGTGGCTTCGGTCATGCCCAACCCTGATCCGCCATAGTCTTGCGGCATCGCAATGCCGAGCCAGCCCGCTTTAGCCATCGCGGCATGGAAATCATGGGGGAAGACGCCGTCCTCGTCGCGCGCCAACCAGTAGTCTTCACCAAATGGCGAACAGGTCTGGTTTACTGCATCAACAATCGCCTGTTGGTCGGTCGTCAGATCTCGATAGAACAAATCTTGCATAGCTAAGCCTCAGTTTTAGATGTCTTATTGGCGCTTGACCGTCTTCCCGCGCGCGCCCGTGTTTATCCACTATATTAGCGAGTATTCAATTGAGGAGAAGACGAGCGATGTTACCCGAAACAAAACAAGCAATTGGTCTGGTCGGCTTGGGCGTCATGGGCAGAGGGGTGGCACAGAACCTGATCAAGCATGGCTATCAAGTGGTTGGTCGTGATGTAAGTTCAGAGGCGCTCAAATGGCTCGAATCCATCGGTGGTGTGGCGTCTCGTCAGGCGGCTGACTTGACCTCAGTTTGCGATGTGGTGATCAGTTTTGTGGTGAACGACGTGCAAACAGAGGCGCTGTTGTTTGGCGACGATGGGCTGGCCCAGTCGATGCGTCCTGGCACGGTCTTTATTGCTTGCAGCACGATGGCACCAAAGTTTTTGAAAGAACTCACCCAGCGATTGGCAAAGCTTGAGGTTCATTTACTTGACGCACCCGTCACGGGCGGTCAGGCGGGGGCGAGAAACGGCACCATGACGATCATGGCAGCGGGCGCAACTGAAATTTTTGAGCGCGTTCAACCTGTGTTGAAGTCCATTGGGGGCAAGATCTTCTTTCTGGGCACCGAACCAGGCATGGGGGCCCAGATGAAAGTCGTCAACCAGTTGCTCTGCGGTGTGCACATCGCTGCGGCTGCCGAGGCGTTGGCCATGGCGAAGAAACACGGCCTACCGCTGGATACAACACTTGAAATTTTGAAGAGCGGGGCAGCCTCCTCTTGGATGCTGGGGGATCGAGGGCCACGCATGGTAGCTGACTCATTTGACGATGTTCAGTCTGCGGTAGATATCTTTGTCAAGGATCTTGGTCTTGTGCTGGATTCGGCCAAACAGGCTAGCTTTGCTGCCCCGATGGCACATACTGCTTTTCTGCAGTTCTTGGAAAGCAGTGGGCACGGGTTAGGTAAGCTGGATGATTCTGCCGTCATTCGTAATTACACAGACTAAGTAATCGTCATCACCGGGTAGCCCAGCCGATGCAAATACTACCCATGCCCATGCGGCAAAACGACAATCATTTCACGCACGTAGCGAAAAATTCGCTGATCGTGCTGTTAGGGGCTTTTGCGTTTATCTGGCCAGCCCTCATGAACGGGTATCCACTGGTGTTCAGTGACACCAGTGTGTTCATCGCTCAGCCTGCCCCTGGTTTTTTCAATTGGGATAAGCCATTTATTTATGGCCCCTGGATGCTCTTGCTGCACGGCTGGCGCTCGCTTTGGGGCGTTGTTGCTGCACAAGCCTTACTGCTCTCGCACTTGATCTGGCTGGCAACGAATGCCGTCGCTGATCGATCGCCACTTCGTCATCTGTTGACATGTCTGGTTCTCGGTTTAGTCAGCACGGCGCCCTGGTTTGCGTCATTCTTGATGCCGGATATTTTCGCCGGCATGGTCGCCATCGCGCTCTTTCTGTTAGCTTTTATGAACGGACTGAAAGGCTGGATGAAAGGGTGGTTGGTGTTGGTGGCATCGCTAGCCATTGCCGTCCATCTTTCGCATTTGATCATTGCAGCGGCTTGCTTGTGCGTGGTCTTGCTGTTTAGACCTACCCGTTTTTTACTGGCACTCATGCCAATGTTACTGGCGCTGCTGATGTTAATGGCGACCAGCTACGTGGCCTTTAACGTCTGGTCAGTCTCCCCTCACGGATCAGTGTTCATGTTGGCACGTCTGTCTGCTGACGGGCATACGCAACCCGTTTTAGATAAATATTGCGCGACAAAAAGCTGGTACCTTTGCCAGTGGTCCGATAGATTGCCCTTTGACAGTGATGTTTTTTTATGGGACGGCAAAGGCGTGGTCTGGAGTCATCCTGGGGGCCCCATCGGTTTGGCGCCTGAAGCGACCGAGATCGTGCGAATGATCGTGACTGAAAGACCGGTGCAAGTTTTCAGGTCTTCCGTTGTCAATAGCATCGATCAAATGCGCTTGATCAAACTGGGCGATACGCTGCATGCGGATTACTTGGATGTGACCGTTGACAAGATGCTGCAAGCCTATTTCCCGGAGGCAGAGGTACAACGTTTTAGAGAGGCACTTCAAACGCGTCACAGCTTGGTCGGCGAGGGGTTCTTGGTGAGGCTGGGTGTCTACAATAAGGTGCTACTGGCGGCCGTTTTATTCGCGTTGACAATATCGCTTTACCTGATGGCTAGAAGCCCTAAGCAGGCGGGCCCATTGGTTGTCATGGTTTTTGCTGCGTTTGTCGCCAACGCGATTGCGACAGGGGCTTTATCAAAACCCCAAGACCGTTATCAAGCACGTATCTCTTGGTTACTCTTTCTGCCACCACTTTTGTTGGTGGGTCAGCGTCACCAACGTCGCCTCGAATGGTGAAAATGTGCTCGCAGGCTTGATCTAAGTGATTCTTTAAGCGATTATCGAAGCAGTACTTTTCTTCAACCTCTTTTAAAAGTAGACCATCATGGCACGCATCGATTACGCAGATTTAACGCACGCTGAAACCAAGCCTTTAGTTGATCGTATCGTCGCTGAGCGTGGCAAGGTATTACATCTCTATCAAATGCTGCTCAATGCGCCCCCGGTGGCAGAGGGGTGGTTGACGTTTCTGACCGCCATTCGCCAGAAAAGCACCTTGTCACCGGCATTGCGAGAGCTGGTCATCATGCGGGTTGCCGTGATCAACGGCGCACCCTATGAGGCAGAACAGCATGCGCCCATCGCTTTGAGAGAGGGGATTACGCAAGCGCAGCTTGATGATTTGGATCAGTGGTCAGCATCTGACAAGTTTGATGCCACACAATGCGCTGTGCTCGCCTACACCGATGCCATGACAAAAAATGTGCAAGTGCCGCCGGACGTCTTTGCTAAGGTGAAAGCAGCCGTGAATGATCGCCAGCTCGTTGAACTCACGGCGACGATCGGTGCTTACAACATGGTGTCTCGTTTTCTTGAAGCCTTGCAAATTCATTCTCACGACCAGACCTGATAGGACTGGTCGTCCGCTGCTCTACAGAAATCCGATCGAGATCCAGGGCACACAAGCGACAATCACAATACCGATGAATAAGGCCAATAAATAGGCCAGAATCGGTTTGATCCCAACATCAGGATTGACATTGCCAATAGCACACGCGGCGTAATAGCCGACGCCGACAGGCGGGGCAAACAAGCCCAAGCCCATTGAAAGCACCACAACCATGGCGTAATGCACCTCATGTATCCCGAGCTGTTTGGCAATCGGAAACAATAAAGGACCAAAAAGTACGATGGCAGGGATGCCTTCAAGCACAGAACCGAGGACAACAAAGGTGACCAGAGAGACCGCCATGAACATGCTAGCCCCCCCCGGTAGCGATGCCATCAGTTGGGCGAGCCATTTCGAAAACCCCGACTGCGTCAAGCCCCATGCCATGGCTGTCGCTGTCCCGATAATTAACAGAATGGCACCCGATAGAGAGGCCGTGCTGACCAGCATGGGGATCAGTCGCCTGTAGTCGAATTGTCGGTAGACCACCAGCCCCGCGATGATGGCATAGACGATCCCTATCGTGGATACTTCGGTCGCCGTGGCAATCCCCTCGATCACCGTGGCACGAATCACAAAGGGCAGGGCAAGCGCCGGGAAGGCGATCAAAAAGAGTTTGACGATGGTGAGGACAGGCGTTGGCCTGACCCCGCTAATATCATCATGGCGATTACGAAACCACACGACGAGACACAGCATGGCACCCAGTACTGCCGCGGGTAACAATCCCCCCGTAAACAGGGCGGCGATCGAGACGCCCGTGACAGAGCCGATGGTGATTAAGACAAGGCTAGGTGGCACCGTTTCGGTTTGAGCCCCAGTGGCTGACAACAAAGCCACGAGATCCCCTTCAGAAGCACCGCGTTTCTTCATTTCAGGAAAGAGTGCGGGGGCAACGGCGGCCATATCAGCCGCCTTTGAGCCAGAAATCCCAGACACCAAGTACATGGCACCGATCAGGACGTAAGACAAGCCGCCTTTCACCCGCCCCAGAATACTGGCAAGAAATTCGACCATGGCCTTTGCCATGCCTGTCATTTCAATCAAGAGGCCAAGAAACACAAATAAGGGAACGGCCAACAGAATCAGATGCGACATGCCATCGTTCATCCGGCCAATCATGACGGATAAGGGTGTGCTGGTGCTAAGTGCTAAGTAGCTAAGGGTGCCCAAGCCAAAGGCAAAAGCAATCGGTATGCCCAGAAAGACAGTCGCACCCACGACGCCGACAAAAAATATCAGCAAGTTAATTCGACCTAAATCTTCAAAAAGCGGTGATGCAACCCAGAAAGCAGCCACCACACACACCACGATTAAACCGGCTTGAAGCATGTGTTGGCGCGTCGAGGTTCGCCCCAGTCTGATCAGCGAAAATAGGGCCATCAAGACGACACCCACCGGCAGTGCAGTCGCGCGCCAGCTATTGGGGATGTCGAGTGCAGGCAAAGTCATATCGGCTTCTTCGATCGCATTGATCAAGGCTGGCCAGGCAATCAGTACCAAAAACGCTAATGACGCAAAAAGTGCTACGGTCTCGAGCAAGGCACGCCGTTGCGGGCTGAGGCTGCTCACTAACGCCGTCATTCGCATATGCTCACCGCGTCTGAAGGCGACAACAGACCCCATCATCGCCATCCAGATAAAAATAATTGACGCCAACTCGTCTGACCAAACCAAGGGTTGGTGAAGCGCGAACCGAAAGATGACGCCAGCCAAGAGCACCACAATATCCGCTAATACCAAAAGAGCCGCTGGGATTTCAACCATCCATCCCAGCGCACGATCTAGCTTGGTCAACAAAGGGTGTGCGTCGATCTCTTGTTCTTGAGCGGCGTTAGGGCTGTGATGCGCTAGCGTCATGCAAGCTTACCGGTGTATTTCTCAAGGGTGGCCCACCCATCGATACCAAACTTGGCTTTCCATTCAGCATAGAAACCAGCACTGATGAGCTTTTGACGCAGTGACTCTTTGTCGACTTGGTTGACCTGCATGCCATTTTTTTCAAGCACGGCTTGCAAAGATCCGTTCAACGCTTCAACGTCAGCACGCTCTTGCACGCCAGCGTCATTCATGGCTGTGGACATGACTTTGCGAGCATCCTCTGGTAAGCGATCCCAAGCCTTTTGATTGACCACCTGCCAGTAGCCATCCCACATGTGGTTGGTGAGCGACAAATATTTTTGTACTTCGTACAGTTTTGCAGTCTCGATCACGGCAAGCGGATTTTCCTGTCCTTCTACGATTTTGGTTTGCAAGGCAGAGTACACCTCAGCAAAGTTGATGGACGCTGGTGCCGCACCAAACGCTTTGAACATCGATGTCCACAAGGGTGAGGGTGGCACACGCAATTTCATCCCTTCCAGATCTGCCGCGCTCTTGATAGGTTTGGTTGAGGTCGTGATTTGTCTGAAACCGTTATCCCAGATTTTTTCTTGGGCGTATAGACCTTTCTTAGCGATTTCTGAGCGCATGTAAGCGCCGAGGTCGGCATCCATGGCTTTCCAAACTGCAGGGTAGTCCGGGAACGCGAACCCCAAACCAGAGATGCCAGCTGCCGGCACCAAGGTTTGCAAAATGAGACTTGCGATAGAGAAAATTTCTATCCCGCCATTGCGCACCTGACTCAGCATGTCGGTATCGTTACCCAATTGGTTATTGGGGAACACTTGTATTTCTACCAAACCGTCCGTGCCCGCTTTGACTTTCGCAGCGACGGATTCGGCCGCTTTGTGAAGCGGATGCGTGATGGGCAAATTGTGCGCATACTTGTAATTGAACTTTGCTTTTTGCGCAAAGCTAGAGGCAAGCGGTGAGACGATAGCGACTGCACCCGCACCGAGGATAAGACTGCGACGATTGATTGTCATGTTGTTTGTCTCCTGAAGAATGAGACGTTTTTAACATGACCCGTATGTCTTGAGGGGCTTGTTTACTGGCGTTCTAGGGTTGTCCCTAGTGCCTGTTGCTCAATCGTATTGCCGCGTTTATACCGCGGCCGTAATTTCTCCGCGTTCAATCAGTAGCCGCTTGATATCCTTTTTGACAATTTTTCCATAGCCTGATTTGGGCATGGTGTCCCAGAAAAAGAACTTGCGCGGCCAACGATATTTTGCACACCGATCTTCGAGATGGGCCAGCAGTTCAGCATCGGTGACATCCGTCATATGCTCTCGCAAGACGATCACCGCAACACCTATCTCGCCCCACTTCTCGTCGGGCACGCCGAGTATGGCAATTTCAGCAACCGCGGGATGGGTCAGCAGGACTTCTTCCACTTCTTTCGGATAAACGTTTGAACCGCCGGAAATGTACATATCCGACTCACGGCCAGTGATATAGAGTAGGCCGCGCTCATCTAGCCTGCCGAGATCACCCGTGTGAAACCAACCGCCTCTCAAGGCCTTTTGAGTCGCTGCTTCGTTGCCATAATAGCCAGCGAAAACGGCCGGGCCTCGACAACAGATTTCACCAACGTCGCCGGTGGCGACAGGTTCGCCATTTGAATCGAGAATGGCGATTTCCATGCCAGTGCGTGGGCGACCACAAGAGCCGATATTCGCGTTGGGGTCGTTGTCATCGGCAGAGTGCATGTCTGGGGGTAAGACAGTGATGTTGCCAGTGACTTCACCTAACCCAAAGTACTGAACCAGTACTTTGCCCAATTTTTGCAAGGCACGCTTCTGGTCTGCTCGATACATGGGTGCACCAGCGTAAATCATATAGCGCAACGAACGATGATCGTACTGGTCAACCGCAGGGTGCTCGACCAGCATCTTGACGATGGTCGGGACAGTAAAAAGGTTGGTGACTTGATATTGTTCGACCAATTGCCAAAATTGTTCGGGGTCGAAGCGTTCGCTGGGCATCAGAATCGAACAGGCACCTCGAGCAACATTGAGTAAAGCATGAACACCAGCGCCATGAGAGAGTGGTGCGACGACGATCGAGACGTCCTTCTCGGTGGTGCCAGGGGTAAGATCGGCTAAATGATTCGTCACCACAAATGCGAGTTGCCCGTGGGTCAGGATGCCCGCTTTAGGTTTGCCGGTGGTCCCCGAGGTATAGAAAAACCACAAGGGGTCATCGGCCAACACTGTCGTTTCGATCGCGGGTGTGCCGAGGTGCTGCGCAACCAGATCCTCGTAACTGAGCTCGCCCGTGCGTGGGGTGCCGATCGTGATGACATGGCGGATGCGGTTAGACGCGGCAACGACGGCATCCACATGACCGGCAAAAATATCTTCGACCACCATCACGACTGAATCGCTGGATTCACCCAAGTAAGCAACTTCATGCGGGGTGAGACGAAAATTGGTCGGCACCCAGACACAGCCCATTTTGAAAGCAACCCAACAGAATTCGAACATCTGCAGGTTGTTTCTGGATTGCATCAAAATCTTCTCGCCTGGCCGAACACCCAGCGCGCGAAGCGCATTGACCATAGCATCCACGCGGTCGTTGATCTGCGACCAAGTCCACGCTCGGTCTGCCTGTCGCAGAGCGGTGTGGTGAGGAAAGAGCTTTGCTGTGTGGGTCAATAAGCGACCCAGATTCATGACTTGCGCTGGGTTCAAGTGGACTCCAGCACACTCAGATAATTGGCGACAGCAGCACCCCCCATATTGAACACAGCGCCCACCGTGGCATTACTGATTTGCATCTCGCCGGCCGTATTCGACAATTGCATCGCGGCCATCACGTGCTGTGACACACCAGTGGCGCCGATGGGGTGACCTTTGGATTTCAAACCACCTGACGGATTGACCGGTAGTTTGCCATCCTTGCGTGTGATGCCATCGAGAATCACATGCGCGCCTTCACCATGCTTGGCCAGCCCCATGGCCTCGTACTCGAGCATTTCTGCGATGGTGAAACAATCGTGTGTTTCAACGAATTTGACATCATCAAGCGTCAGCGCGGCATCCTTTAAACCTTTGGCCCACACCATCGCCGTACCTTCGAACTTCGTGGGATCGCGTCGCGACAACGGGAGGAATTCATTGACCTGTGTCCGTGAACGCCATCTGATCGCAGGTACTTTTGCGCCGGGCAAGGGCCGATTCGACAGCACGAGCGCAGCGGCGCCATCAGACACCAGCGAGCAATCTGACCGCTTCAACGGACCAGCCACGAAGGGGTTCTTGTCTGAAGGGTTGCGACAGAAATCAAAACCGAGATCCCTACGCAGATGGGCGTAAGGGTTATGGACCCCGTTCGCGTGATTTTTGGCCGCAATGGCCGCTAAGGCGTCGGATTGGTCACCGAAACGGGTGAAGTACTCTTGCGCAATTTGACCAAAGACACCGGCAAAGCCACCGGGTGTGTTGCCTTCTTCTTGAACATAAGAAGCTTTGAGCAAAATGTCACCAATCTGCTGATTCGGCAAGGTATTCATTTTTTCCATGCCAATCACCAACGCACGTTGGATGCGGCCGCTGGCTAACGCATCCAGGGCGTTATGGATCGCCGCTGAGCCCGTTGCGCAGGCATTTTCAAGCCGCACGGCTGGGGTATGTCTAAACTCGGGGATCGCGACGGCGGCCAACGAGGCACTGAAGTCCTGAGGGACAAAGCCGTTATTGAAATGTCCCATGTAGATCGCGTCGATATCGCCTGGCTCAAGTCCTGCGCTGTCCAAGGCGGGATAAACCGCGTCGCGAATGAGCTGCTCGAGCGTCATGTTATCGAGTTTGCCAAAGGGGGTGTGGCCCCAGCCAACGATGTAAGGTTGATTCATTGCTGATAGCTCCTGAGTGTGGGGATACCTACGCCTGAGGCGTCAAAACCCCCGTCTACTGCCAAATATTGCCCATTGATGAAAGACGCCTGCTCACTGCATAAAAATCCGACCGCATTGGCAATTTCTTCGGTGGTGGCGTAGCGATTCATGGGGATCGTGTCGTAATAGTCTGACCGGATTGCGACGCTATGCACGAGCTTTGCCATTTCGGTATCGACCGGGCCAGGGCAAACGGCGTTTGACCGTATACCCTCAGTCCCGAGCTCAACCGCCTGTTGTTTAGTCAGGTGCAGCAGTGCGGCCTTGCTTGTGCCATAGGCAATCCGCAAGGTGCTGGCTCTCAGCCCAGAAATAGAGGCGATATTGACAATGGCACCGCCTTTTCCCCCGGCGCGCATCACAGGGATACAGGCTTGAGAACAAAGGAAGGCACCGTCGAGATTCGTGCCTAGTACATGTCTGAACTCTTCAAAGCTCGTCTCGCTGATGGGCTTGAAAACCGCGACGCCTGCATTGTTTACCAGCGCGTCGATGCGCCCGTATGCTTGAACCACACGATCAACGGCTAGCTGCACTTGCTCAGGCTTGGACACGTCACAGGGCAAGGCGATGATGCGATCCGTATCCAGACTGTTCTCTGTTTTTTTGAGCTGACTTGCATCAATGTCAATCAGTGCGACGCGATAGTGATGGGCCAAAAACCACTGGGCAATGGCCAGGCCGATGCCGCGCGCAGCACCCGTCACGAAAGCGACCGGCAGGGAGTTATCTTGAGCAGTCATGCAATGTCTCTTAATTGTTTTTTATCAAAGTCACAGTTTATATTTTTCTGTCGCTTGAGTCTTGCGGTTCTCTTTAAGGCTTTATGCGCGTGTACAACCACCATCGGGCAGCGGCCTGAGGCTAACTTAAACACCGCTTAACTAATGTCGGCGTATATCCTTCGCTGTTTTCGAACTCTTGCATGACAGAATAATGATTGAGCCCCGGCCTGACGTGCATATTGACCGCACATCCGTGCCGGTAGAGATGTTCACTGAAGTCAGTGGATTGTTTGACCCAACCCGCCGGCTCTGCACCGCCCGCCAGCACTTCGTACTGCACCGCTTGAGGCATCGGAAACCGCATGGGGCTCATCAGCGGCACTTCTTGCTCGGTCATGCGGATTTCTTCATTGACCGAGATCTTCAAGACAGGTGTGCAGTCATAAATACCGCTGACGAGGATCGCGCGTTTAACGAGGTGGTCGGGCAATTGATAGCGCTGCCCCGTTTGCGCCAAGGTCATGGCCAATAAATGTGCGCCGGCTGAATGGCCCGCTGCGATCAGCCCAGGCTTGAATCCCAGCGTCGTCTGCTGGTCTGCCAGCCAGACAAGACCATCCCTGATCTGTTGAGTAATGGCAGTGACGGTAAGAGCAGGGCAAAGGTCATAATTCATCAAGGCGACATTCAAGCCCAGAGGCCGCATTGAATTCACGACATAGGCAAAATCTTTTTTGTCGCGACCGCGCCAAAAGCCGCCATGAATGAACACGAACAGCGGCTGATCTTTGTGTGCGCAGGCAAAGTAGTCGATCGTCGTTCGTTCACCTGAGGCATACTTCAGATCTGCCTGGTGAGGGTAGGCGTGATAGGCTTTTTCGCTCTGCTCAGTGCCGCGTTTGATATACGGCTCAGTGTCCGGTACCGACACCCGTGGATTGAACTCTTTTTCAATGGCTTCGTTGATCATTTTTTCTTGAACAGAGATAAGATGTTTAGCATCCAGCGTATCCCAGAACGACGGCAGGCGACAACTGGTGACTCCAGCCTTAGATGGCACGATACTTGCAAGGGCTTTACGCTCGCTGTGTTCAATCGACTTAAACAGAGGCCTGACTATGTTTCATCATGTAAAGCAACGAATGCTGGCAGGGGGGCTTACTGTGTTGATCAGTCTAGGCTCAGCCTTTGCCTCAGATGACGTCAACGTGCTTCGTCTCGTGCCACAGAGCGACTTAAAAATTTTGGATCCCATCTGGACGACCGGATTTACCACGCGTAATCACGGTTTCATGATTTACGACCAGCTATTCGGGATCGACGCTCAAGGGCAGATTCAACCGCAGATGGTTGATACTTATACGAAATCATCTGATTTCAAAGTGTGGACGTTTACTCTGCGCAAAGGGTTGGTATTTAGCGACGGCGAGCCGGTCACATCAAATGATGTGATTGCTTCGATCAATCGGTGGGCGAAACGAGACGTCTTTGGCCAAGTCATGGCACAAGAACTGCAGGTGTTTGAAGCGGTGGATGATAGCCATTTCAAGATGGTCTTCAAGACACCTTTTCCGATGGTGCTCGATGCGTTTTCGAAACAATCGGGCAGTCCGTCCTTCATCATGCCCAAGCGCGTGGCAATGACGCCTGCGGATCAACAGATCAAAGAATATATCGGCTCAGGTCCCTATGTCATCAAAATGGATGAATACAAGCCTGGGTCAAAGATTGTCTATCTTAAAAATGAAAAATATATCCCTCGGACAGAAGCACCCTCGGGGACTGCAGGGGGTAAGCATGTTTATGTGGATCGGCTCGAGTGGATTGTGCTCAAGGATGCGCAAACGCAGGCAAATGCAATCGCCAACGGCGAAGTGGACATGATAGAGCTCATGCCGCCAGAGCAGTATGCAACGCTCAAAGCGAATCCTAAATTGGAAATTGTCAAGCCAATGCCGTCGGGCTCTTCGTTTATGCATCTGAACCATTTGATCCCCCCTTTCAATAACCCTCAGATTGCGCGAGCGGCTATCATGGCGATCAATCAAGAGGCGCTGATGCGGGCGCAGTTTGTGAACAAAGATTTGTATCGAACGTGCACGTCAATTTATCCGTGTTCGTCGGCGTTCGTGTCGCCTCAGACGGACTATTTCACGGGTAAGCCTCAGTTTGAGGCGGCGAGAAAGGCCTTGCAGGATGCGGGCTATGACGGTAAGCCGGTTTTGTTGTTGTATCCGACGGATCTGGCGACGATTAACAAGTTTCCGCCTGTGTTGGCTCAGTTGCTCAAGCAGGCTGGTTTTAATGTCGATATGCAGGCCATGGACTGGGCGTCTGTTCAAACGCGGCGCGCTAAAAAGGATTTACCGGAAAACGGTGGCTGGAATGTGTTCGTCACGGGTTTTGGTTACCCCGATATGATGAACCCGCTGTTCTTCCCACCATTGACGGGGAACGGGGAGAAGGGTTGGTTTGGCTGGACAACCGATCCCAAATTGCAGCAGCTCAAAGCAGATTTCATGTTGGCACCCGATCTAGAGACTCGCAAGAAGATTGCGATAGCCCTTCAGTTGCAGAACTACGACACTGGCATCCTCGCCAAGATCGGTGATTATGATTACAACTCGGTGGTGCGTAAGGGCGTCGTGACGGGTTTGCTCTATGCGCCGGTGAACGTGTTCTGGAATCTTAAAAAGAACTAGTCGTTGAGTATTCAGGCCTGCATTGAATGTTAATCTTGGGCGCACCTCCTATCCCCATTTCAAATCGCCAAGAAAGAGTCAGTAGACACTCAATGAAAACGCTTCAACTAGGGCAGTCTGATTTGCAAGTTACCCCCATTTGCTTGGGTACGATGACGTTTGGCGAGCAAGTCGGTGAGCGACTGGCGCACACGATTCTCGATCATTCGCTCGCCCGTGGGGTTAATTTTCTCGACACCGCAGAAATGTACGCGGTGCCAACCAAGCCTGAAACTTTCACGTTGACCGAACAAATCATCGGTAACTGGCTCGGGCAGCGGCCTGGCGTACGCGAGAAGATCGTGCTGGCGACAAAAGTGGCCGGCCCCTCACGAGGTATGCCTTGGATCCGTGAGGGCAAACCCAACCTGACCGCCAGCGATATTGAACAAGCCTGCAACGACAGCTTGAAACGGTTGAAAACGGATTACATCGATCTCTACCAGATTCATTGGCCCGTCAGACATGTGCCTGCCTTTGGCGTGATGTATTTCGATCCGGCAAAAGACGGAGAAAACCTGACGCCAATTCATGAGCAATTGCAAGCCCTTGGTAAGCTCGTTAGCGCGGGCAAGGTGAGGCATATCGGTTTATCGAACGAGACACCCTACGGGGTTCACGAGTTCGTGCGGTTGAGCGAACAACACGGCTTACCGCGGGTCGCTAGCGTACAGAACACGTATTGTTTGCTGAACCGGACGGTGGAAAATGCGTTGGATGAAACCCTATACCGCTTGGGTGTTGGTCTGCTTGCCTACTCGCCATTGGGGGTTGGATTGTTGACCGGTAAGTATGACAAGAGCGGAATCGCGGGCCCCGATGCGCCACCGGGTACTCGGCTTTCGGGCTATGAAAGCGTGCGTAAGCAACGCTGGGGTCGACCAATTGCCTTCGAAGCGGCACTGCGCTACAACAATTTAGCGCGTGAGCATGGCCTGACGCCAACGCAAATGGCTTTGGCTTTTTGTTATCACAACTGGCACGTGGCGAGCACCATCATCGGGGTGACCTCTGTGGCGCATCTTGACCAGAACTTGGATGCGTTTAATATCTCACTCAGTCCAGAGGTGTTGGCAGCAATCGATGAGATTCGTTTCGAAAACCGAGATCCTGCTTACTAAACCCGTTCATCGAGGAGGTTTGACAATGATTCGTTTTAAACATGCGGTGCTCGCGAGCATGATTGCCCTAGGCGTGGCCGCAGCGCCTGCCAGCCAGGCCGCGGGCACGCTGAGTATTGCGGCGTCCGCAGGGGATCCAGGCAGTTGGGATCCGATCGATACGTTTTTGGTGACGTGGGGGGGCATTGGTAGCCAGATTTATGATGGTCTGACCATGCGCACCGCTGATATGAAGCTGGTGCCTGGGTTGGCGCTTTCCTGGGAGATGCTGGATAAGGACTCTCGCATCCGTTTCAAGCTGCGCCAGAACGTCAAGTTTCACAATGGCGAGCCCTTTAATGCCGATGCGGTGAAGTTCACCTTTGACCGCTTGCTCGGCCCTGAGGGGGCTAAAGGCGCACAGCAATCGAACTACAACGCGATTAAAGAGGTCAAGGTCATTGATCCCTTCACGGTTGACTTCATCTTAGCGCGTCCCGATCCGGTGCTTCTGGTCAAGTTGGCGGGCTACGGCGGCATGATTGTGCCACCGAAGTACGTGACCGAAAAGGGTGAAGAGTTCTTTAACGCAAATCCGGTGGGCACTGGGCCTTTTAAGTTTGTTGAGTACAAACCTAAAGTCAGTCTGACGCTTACTCGTAACCCTGATTATTGGGATGGTGCGCCTAAACTTGATGGATTGGTATACCGCTTTATCACCGAACCTGCGACGCAAGTTGCAGAATTGCAAGCCGGCCGCTTGGACATTGCGACAACGATCCCCACCAGTATGCTCGATGTGGTCGCTAAAGATGCCAAGTTAAAGGTCGCGAGTATCAATGGCCCCGTCACGTTGGCACTTCGGTTCAACACCAAAGAGGGGATTACCAAAGATGTCAACGTACGAAAGGCGCTGGTCATGGCGGTTGATCGCGACACCATTGTGAAGCAGATCCTGGGTGGTAATGCCGAGCCTGTGGCGAGTTTCCAAGGCAAACTGTCATTTGGTTTTGATCCTGCACTCAAACCTATGCCGTTCGATCCTGCTGAAGCGAAAAAGCTGCTTGTGGCTGCGGGTGTGCCGGCGGGCGCTGCCGTCCAAATCGATTTTCGTGGTCCTGACAGTAACTTCAGAGAAGTCGCTCAGGCGATCGCCGGTTACCTTCAGGCGGTTGGCATCAAAGCAAACCTGAAGGCTTACGAGACAGGCGTGCTGTTGAACGACATCATCCCTAACGGTAAAACGGGTGATATGTGGCAAAACCAGTGGGGCGGGTGGACGTTTGATTATGACAACACGGCTTATGCCATGTATCACAGCGGTCAGCGTTGGAATCCCTACGACAAAGATGCCGCTTTGGATAAATTGCTTGAAGCGCAGCGTGACACCTACGATCAACAGGCAAGACAGCAGACCTTAAGAGAGATTGCGAAGTACGTCTCCGAGCAGGCGTTAGAGATGCCTCTATACAGTCTGAACACGATTTACGGTATCAATAAACGCGTTCAAAACTTGACGTTACCTGCGGATGGTCGGTTTCGCTTTGTCAACGAATCGATTCAGTGATGTTTACTTCAGGTGACGTCAATTGACCGGATTCATTGTTAAGCGGTTGTTGCAAGCTTTGTTTGTGGTGTTTGTGGTGACGTTGCTAGTCTCTTGGGCTGTGCGCATGACGGGTGACCCTGCCCTCATGCTCTTTCAAGGGGCTGGCAGTGTGACTGAGCAAGATTTGATCAATATTCGTCAGAGTCTGGGGCTCAATCAGCCCTTTACGCAACAGTATTTCAACTTCATCACAGCATTGCTGCATGGCGACTTTGGCCGCAGCTTTCTTGGCGGCACGTCGGTTGCCCGGTTGATCGGCGATGCATTACCCGCTACGTTAGCGTTGACGTTTTGTTCACTGTTTTTCTCTTTGTTGCTTTCGGTTCCTCTCGGGATTCAAGCGGCTGTGAACAAAGGGGGATGGTCAGATCAGCTGATTCGCCTCGTCTCTTTAGTGGGATTGTCGTTTCCCAACTTCTGGCTGGCCATTATGTTGGTGTTGTTGTTTTCAATTGCCATCCCGATTTTTCCTCCTTCGGGGATGGACGGTTTGTCCAGCTTGGTATTGCCAGCAGTGACGATGGGCATCATTTTGACAGCGACCAATGTGCGGTTGGTCAGAACTGCCATGCTTGAAACGTTGTCTGCTCAGTACATTACGGTGGCTCGCAGCAAAGGTTTGCGCGAGCAAGTCGTTCTGTATAAACATGCTTTACGCAATTGCGCTATCCCGCTAATTACCTTCATCGGCTTGCAATTTGGTGGTTTGATTGGCGGGATTGTGGTGGTAGAAAAAGTGTTTAATTGGCCAGGTTTGGGTACCTTGGCTTTTGAGGCGATCTCTGGGCGAGATTATCCTGTCTTGCAATCGACGGTGACGGTGCTTGCCTTGTTGATCGTGACGGTGAACTTACTCACAGACATTGCTTATGGTCTGGTCGACCCCCGGGTGCGGCTCAAATGAGTGGGCAAGTGTCCGCAGGGATAGGGCGAAAGCGTTCACTTGAGTTGGTGCTCGGCCTCTTGTTAACGGGTAGCCTGTTGACCTTGGTTCTTTTGTCAGGATGGATATTTCCGGACGAAGGCACCAGCATGGATCTCGCCGCGCGCTTGCTCAAACCGTTTCATGCCGTGGCCCATGGGTTAGGTACTGATCCGCTGGGACGTGACGTTTTGGCTCGGGTTGCAGTCGGCGGACGCGTCTCGCTGACTGTCGGATTGGTGTCTGTGCTCGGGGCCGCTTTCATCGGTATTGTGGTTGGACTCGTTGCTGGCTACTACCGGGGTATCTGGGAAATCATCTTGATGCGTTGCGCAGATATTCAGTTGGCGCTGCCTTTCATCTTGATTGCGATTACCTTTATTTCAATCTTGGGTGGTGGCTTAGTCAACATCATCTTTTTTATGATCATCTCTCAATGGGTGCAATATGCGCGCTTGGTTCGTGGACAAGTGTTGGTGTTGCGTGAGCGTGAGTTCATCGTTGCCGCAAGGGCGATAGGCGTGAGCAATGCCATGATCGTCTGGCGGCATTTGTTACCTCACTTGCTCGGCCCAATCATTGTGCTGATGACCTTGAACATCGCCAATAATATTTTGCTAGAAAGCAGTCTGACTTTCTTGGGTTTGGGCGTCGACCCTGCTATCCCGAGTTGGGGGGGCATGCTGGCTGACGGGCGCAACTATTTACAGACGGCGTGGTGGGTCAGTGTGTTTCCGGGGCTTGCCATCATGTCTTGCGTCCTCGGTCTGAACTTGCTTGGTGATTGGTTGCGAGACAAAACTGATCCCACAAACCAAGGGTAAGCCAATAATTTGGCAACTACGAGGCAACCAAGAGGCAACAATGAGCCAACAGCGATGAACCCCGCGACCGATTCAGTCATTTACCAACAAGCCATCCCGGTGACAGGGTTGGCGCTGGTTGAGCGCATTGAGCAAGACTTGTCGGCTTGGCAGGGTAAGGCCATTGAGCTGTGGTTGTTTCAAGGATTCGCCGCGAGACAAGTCTTAGTAGATCGATTCGAGGCACTTGGCATCCCGGCGGTCATTCGAAGCGCCTACAAACCCCTCGTCCATTGGTTCGCTGAAGAAGTGCTTCCCTCAGGTCTCGCGCAAAATCTGATCGAAATTGAAATCAGTTACCCCGTCGATCCCTCAACGGATGCGTTACGGTTTTTGTCTGAGGCTTACCCTCTCGACTTGCTCTGTCGCGACACGCCTATTCGATGGCGGGCCCAAGCGCCCAGCGAAGTGCATGAATACCACGTCGCGCTTTTTTTCGACGACGGGACGAACCAAACGTTTACGGTCTTTGCACCGAACGACAGCTTTGACGACCATCTGGGCCAACCGACGCTTGCACCGACGGGCTATTTAAAGGTATTCGACAAAACCACTGAACAGCTGCTACAAGCCCAATGTCTGCAAACCGAGATTCAGCAGGCTTATCGGTCGGTCATGCAAGCGATTCAAGATCAGCCCTGGGGGCAGCAAGAGCCTTATTTTGAACGCCTGCATATCCGCATTGATTTGCCCGGCAATGAGTTGATCAGTGCATCTGGGGATTTTCTGGCCAGTACCTATGAAGCGCTGCACGAAGATCTGTATTTCTCGGTGCTTGAGTTCTTTCAGCATTACTCAGGCAGACCGAGAGGCGATAGAGGCTTGCAACCAGGGCAAATCGTCTCTGATATTAGAGCCCTCGAAGGGGGGCATGCAGACACCGTTTCGATTCTCGTGACACGCGTAGATCAGCAACAATTGCTGACGCCGCTGGTGGTCATGCCGGTCGCGACGCCTCAAGCGTCTGCGAGCGAGTCAATTGAAACCGCCAACGCAGCGTTAACGCATCGTCAGGTGGATCTGGCACTTGAGCAAATAGCAGGTGACGCCTTTGCGTTTGAGTCGTGGCAAGGGCGCACGCTTAGAGGCAAACACCGCGCTGGGTCGCTTCCTGGCATCGTCGTCACCGGAGGACAGCATGCCAATGAGTCTACTGGCATCGTCGGGGCCTTGCGCGGTGCCCAGTGGCTTGAGCGTGTCGCAGAGGCGAACTTTGCCGTGGTGCCGCTAGAGAATCCCGATGGTTATCAACTGTTTCATGAATATTGCCATCTTCACCCACGACACATGAACCATGCAGCGAGATATACGGCTCTCGGAGATGACCAAGAGTATCGCGAGAAAGCACCTTGGTATGAGCGGCAAGGGCGGATGCACGCGCTGAAAGTCACTGACGCACAACTGCACTTGAGTTTGCATGGTTATCCTGCCCATGAGTGGACTCGACCTTTCAGCGGCTATTTGCCCCGAGGTTTCGAGCTTTGGAGTGTGCCGAAAGGGTTTTTCTTAATTGTCCGGTATCGCGAGGGTTGGCAAGAAAAAGCTGCCGTGATGCTTGAGCGGCTGGTACTTGGGTTAGCCAATATGCCTGGTTTGTCGGCTTATAACGCCGACCAGTTAGCGAGATACGAGACTTATGCTGGCAAAGTCCCCTTTGACATCAAGCATGGCATCCCCTGTCTGTTTCTGCCAAACGATCAGCAGACGCCAGGGGTCGTGATTGTGACTGAAATCCCCGATGAAACGATTGAGGGCGAAGCGTTCACTTTTGCACATCAAGTGCATACCGAGACCGTCAAACTGGCCAGCACGATTTGGTGGCAATTGATGTCGGATCCCACACCATGATTTTGACGTTTCTGCTTGCAAGTATTGTGTTGGCCGTCACCCCAGGTCCTGGGGTTTTTTATGTCATTACTAGAACCCTGTCCCAAGGCAGGCGTGGTGGGCTTGTCTCAGTTGCGGGCGTGGCAGTGGGTAATTTAGGTAACGCCATTTTCGCTTCGTTTTTATTAGCTGGCATTTTCGCGATGTCTTCATGGGCCTTCATCGTGATCAAGTACGTGGGCGCAGCCTATCTCGTTTATATGGGTCTTGTCGCTTGGTTGAATCATGATCCAGCTGAGGCAGCCGCAAGTTTCAAACAACAGTCAGATCAGCAAATTTTCAAAGACGGATTTCTAGTCGCACTTTTAAATCCTAAGACCACCGTTTTTTACACCGCTTTTTTGCCACAGTTTTTGCAGGATCATGACCATGTGATAGGTCAAACTATCCTGCTGGGCTTTATTTTTGTGATCACTGCAGCGCTCACGGATGCGAGCTATGTGTTGCTGGCAAATAAGATCAAGCCTGATTTTGCCTCGTCGCAGCGAGGCCGAACCATTGGCCGATACATAACAGGGGGGGCTTTTGTCGCCTTGGGTCTGTTCACTGCTTTTGTTGATTTGAATGTTGGCTAATCTAAGGCCAAGCAGTAAGGCCAAGCAGTAAAGCGCCATCACGCGACGAGCCACTCAGTAAACTATCACTAAATCACACTGTTTTTATTTGCCAAACTATATGAACTTACTTGATCTGCTCTTTCTTGCTGTGGGCTTGATTTTCGGTGCAGGATTCACCTGGGTGATTGTTAATGGCCGTATCACGGCTAACGTGAAAATTGCAGAAGCAACCATCCGTGCAGCGTTGAGCGGTGAGGTCATTCGGTTAACCAGTCAGCTCGATGCCGAACGTAAGCAGTTCGAGTTTGAGCGCACTCAAGCCGAAAAAAATCTGACGTTTTTGCAAGAGGCTAAAGATGACATGTCTAACCGCTTCAAAACACTCGCGCAAGAGATTCTTGAAGACAAGTCGCAACGATTTACCGAGCAGAATAAAACGAACATCGGGCAAATTCTTGAGCCACTGCAAACCAAGCTTAAAGATTTCCAAGAGCAGGTGCAAAAGTCATACGTTGACGAGAATGTTCAACGCGGTGCCTTGGCTGCTCAAGTACGCGAGCTAATGGCAATGAACAAACAGCTCAGTGACGAGGCTCAAAATCTGACCAACGCACTGAAGGGATCCAACAAAACTCAAGGTAACTGGGGTGAAATGATTCTTGCTCGTGTGCTTGAGAACTCTGGTCTGCGCAAAGGTTATGAGTATGACGCACAGCAAAGCCATACGCTTGAGGACGGGAGTCGCCTGCAGCCCGATGTCGTGATCCATTTGCCTGAAGACCGTCATCTGGTGGTGGATGCCAAGGTGTCTTTGACTGCCTACGAGAAGTATGCCTTGGCGGCAGATGATAGAGATCGTGAGGCCACCGCTAAGCTGCATCTGGATTCTGTTCGTGCGCACATCAAAGGCCTGTCACCTAAGAATTATCAAGACTTGTATCAATTGAAGTCACTTGATTTTGTCTTGATGTTTATCCCAATTGAACCCGCCTTTATGCTAGCCGTCACCCACGACAGCGAACTGTTCATGGACGCGTGGGAAAAGAATGTATTGTTGGTAAGCCCATCGACTTTACTGTTTGTGGTTCGCACGGTTGCCCATCTGTGGCGACAACAAGAGCAGAGTGCTAATGCACAGGATATCGCTAAACAAGGCGCTGTGCTTTACGACAAATTCACCGCTTTTGCTGCTGATCTGGAAAAAATCGGTGATCGAATTAAGCAGACTCAAGCTAGCTACGAGTCAGCGCACACGAAACTGACAGGCAGAGGTTCTTTGGTTTATCAGGCACAGAAACTCCAGCAATTAGGCGTCAAACCGACGAAGTCAATGCCTGCTGGCTTATTGCACGAGACTGATCACAATCCTCTTGAGTGATCAGCCATGGTTGGGGTAATCTAAATTAGCCAAAATCATGCATGAAAAAAAAGGGGACATCAACATGGCTATTTACGAATTACGCACTTACAGTGTTGTGGTCGGCAAAATGGGTGAAGTGACCGAGCTATACAAATCACTGGGTTGGCCGGCGTTGTCAAAGCATCCGCAAAAGCTGGTCGGCTATTTCACCGGCGATGTTGGGGCCATCAACGAAGTCATTCATCTCTGGAAGTTCGATGACGATGCAGATCGCCGCAGTTTCTGGAACGGTGTTTTCGGTGATGATCAGTTCATGGCTTTTGCAAAGCAACTGCGCCCTTTGCTCAAGCATCAAGAAAACAAATTAATGCTGGCGGCGCCCTGGGGCCCGCATCCCTGAGCTGTTTTTTTGAATCAAGCTAAGGTAGCGATGACGGGGGTGTGATCAGAAGGTTGCTCGTTCGCCCGAGGGGCCTTATCAATGATGCATGCCGTGCAGCGTTTGACCAGTTCTTTTGACAGCAAGACGTGATCTATGCGCACGCCCGCATTGCGCTTAAAACCGTTCATACGGTAATCCCACCAGCTAAACGATTTCGGCGCTTGCTCAAACAGTCTGAATGAATCCGTTAACCCCAGGTCGATCAGCGCGTTGAATGCGTCACGCTCGGGTGCTGACACCAATACTTGACCCACCCACTTAGCGGGATCGTGGACGTCTTCGTCAGCCGGTGCCACGTTGTAGTCGCCTAGCACCGCAAGGTGCTCGTGTCGTTCGATTTCTTCTGCAAGCCAGATTTTAAAGGCGGCGTACCAGGCAAGCTTATACTGATATTTGTCGCTGTCCAGCGATTGACCGTTGGGGCAGTAGGCACTGATCACACGTATCGTTGACTGACCAAAGGGCAGGGTGGTCGCAATCACCCGTTGCTGGTGGTCGTCATAGCCGGGGATATTTTTCACAATGCCACTGCCTGGTACCTTGGATAAGATGGCGACCCCGTTATACGTCTTTTGCCCGGCCCAGTCTGCGTGATAACCGATATCGGTGAACGCCTGCAGCGGAAACTTATCCTGATCGAGCTTTAACTCTTGCAAGCACAGGGCATCGACAGGATTGGCAGACAGCCAATCCAGCACCTGCGGTAGACGGACTTTAAGGGAGTTGACGTTCCAGGTAGCGAGTTGCATAAGCGATTCTTTTTGAGCAAATATCGTATAAGTTTAGACGCGATTAAGCCTCGCCGACTCTTCGCTCACCGATACACCCGCGCGACACGTTTCAAATTGCACAGCAACTCGTAAGAGATCGTGCCAGCCAGCTGAGCGACTTGATTGATGTCAATCTGAGTGCCCCACAGTTCAACACTGCTACCAATTCTGGCCTCTGGCAGATCGGTCAGATCTACGGTCAACATATCCATCGACACTCGGCCGATGAGCTGTGTCAATCTGCCATCCACCGACACGGGTGTGCCATTGGGGGCGCCGCGGGGGTAGCCGTCCGCGTAACCGATCGCGACCAACCCCACCCGAGTGGGCCGGCTGGCAATGAACGTTGCCCCGTAACCAACGGGCTCGCCAGCGGCGATGTTGCGCACGGCAAAAATCTCACTTCTCAGTGTCATGACGGGTGTTAAACCGTGGTCAGCGTGTGGCATGGGGTCAGCGCCATACATCATGATGCCTGCGCGAGCCCAATCGCGTCTGGCGGCGGGCCAAGCCAACACCCCACCCGAGTTGCAGAGGCTTCGATCGCCAGGCAGACCTTCAGTGGCACGATCAAAGGCCGCAATCTGCCTTGCTGTCGTGTCACTGTCTGGCTCATCGGATCGTGCGAAGTGTGTCATCAGTGTCATTGAGGCAACTGCAGCACAGCTTTCGATACGACGATAAACTGCCTCGACATTCTCGAGCGCGAAACCTGCTCTGTGCATACCCGAGTCGACCTTTAACCAAACGTGCAAATGATGAGCAGGTAAACGTGACGCTTCTAGCAGCTCGATTTGACTGTTTTGGTGAATGACCGTCCAGATGTGTTGGTCAGCCATGCGCTGAAGATCGTCAGCATCAAAGAAACCTTCCATGACCAGAATAGGGGAATCGATGCCAGCTGCCCTCAGTTCAAACGCCTCTTCAGGGATGGCCACAGCAAAGCCATCGGCAACCTCTCGCAGGCATTTGGCGCAAGCAACCGCACCATGCCCATAGGCATTTGCTTTGACCACGGCCAGCGCCCGACCACCATGCAACCGACGGGCGACCAGATAGTTATTTCGCAGGGCTGTCAGGTCGATGTGCGCTTGAGAGGGACGGGTCATGCATGCACCGGTTGTTGTTTATACGAATGAGCCGATTGCGCGTTGGTGTAGCGATCAATGGCGAGGCCATCAATGCGAATCTCAGGTTGCCGCTGCGTCATGATGTCTGCGACCAGTTTGCCGGATCCGCATGCCATGGTCCAACCCAGCGTCCCATGCCCGGTGTTGAGGTATAAATTACTGAAACCTGTTGCCCCGATCACCGGGGTGCTATCGGGGGTCATGGGGCGCAGCCCTGTCCAGAAACTCGCGCGGCGACTGTCTGCACCGGGGAAGAGTTCGTTGACGACTTTCTCAAGTGTTGCTCTGCGCCGTGGGTTGAGTCGCAAGTCAAAACCACCTAGCTCTGCCATGCCACCGACCCGCACGCGTTGGTCAAAACGGGTGACTGCGACTTTGTAAGTCTCATCCAAGATGGTCGATTGAGGGGCTCGCGATTCGTCGATGATAGGCGCAGTCAACGAATAGCCTTTGACTGGATAAACCGGAAGCTTGATACCCAGGGGTAACAGCATATGCCGTGAGTAACTTCCCATGGCCATCACGTATTGATCGGCTCGTTGCACGACCCCATCAACCACAACCCCATTGATCTGATTGCCCATGGTCTGTAACTGCTGGATATTGCGGCCATAAACAAACTGAACCCCCAGTTCGCGCGCCATGTCTGCCAGTTTGTTGGTGAACAAATGGCAATCGCCGGTCTCGTCATGTGGCAAGTGCAAGCCCCCAGCGAGCGGCACCTTGGCAAACGCCAAGCCAGGTTCGACTTGCGACAATTGCTGACCGGTTAGCAGTTGGTGAGGCACCCCCAGTTCACTGAGCACTTTCATGTCTAGCTTGACAGCCTCAAGCTGGGCATCCGTGCGAAAGACCTGTAACGTGCCACCCGTGCGCTGCTCGTATTGAATACCCGTGGCTGCCCGCAAGGCTTGCAGGCAGTGCCTGCTGTATTCGGCGACGCGCATCATGCGCTCTTTGTTGACTTCGTAATGCGCGGGATTACAGTGGCTCAGCATGCTGAGCATCCACCTGAGTTGCCATAGGTTGCCATCCAGACGGATCGCCAGCGGGGCGTGCTTTTGAAACATCCATTTCAGGGCTTTGAAAGGGATGCCAGGTGCCGCCCACGGGGTCGCATAGCCAGGTGATATTTGCCCCGCATTGGCAAAGCTGGTTTCTTCTGCCGGCCCCCGTTGACGATCAAAAACCGTGACGTCAGCGCCCGCTTGCGCTAAATAGTACGCCGTCGTGGTACCAACGACCCCAGCGCCTAAAATGATGACTTTCATGGTGTTTCTCCTCACCCAAATGGATATAGAGAGTGTAGGGAAACTTACCTAGTGAATTTTTCTAAATTGCATTGGTAAATGCTAAGGGATCCATTTTTTGCTCGGTACAAACGCGTTTTGACAGCGGAAAAAGCAACAAAACCGTCAAATCATCCATATTTCGGTTCTTTTGTGAAAATAAATGCAGAATCAATTGACTCATGTCATCTTCCCCCCTAAACTAAATATGCAAGATTTTCAAGCGACGTGGTTTTTGTCCCAGATCTGTCGCCCTTAGTGGTAATACATATTGGCTATCCCTTCCTTGACCATCTAGCACGTTGGGCGTTTATTTGCCCGTTTTTTTACTTATCAAGGAAGTTTAAATGGCAACTGGTGTCGTTAAGTGGTTCAACGCCGAAAAAGGTTATGGTTTCATCATGCCTGATGGCGGCGGCAAAGATCTGTTCGCTCACTACTCAGAAATTCGTTCAAGTGGTTATAAAACCCTTGAAGAAAATCAAAAAGTCAGCTTTGAAATCGGCCAGGGCGCTAAAGGCCCTAGCGCGACTAACATTCAAGTGCTGTAATTTTGATTTAAATTGCTGGTCTGCCTAGCAGATCGGCGATGACTGGCCCAGCCTCACCCCGGTGTCGCTGGGTTTTTTAATGCTTAGAAATTGGATGTGCTCAATGACTGACTCAACGATGGCGCCGATTGACTGTTTAACTCACCGGCGTTCGCAAAAATTGGTGACCGCGCCGGCGCCGACCGATGATCAGCTGCAGCAGATCTTGCAAACAGCGATGTGCGCCCCGGATCACGCCGCCTTACGGGTTTGGCGCTTTGTCCTGATTAAGCAGCCGCAGGTCGGCGCGCTAACAGACCTTGCCATTGGTGCAACTCGTCGATCGGGGCGTGATATTACCCCAGAGAAAGAACAGAACATGCGCAAGTGGCTGGCGGACGTTCCCTTGCTGATCGGCCTAGCCTACAAAGTCTCTCACGACAATGATAAGGTGCCAGAGATCGAGCAAACCTTGTCGATGGGGGCCGCCGTCATGAATATCCAGAATGCGGCTCACATGTTGGGTTTCGCTTCTTACTGGAGCACCGGGCTCGGCACTTACACCGACGAGGTGCCTGAGGCTTTGGGTTTTGATACTTTAGATTATCGATTTGTTGGCTTTTTAGCCATAGGCACGCCCAAAGTGAAATTGCCCGCCGCGCAGCGTCCCGATCCCATGACCATGACACATAGCTGGGCTGGTACGACTTAGCTCGCAGGCTTTCCAGACATGGTTTCTTCGCTTGATGTTTTAAACCTTTTAAGACGCAGCGCGTTGGTAACCACAAAGACACTCGAGCTGGCCATGGCTGCGGCTGCAAACATCGGCGACAGGGCGATTCCAAAATGCGGGTAAAGAACACCTGCGGCGATAGGGATTAACGCCACGTTATAGCCAAAGGCCCAGCCCAAATTCTGCTTGATGTTGCGCATGGTCGCTCGCGAGATGGCAATCGCGGTCACCACGCCAGACAATTGGCCTGACATCAATACAACCGAGGCAGACTCAATCGCCACGTCGGTGCCTGTGCCAATCGCGATCCCGACGTCTGCTGTTGCCAGGGCAGGGGCGTCGTTAATTCCGTCGCCGACAAAGGCCAGCACTTTGCCTGACTCACGGATAGTCCTCAAGGCCAAGGCTTTGCCCTCTGGCAAGATCTGCGCTCGGACATCGTTGATCCCAAGTACACCAGCGATGGCCTGTGCCGTTAATTCATTATCACCAGTAATCATGACAGGTGTCAGCCCCCAACGGATCAGCTGGTCGATCGCCCGTTTTGCGTCTGGTTTGATCTCATCGGCGACGGCCATGACTGCCGCGATTTGGTTGTCAACTGCCAAGTAGATCGGTGTTTTTCCGGCACGAGCGAACTCAGTGGTTTGCGCCTCGGCATGACTGATGTCTATGCCTCGCGCTTGCATGAGGCTTGCCGCCCCACAAAGCAAGGCGTGCTGAGCAACGGTGGCTTGCACGCCCATCCCACTGATGGCGGTTACCTCACGCGCAGCAGGTAAGAGTAACTGTTCACGCGTGGCCGCTTGGGTGATGGCGTACGCGATGGGATGCTCTGAATAGGTTTGCATCGCCGCTGCCCAAGCGAGCAACGAACGTCGGTCGTAAGCGGTCGAATTGACGACAAAGTCCGTTAGCACGGGTTTGCCCTCGGTGAGCGTGCCGGTTTTATCAAAGGCAACGACGCTGGCATCACAAAGCCGTTGAAGGGCGTCTCCTTGTCTGAACAGAACCCCCAACTCAGCGGCGCGGCCCGAGCCAACCATGATCGACGTGGGTGTTGCTAAGCCCATGGCGCATGGGCAAGCAATGATCAAGACGGCGACGGCGTGGATCAGTGCATTACCAAATAGGTGCTGAGGATCGAACGCAAGCCAGCTGATCAAGGTGGCTAAGGCGATCGCGATGACTGCGGGCACAAACCATAACGTGATGCGATCGACGATTACTTGAATGGGTAGCTTTGCTTCTTGCGCTTTTTCAACGAGGTGAATGATGCCAGCTAACACGGTATCGTTACCGGTGTGGGTTGCAACAAATGAAAAACTTGTCCTAGTATTGAGGGATCCACCGATCACCTTGTCGTGCATGCCACGCGACACGGGTAAGGGTTCCCCGGTCAACATGGATTCGTCTAAAAACGCTTGACCTTCACTGATCTTGCCATCGACAGGGATTTTTTCGCCTGGCTTGATCACCAGCGTGTCGCCGACTGCTATCTGCGCAATCGGGATTTCTAGTGGTTTGCCAGCGCGCATCACCGTCGCCGTGCGCGGTTGCAGGCCGATAAGATGTTCGATGGCAGCACCTGTTCGACCTTTTGCACGCATTTCGAGCAGACGTCCGAGCAGGATCAGCGTGACGATCACTGCTGCTGCTTCAAAATAAACAAACCGTGCATTGTCGGGAAGCCATTCAGGGAAGGCTGTCACCACGACTGAATAGCCCCACGCGCTTGCAGACCCGAGGGCCACCAATGCATTCATTTCAGGCGCCAAGCGAATCAGCGCGGGAATACCTTTGATAAAAAATACTCGGCCAGGCCAAACGAGTACCGCAGTCGTGAGCACGCCCTGTACCAGCCAATTTGTTCGATCGCCGAGATGCTCATGAAGCCACAGGTGCATCGCCGGTATGAGGTGGGCGCCCATGGCAAGGATAAATACCGGTAAGGTCAATATCAAAGCGATGATGAACGAACGTTGTAAAGCGTTTGCGTCGTCGTGCCTGGTTTGGGCGAGACGCTCGGTCGTCGGTTGATCTTGACTGATTGTTTTTGCGCTATACCCAGCAATAGTGATCAAGTTGATGGCATCGGCGACGGTGTCATGACTTTTGTCATCAACGCCACCTGTTGGCGTTTTCAGGATGATGTGAGCGCGTTCAGTCGCCAGGTTCACGGTCGCCGCTTGAATCTCTGGGCTGGCTTGCAACGCCTTTTCTACGCGCAAGACACAAGAGGCACAGGTCATCCCACCTATCGCCAAGTCGAACTCGCGAAGCGTCTGAGGTAATTCAGTGGCCGGTATCATTCGCTTGTCTCATTGAATTACCTTAACATCTCCATCATGCACGCTCAACCGGAGGGTGTAAATCGATTTGATGAGAGGTAAGATCATGATGACCTTAAACGTGGTTGATATGACCTGCGGGCACTGTGTCAAAACGATCATCCGTGCCATCCACGGGGTTGCACCAAATGCGCTCGTCTCATGTGATGTTCAAAGCAAGCTCGTGAAGATAGATGGCGAGTATGTAGAGAAAGACGTGCAAGCGGCCATCGCTGAGGCAGGATTTAATCCGCAAATGGTTGATTTAAAAAATAAAATGAATTAATAGTTTTTAACATTTATAAAAATAACATCAATAAATTTTAACTATTGATAGTTTAAATAAATACAATTATATTTTGTAATAGTTAATGATTATGATTCTTTCATGCCCGGTCGCAACGGTGCGGCAGGACCAATTCAATGAAAGGAAAGTACCATGTTGCAAAATAAAGAAGGTCAGCGAGTCCCCAATGTCACTTTTTCGGTGCGGGTAGATAATGAGTGGAAAAAAGTAACTTCGGCTGACGTATTTGCAGGTAAAACTGTCGTTTTGTTTGCGCTGCCCGGTGCCTTTACCCCAACCTGCTCCTCGACCCATTTGCCGCGCTATAACGAGCTGGCCTCCACCTTTGCTCAAGTCGGCGTTGACAGTGTTGTCTGCCTGTCGGTGAACGATACCTTTGTCATGAATGAATGGGCCAAAGATCAAGAGGCGGGCAATATTACGTTGTTGCCAGACGGTAACGGTGACTTCACTGCGGGCATGGGCATGCTGGTCGATAAAACGGATCTCGGGTTTGGTCGGCGCAGCTGGCGGTATTCGATGCTGGTCAAAGACGGTGTAGTGCAAAAGATGTTCATCGAACCTGAGAAAGACGGTGATCCGTTCGAGGTGTCAGACGCAGATACCATGCTTAACTACATCGATCCTGAGGCGAAAGCACCAGATCAAGTGGTCGTGTTTTCAAAGGTGGGATGCCAATTCTGCATTGAAGCGAAAGAAATTTTGAAGGCACAAGGGTACGATGCAATTGATATCCCGCTGGATCACAAAGTGAGAGCTAGGGTGATCGGCGCGTTGACAGGCTTAGGCACGGCACCCCAGATTTTCATCAACGGCGAGTACGTCGGCGGGTTGGATCAGCTCAAAGCGAAATTAAGCCTTCAGTAGTTAGCGCCATACGGATCGATAGCAGCACCCGTGGTGCCGGTATCGATCCCTTTTAAACGCATGGTTACGGATTCGGAGAACGGAAGATGAAATCTCTCAAAACAGATGTCGCGGTGATTGGCGCGGGTACAGCTGGGTTAGCAGCTTACCGAGCGGTGGTCGCGGCCGGTAAGTCGGCTATTTTGATTGAAGGCGGCCCACACGGTACGACGTGTGCTCGCGTGGGATGTATGCCCTCGAAGTTGCTGATTGCCGCAGCAGAGGCCGCGCACAGCGCCCAACACACGAGTCCATTTGGCGTTCATGTCGACGGTCCCGTGCGAATTGACGGACGTCAAGTCATGGATCGAGTCAAACGTGAACGGGATCGCTTTGTCGGCTTCGTGATTGAGGGCGTTGACAACATCCCTGCTCAGAACAAGCTCACGGGTTATGCAAAATTTATTGCCCCTGGCCGATTAATGATTGACGAACACACTGAGGTAACGGCTCAAAGCGTTGTGATTGCAACGGGTTCTAGCCCCGTGGTACCTGAAGCTTTTCAGGCACTTGGCGATCGGATTGTGCTAAACGACGACGTATTTGAGTGGGATGACTTGCCTAAACGGGTTGCTGTTTTTGGGCCAGGGGTCATCGGTCTCGAACTCGGTCAGGCGTTGGCTAGGCTCGGTGTGACCATCAGAGTCTTTGGGGCGAGTGGATCGCTCGGTGGGATGACGGATCCGGCGGTGCGTCTGGCCGCTAAAACGATTTTTCAGCAAGCGTTTTATATCGATCCAGAGGCACAGGTGCTTGAAACCAAACGTATGGGTGACGAGGTCGAAATTCGATATGTTGCCCTCGACAATACCGAAAAAACAGAGAGATTTGATTATGTGTTGATGGCGACTGGGCGTCGACCCAACGTGGCGAAATTGGGGCTGACACTGGCGGGTATTCAGGTGGAAAAGGGCGGAATCCCCGCCTTTAACCGAGAGACCATGCAGATCGGCCACACTGGGGTGTTTATCGCGGGCGATGTCAACGGCGATCTGCCGCTATTGCACGAAGCTGCCGATGAGGGCAAGATCGCTGGTATGAATGCTGCCAGTTATCCGTCTGTGACACCTGGCTTAAGAAGAGCGACCTTGGGGGTGGTCTTTTCAGATCCGCAGATTGCGTTGGTCGGTCGTTCGTACGCCAAACTCGCCGCCGATACCTTCGTGGTGGGCGAGGTCGATTTTTCTGATCAGGGTCGTTCGCGCGTGATGTTGAAAAACAAAGGCTTATTGCACGTTTACGCAGACGTCAACAGTCGCCAGTTTTTGGGGGCAGAAATGATTGGGCCGAGCGCAGAACACATTGGTCATTTGCTGGCCTGGGCGTTGCAGCAACGTTTGACCATTGAGCAAATGCTAGCAATGCCGTTCTATCATCCCGTCATCGAAGAGGGATTAAGAACGGCGCTTCGTGATGCGTCAGCAAAGCTCGATCAGGTGGGTGCTCAACACCAAGTCCATCAAGTCGCCTGACTTTTTTTAAGAATGGCTGGCCGACGACTTCGTCAATTTAAGCAGTTGACGAAGGTCTTTGGTCAGCGATTCGGTTTGCTCTGAGTCAGACGCTAGCAATCTTGCCCGGCCGGTGTTGTCAAACACAAAAACCCCGCGACTGTGCGTCACGTCGTAATTATTGGGGTCGTCGCCAGGTTTTGGTTTTTCGATTTGATAAGCGACGCGATAGCGACGCGCCAGATCTGCAACTTGTGCCTCGTCCCCAGTCAAACCAATGGCATTTTTGTTGAAGGCATCTACATAGGCCTGAAGCATGTCTGGTTTGTCACGATGCGGATCCACACTGATAAAGAGGATGCGTACTTCTTTCGCGTCATCCCCCAAGTCGTGAATGACTTGGCTGAGTTGAGCCATCGTCGTGGGGCAAATATCCGGGCAACTGGCATAACCAAAAAACAGCAAGACAGTTTTACCCTTCAGATCAGCTTGCGTCAGTGTCGTGTTGCCGGCTGCTTGAAGACTAAAGGTCAGATCTGGCAAGTGGCCTGATATGTCATACAGTGACCACTCGGGTGATTTCTCTGAACAGGCCATCAACGACAGAAATACCCCGGCGATCAGCCAGCGACCGATCGTCTTGAGTAATTTGATAAGCAGGTTCACAGGTGAGGGTCTCTGGGGCAGTGCTAGCTTGCGGCTCGTGCTTGATCCGTCATGCCGCTATGGCGAAGCAAGGCGTCAATACGGGCGTCACGCCCTCTGAACGCCTTGAAGGATGCTGCTGCTGAACGTAAACCCCCGACCGCCAGAATTTCTTTCTTGAAGCGTGCACCGGTAATGGGGTCTAGCGTGCCTTTTGACGCTGTCGCTGGGGTGCCGCTTGCGGCTTCTTCAAAAGCTTCATAGGCATCCGCCGACAGCACTTCTGCCCATTTATAGCTGTAGTAACCCGCACCGTAGCCGCCTGCAAAAAGATGCGAAAAACTATGAGAAAAACGATGCCAGGCAGGGGGGCGCAGGACGGCAACTTCTGATCTGACGTCTTCGAGCAGCGCCAGGACAGCAGAGATAGATAGCCCAGTTGCTTTGTTATGCATCAGTATGTCAAAGAGTGAGAACTCGATTTGACGAACCGTTTGTAATCCGCTTTGAAAGTTTCTTGCTGCGGTCATCTTGTCGAATAAAGCTTTTGGTATCGGTTCACCCGTGTCGACGTGAGCCGTCAATTGCTGCAAGACAGACCATTCCCAGCAAAAGTTTTCCATGAACTGTGAAGGCAATTCGATGGCGTCCCACTCAACGGCCGAGAACGCAGAGGCCCCAGGTTCATCGACTTCAGATAACAAGGCGTGCAGGGCATGACCACTTTCGTGAAAGAGAGTGATCACATCATCGTGAGTCCAGAGGGCAGGTCGGTCGCCCTGTGGCTTGGCAAAGTTGCAGGTCAGATTGATAATCGGTAATTCAATGTGATCACTGAATTTATGGCGAGCGCGTTCACTATCAACCCAGGCGCCGCCTTGTTTGCCTGTTCGTGCGTACAGGTCTAACAGTAAGTAACCGATTTTCACGCCTTGCTGGTTCAGAACTTCAACGCCACGAGCCTCTTCATGCCACGGGCTGAAGGTGATGGGATTCAGTTGCACTTCAAACAGTTTCTGGATGACATCAAACAACCCAGACAGCACACGAGGTTCGGTGAAATATTGTTTAACTTCATCTTCAGAATAGGCGTAGCGTGTTTCACGCAGGTGCTCAGACGCAAAGGGTACATCCCAAGGTTGCAGGTCCGTCAGGCCAAGCGTCTTGGCTGCGTAGTCGCGCAGTTCATCCAAATCGCGACTGGCGAAAGGTTTAGCGCGGGCAGCAAGTTCACGCAGAAATGCGATGACTTCTTCGTCAGACTTCGCCATGCGGGTTTGTAATCGCAGTTCGGCAAAGTGTTTGAAACCGAGTAATGCAGCCTCTTGTGCGCGCAGTTGCAGCGATTCTTCGATCAAGGTCGAATTATCAAAAGACGGATCACCAAATTCAGAAGCAACCGTGGCATAGGCCCTGTAAAGCGTACTTCGCAATTCGCGGTTTGTCGCGTACTGCATCAGTGGTAGGTAGCAGGGCATTTTAAGGGTGACCACCCAAGCCTGCTTTTCTGCGTTGAACAGTGAATCCAGCACGTCACTCGGCACCCCGTCCAACACGGTGACGTCGGTGACCACCAGTTCCCACTTATCTTTCGCATCCAGGACGTTTTCAGAGAATTTTTGAGACACCTGAGATTGTCGCTCAGCGTTGGCCCTATATTGACTGCGGGCTTCGCTCTTGAGTTCGACACCACTGAGTTTGAAATTGCGCAACGCCAGCGTAATGACTCTTTGCCGCGCGGCGTTCAGCAAATCGAATGCTGGGCTTGCCGCCATGCGTTGATACTGTTGGTAGAGGCCTTCGTGCAAGCCGACCCATGTCGAATATTCGGTGACAGGCCCGAGCATGGCGTTGTATGCATCTCTAAATTCAGGGGTATTGACGACAGCATTTAGGTGTCCTGCGATCGACCAGGCGCGCCAAAGCGGATCACATCCCTGATCCAGAGGCTCAACAATCGCCTGCCATGTTGCGGGTAAATCCGGGTTGGCTGCGTGAATCACTGCTTCGCGCGCTCGCACCAAATGCGCTTCGATTGCTTGTTTAATGTCATTCGGTGTGATCGAAGCATAATCGATCAGACCCTCTCCAAATGATGCAAGCGGATTGGTTCGGGTTGACATGTTGATCCTTTGTCGATGCTGGATGCGTACTGAAGCGTACTGGTTGAGTGCTTCAGAAGCGCCGTAAATATATCTTAAATTGTCTCAATGATTCGCAACGCTTCTTTCTGCTGCTTCAATCGTATTGACCAGTAACATGGCGACTGTCATGGGCCCCACGCCGCCGGGCACAGGGGTAACGGCAGCAGCAACTTCAAGCGCGCTTTCAAAATCGACATCGCCACATAATTTACCGTCAGCGCGACGGTTGATCCCGACATCTATGACCACCGCGCCAGGTTTGATCATCGCGCCAGTCACCGTGCTGGCACGACCTGTTGCCACTACCACGATGTCAGCGTGGCGTGTATGCCAACCGAGATCACGCGTCTTTGAATTACATAGGGTGACTGTCGCGCCTGCGGCCTGCAGTAACAACGCCATGGGCTTACCAACATTGTTGCTCGCACCGACCACGACAGCTACCGCGCCCCTGATCACAACGTTTTCAGATTCAAGCATTTTCATGACGCCGTAGGGTGTGCATGGCCGAAAGAGCGGCGCACCAGTCATGAGCAAGCCAGCGTTGCTGATATGAAAGCCATCGACGTCCTTTTGAGCGGAGATCGTTTCAATGACACGATGGGCATTAATATGTTTGGGCAGTGGTAACTGCACCAAGATGCCATGGATAGCAGGATCGTTATTCAATGCATGGATACGGCCAAGCAAATCTGCCTCGCTCATCGAATCATCGTATTGCTCAAACACAGAGTGCAAACCCGCTTTCTCGCAAGCAGAAACCTTGTTTCGCACGTAGACCTGTGAGGCTGGGTCTGCGCCCACAAGAATCACAGCAAGCCCGGGTTTGACGCCCTGTTCGGTCAGCGTGGTGGCGCGTATCGCAACATCCGTTTTAATCTTGTTGGCTAATGCGACACCATCAATGATTCTGCCCGTCATGCCACGCCTTCTGGTTTAGCCAACGCAACTTTCATCAAGTCTGCGACGGTCGTGACCTGGAGCTTTTCCATGATGTTGGCTCGGTGTGCTTCTACCGTTTTGATGCTGATGCCCAAGTCGTCAGCAATCTGCTTGTTCAATCGACCAGCAACGATACGTTCAAGAACTTGTTGCTCGCGGGCAGTCAGACGACCTAGCATCGCTTCGTGACTGCGTTTAGCTTGAGCCAACGAAAGCCGTTGGTTCGCTTGCTCGAACATGCGACTGACGATCTCGCGCAAATCCGTTTCGCTGAAGGGCTTTTCGAGAAAATCAACGGCGCCTTTTTTCATGGTCGAGACTGCCATGGGGACATCGCCGTGTCCCGTGATAAAGACGATCGGCATGCCTGACTTACGTGCAATCAATTGCTCTTGCAGCTCAAGACCGCTCATGCCCGGCATACGCACGTCAGCAATCAGCACACCCGCTTGTTGCTCGTCGTATTCGGTGAGAAAGGTTTCAGCGCTGGGATACGCGCGCACACGATAGTTGTTGGCCTCGAGCAGCCAACGCAGCGAGTCGCGCACAGCCTCGTCGTCATCTACGATATAGACGGTGCTGGCCACTTGGGGGATATTCATGCAGATAACTCCTCGGACGGGTAAGGCTCGTTTTTAGGGCTGTCAGGTTCAGCACACGGCAGTGTAAAGCAGAAGATAGTACCGCCTTGGGGGTTGTTTTCTGCCCACAAGCGACCGTGATGCGACTCGATGATGGTGCGACAGATATTAAGCCCCATCCCCAATCCCTCACTTTTGGTACTGAAAAAGGGTTCAAAGAGACGGTCCGGATCGACTAAACCATGACCGCGATCGATCACCGAGATCCGAATATATTCACCCTCGATCAGCAACTGAATCATCAACGTTTCAAGAGATGACTCTTCAGTTGCTTCAAGGCCGTTTTTAATTAGGTTCAGGAGCACTTGTTCGATCAAAATGGGGTCTGCCAGCACGTCGGGCAATTCTGACGGGATCTGGCATTCGATGCGCACATGTCGCTTGCGTGCGTGAATCTCGGCAAGGCTGATCGCATTGTCGACCACTTCTTGAACCTGGATGGGTTGTCGCCGTGGCTCACTGCGTTTAACAAAGTCACGGATCCGGCTAATGATTTTGCCAGCCCGTTCGGCTTGTGCGGCTGCCTTTTCGAGGGCTGGCAATAATTTGTTGAGATCGGCGTTACCCGATTTGAGCATGGCGACCGCACCCATGCTGTAGTTGCTGATTGCAGTTAATGGTTGATTGAGTTCATGAGCCAGCGACGAAGCCATTTCGCCCATGGTTGTCAGGCGACTGGTGAGTTGAATTTTCTCTTGTTGGATTCGTGACTCTTCCTCATGGCGGCGACGCTCGGTGATGTCTCGCGACACCTGCAGGCGTACTCGACGTCCGTCTGTCCAGGCCAGCATGCGGTGTTGTACTTCAAACCACCGTTGCACCGAGGCAGAGTAAACCTCGACCGATTCATCGGTGTAACGGCCTCGGCGACCTGCCAGCAGCTCTTCGTGGCCACTGGTCTGCGAGCCAAATAACCGGCGGTAAGTTCGATTGGCGAAGAGAAGCTCCATGCCGTCCGCGGTATCGGCAGACACTGAAATGGCGTCGTCCAGCCCTTCGAGGACGGTCATAAACCGCTCGTGTGCAGCGGTCAATGCTTCTCGGATTCGTTTAGGTTCGGTAATGTCGGTCATGGATGTCATCCAGCCGATTTGTACGCCCTTAGGATCGCGCAACGGTGACACATACATTCGAGCAGTAAACCGAGAGCCATCGCGTCGTTGGGTTTCGACTTCGATGCCACTGCTCGGGGTGCGCCCCGTGAGCATGTTGTTAAGCGTTTGCAGATGTAGTTCGTGGCGACCCGGCACCCAATAAGGGAAGGGTGGCAAACGACCAATGAGGTCGGCTTCGTTCCAACCAACCATGCGGCAAAACGAGGGATTCACATAGGCGATACGGCCGTGCATATCCAACACACGCATACCGGTTGACATCGAATCCTCCATGGCACGACGAAAGCCCGTCTCAGCAATCAGCGCTGCCTCGGCCTCTGAACGAAAACGGGTATAGCGCCAGAGCATCAGCAGGGCAA
Source organism: Jezberella sp. (assembly GCF_964834465.1). NCBI lineage: Bacteria > Pseudomonadati > Pseudomonadota > Betaproteobacteria > Burkholderiales > Alcaligenaceae > Jezberella > Jezberella sp. The sequence goes on from NZ_CBAZRM010000004.1 coordinate 161,882, forward strand.
TCACGATCACCACGGACAGGGCGCCCACGACCAACAGCAATCGGTTCTGCCGGGTCTCTTGATCAATCGTCACAAACATGACGCTGCCTTCATGCAGACGCTGCAGCCAGAAGAAGGCGGCCATCACGCAAGCATAAAGGCCCAGCACCAGCACAGGCGTGATCCAGTACCAGCGGCGATGCTTTAACCGCGGCTGGTCTTTGAAAGGCGCGGCGATGATGGTTTTTTGCTCTTGAGCCATGAGGGGTTTCTCGTCAGAACTGTAGTTTAAACGGGTTGGGCAAAAGCGATATATTTCATAATATGAAATTACATTCCGTAACATGAAATTTTACTTGCTGATTATCAATCTTGTACCTAGAATGCGCAAAAGTGCATTTTTGCCTTCGTGTAAAAATGTTTTAAGAATGTGTCCACAAGCCGATGGGAAAAATTGGTAAGGTCACGACAACATCACACGGCCTCAGTGCCACAGGAGATCGCTATGGCACCACAAGCTGCCGCCTATAACGCTGCTAATGATGAAGACATGCTCGAGACGCAAGAATGGCTCGATGCCTTGGCAGCCGTGCTGGACAAGGAAGGCCCAGAGCGCGCCCACTACCTGTTAGAGCGACTGACGGATTTAGCGCGTCGCTCCGGGGCCAATATCCCTTACTCAGCCAACACGGCCTACTTAAATACCATCCCTGCCGGGTTGCAGGCCCCCTTGCCAGGTAACCCTGACATCGAAGAGCGAATTCGCGCGTATATCCGCTGGAACGCCATGGCGATGGTGGTCAAGGCAAATAAGCATAATCCTCCCGATGGTGGTGATCTCGGCGGCCACATTGCATCGTTTGCCTCCTTGGCAACCATGATTGGTTGCGGTCAGAATCACTTTTGGCATGCCGATACGCCTGAGCGTGGCGGCGATCTGGTTTACTTTCAGGGCCACTCATCGCCAGGGGTCTACGGGCGTGCCTACCTCGAAGGTCGTCTGACTGAAGACCAACTGGATAATTTCCGCCAAGAAGTTGACGGTAAAGGCCTGTCGTCTTACCCGCATCCAAAGTTGATGCCAGAATTCTGGCAGTTTCCAACGGTGTCGATGGGGCTGGGGCCCTTGATGGCCATTTATCAAGCTCGCTTTTTAAAGTACCTGCATGCACGCGGTATTGCCGATACCAGCCAGCGTAAGGTGTGGGTTTTTTGCGGTGATGGTGAGATGGATGAGCCTGAGTCACTGGGTGCGATCAGCCTTGCTGCCCGTGAGAAGCTCGATAATTTGATTTTTGTCATCAACTGCAACTTGCAGCGACTGGATGGCCCGGTGCGCGGTAACGGCAAGATCATTCAAGAGCTCGAGGGTGACTTCCGTGGCAGCGGCTGGAACGTCATCAAACTAATTTGGGGCGGGTACTGGGATCCTCTCTTAGCCAGTGATAAAGAGGGTATTTTGCGCAAGGTCATGGAAGAAACCGTCGATGGCGAGTTTCAGGCGTACAAAGCCAATGACGGTAAATTTGTCAGAGAACACTTCTTTGGCAAGCATCCGCAGTTGCTCGAAATGGTTTCGCGCTTGAGCGATGACGATATCTGGCGTTTGAACCGCGGCGGTCACGATCCTTACAAAGTGTTTGCTGCCTTTGACGCAGCGACGAAGACGGTCGGTCAGCCAACGGTGATTCTCGCCAAGACCATTAAAGGGTTTGGCATGGGCAATGTGGCGCAGGGTAAGAACCCAGCGCACCAACAGAAGAAACTTGATCACGACAGCGTTAAAGAGTTTCGTGATCGCTACAACATCCCAGTGACCGATGAGCAGCTCGATGATCTGCCTTACTACAAACCAGCTGAAGATTCGCCTGAAATGGCCTATATGCATGAGCGCCGTAAAGCCTTGGGCGGTTACTTGCCCAAGCGCAGGACGAAGGCTGATGAAAAGCTCAAAGCCCCCGCGCTTGAGGTGTTCAGACCCGTCTTAGAACCCACCGCCGAAGGTCGCGAAATTTCGACCACACAGGCGTTTGTTCGCATTCTGAATCAGGTCTTGCGCGACAAAGAGCTGGGGCCGCGGGTGGTGCCTATCCTTGCGGATGAATCCCGCACCTTCGGTATGGAAGGGTTGTTCCGTCAGATTGGTATTTACGCCCCAGAAGGCCAAAAGTATGTGCCGGTAGATCGCGACCAAGTGATGTATTACCGCGAAGCCGCTGATGGCCAGTTGCTGCAAGAGGGCATCAACGAAGCGGGTGCGTTCAGTTCTTGGATTGCTGCGGCGACCTCATACTCGACCAATAACCGTATCATGATCCCCTTCTTTATTTACTATTCCATGTTCGGGTTTCAGCGGATTGGTGATCTGGCGTGGGCCGCTGGCGACATGCAAGCGCGCGGATTTTTGTTGGGCGGTACCGCGGGTCGTACGACCCTGAACGGCGAAGGCTTGCAGCATGAAGATGGCCATAGCCACATCATGTCTTCTACCATTCCGAACTGCGTGTCCTATGACCCGACCTTTGCCCATGAACTTGCGGTGATCGTACAACACGGCATGAAGCGCATGATCGAGGATCAGGAAAACGTTTACTACTACCTGACCGTGATGAATGAGAACTATGCGCAGCCCGGCCTGACCGCAGGTGACGAGGCTGGCATCATCAAAGGCATGTACAAACTCAAGGCCGGTGGCAAATCCAAATTGCGTGTTCAATTGATGGGGTCAGGCACCATTCTTCGTGAAGTCATGGCAGCCGCTGACCTGCTTGAGCAAGATTGGGATGTCGCGGCCGATATCTGGTCGGTCACGAGTTTTACTGAACTGCGTCGTGACGGCATGGATTGCGAGCGCCATAATTTGCTGCATCCCGAAGACGCGGTGCAGGTTCCTTATGTGACCCAGTTACTTGAAAATAACCCCGGGCCCATCATTGCCTCGACGGACTACATGAAATTGTTTGCTGACCAGATTCGTCCTTTCATCCCCAGAGGCCGTGATTACAAAGTCTTGGGTACGGATGGTTTTGGTCGCTCGGATTTCCGGGCGAAGTTGCGCGAACACTTTGAGGTGGATAGACATTTCGTTGTCTTGGCTGCGCTGCGTGCCTTGGCTGACGAGGGCAAAGTCCCTGTGGCCAGTGTTGCGCAAGCGATCAAGAAATACGGTATCAATCCAAACAAAGCCAATCCTCAATACGCTTAAATGCACCTGATTACGTAAAAGAGAAAAACCATGAGCAACGTGACTGCTATTACGGTTCCGGATATTGGGGACTTTGACGCTGTTGAAGTGATTGAATTATTGGTCAAGGTGGGTGACACCATCAAAGCCGAACAAAGCCTGATTACCGTCGAATCCGATAAGGCTTCTATGGAAATTCCCGCCTCACAGGGCGGGGTAGTGACCTCCATTGACGTAAAAGTTGGGGATAAAGTCAAGCAGGGAAGTGTGGTCCTGCATGTGCAAGCCAGTGCTGCGGCTGACACCGCAGCGAGTACGGTGTCATCAACGGCAACGGCCCAGCCCGTAGTGGTTGCCCCCACAGTTGCCCCCACAGCTGCCCCCACAGTGGCACCAGCTGCACCTGTCACAGATGCACCATCGAGCGACGCAGCGGCAACTGCTGCGGCAGCCGCCCCAGCCGCAGGTAAGCTTGAAATGCCGGCGTCTACCGCTGGTTTGCCGCATGCCTCACCTTCTGTGCGCAAATTCGCACGTGAGCTCGGTGTTGATTTGACCAAGGTTACCGGGTCAGGTCAGAAACAACGAATTACCCAAGAAGATATTCAAGCCTTTGTTAAACAAGCGTTGGCGGCTGCATCATCTGGCACATCGAGTGCATCCACCGGCGCATCCCTCGGAGGCGGGCTTGATTTACTGCCTTGGCCCAAAGTTGATTTCGCCAAGTTCGGTGCGATTACCCCGAAACCTTTGTCACGGATCAAAAAGATCTCTGGCGCGAATCTTCATCGCAATTGGGTCATGATCCCCCATGTCACCAACAACGACGAAGCGAACATCACTGACCTTGAAGCGTTGCGTGTGACGTTGAACAAAGAGAACGAGAAAGCGGGTATTAAGTTGACGATGCTCGCATTCTTGATCAAAGCGGTGGTTGCCGCTTTGAAAAAATTCCCTGAGTTCAATGCGTCACTTGAGGGCGATAACCTCGTCCTGAAGCAGTATTACCACATCGGGTTTGCTGCCGACACGCCCAATGGCCTGGTCGTCCCCGTGATCCGGGATGCAGATAAAAAAGGGGTGCTGGATTTGGCTCGTGAATCTGGTGAACTCGCCAAAAAGGCGCGTGACGGAAAATTAAGCCCAGCAGAGATGCAGGGTGGGTGTTTCTCGATCTCTTCCTTGGGTGGGATTGGTGGCACTAGCTTTACGCCCATCATTAACGCGCCCGAGTTGGCCATTCTTGGCGTATCTAAGTCCTACATGAAACCGGTTTGGGATGGCAAGGCTTTCGTGCCGCAATTAACGTTGCCGATGTCTTTGTCCTACGATCACCGGGTGATCGACGGTGCCGCCGCCGCTCGGTTCAATGCGTATCTGGGCAGCTTGCTGGCCGATTTCCGCCGTATCGCACTGTAAAGGGACATCATGAGCAATCTCGTTGAAGTAAAAGTCCCCGATATTGGTGATTTCGATTCGGTTGAAGTCATTGAAGTGCTGGTTGCGGTCGGCGATATCGTTAAGGTTGAACAGAGTCTGATCACGGTCGAATCGGACAAGGCCTCAATGGAAATCCCGTCTTCTCACGCAGGGGTGGTCAAGGCTGTGTCGGTCAAAGTGGGTGACAAAGTCAAGCAAGGCAGTGTGGTGCTACAAGTCGGCGTGCAGGCTGGTGCCACTGCGGATACCGCTGCAGCAACAGTTGCTGCACCGGCTGCTTCAGCGCCCGCAAGCGCGCCCGCCGTGGCGGCCGTGGCGGCCGTCGCTACTGCTGCTTCGTCGACAACGCCGCCACCTGCGGCATTAAGCGTCCCAAGCTACACGGGCCAGGTCGACAGTCAATGCGACCTACTGGTCTTGGGTTCTGGGCCCGGTGGCTATTCTGCGGCATTTCGGGCCGCCGATCTTGGTTTAAAAGTCGTCTTGGTCGAACGCTATGCGACGCTAGGGGGCGTTTGCTTGAATGTGGGATGTATTCCCTCCAAAGCCCTGTTGCACACCGCGGCCGTTCTTGAAGAAGCTCAAGCACTAGCGGATCATGGCATTAGCTTCGGTGCACCCACGATCGATCTTGACAAGCTTCGTGCTTTTAAAGATGGGGTCATTGGCAAGCTCACGGGCGGATTGGCTGGCATGGCCAAGGCGCGCAAAGTCACGGTGGTTCAAGGCGTCGGTGAGTTTGTTGGCCCTCACCACTTGACGGTGAAAGGGCAAGCCGGTACCCAGACGATTGAATTTGCTCAGGCGATCATTGCCGCTGGCAGTCAGTCGGTCAAACTCCCCTTCATGCCAGAGGATGAACGCATTGTTGATTCGACGGGCGCGTTGTTGCTCAAAAGCATCCCTAAAAGGATGTTGATTATTGGTGGCGGCATCATTGGTCTGGAAATGGGGACCGTCTATTCTGCGCTCGGCGCGCGTCTCGATGTTGTTGAAATGCAAGATGGCTTGATGCAAGGAGCAGACCGCGATTTGGTGAAAGTATGGCAAAAAATGAATGCGCCTCGCTTTGATCATTTGATGCTCAAGACAAAGACCGTCGCTGCCGTCGCCAAACCAGATGGCATTTATGTGACCTTTGAAGGTGAAGGGGCACCCAAAGAACCCCAGCGTTACGACCTCGTCTTACAGGCGGTCGGTCGCACGCCAAACGGCAACAAAATTGGTGCAGCCAAAGCGGGTGTCGCGGTGACTGACCGAGGGTTTATCAATGTCGATCGTCAGATGCGGACCAACATGCCGCATATTTTTGCCATTGGTGATTTAGTCGGTCAACCGATGCTGGCGCACAAAGCCGTTCACGAGGGCCACGTGGCAGCCGAAGTCGCTGCTGGTCAAAAGAGCTTCTTTGATGCGCGAGTGATCCCGTCGGTTGCCTATACTGATCCTGAGGTTGCGTGGGTAGGTTTGACGGAAGATGACGCCAAGAAGCAGGGCATCGCGATTACCAAGGGGTTGTTTCCCTGGGCGGCGTCTGGGCGTGCGATCGCTAATGGGCGGGATGAAGGCTTTACTAAGCTGTTGTTTGATGCGGCAACGCACAAGATTCTCGGCGGCGGTATTGTCGGTACGCACGCAGGTGATTTGATCAGCGAAGTGGCACTTGCCATTGAAATGGGTGCAGATGTTGTGGATATTGGCAAGACCATCCATCCTCACCCCACTTTGGGTGAATCGGTTGGATTAGCGGCAGAAGCGGCAGAAGGTCATTGCACCGATTTGCCGCCTGTTCGAAAAAAATAACCAATCCTGGGTAATCAAGGCTTTGGTTCAACATGGTAGGCGCAGTTTGTTGGGTGAGGGTAAACTCTAGTCTCACCCAACTAGCCACTAATTGACCTGTGTCCCATATTCTGCAACTGCCCGGCTCCAGTGTCCTCTCAACGTTTCGTCGAGAGAAGCTTGTCAAAAAACTTCAATCCCTCGGCCTGCCAGTGTCGGCAGTCGAGGCAAGTTTCCAGCATTTTGTTTCCATGGACGAGGCACCTGATCACGAGACCCTTGGCCGTGTGACTGCGTTGCTCAACTACGGGTCGCCGCTGGATGGACAAGGCCAACAAGATCAAGGGGTTTCTTTGACCGTCATCCCCAGATTGGGGACAATTTCTGCTTGGGCAAGTAAAGCGACAGACATTGCGCACAATTGCGGGTTTTTTACCGTCCGGCGCATCGAAAGGGGGATCAAATACACCCTGATCCCTGAACGTAGTTGGTTGAAGGCGAAAGCGTTGAATGCAGACATGCTGGCACAGGCCGCGGCATGCCTGCATGACCGTATGACAGAAACGGTGGTTGATGATAGCTTTGACTTTAGTCATCTGTTTGTCTCTTTGCCGGGTAAGCCAATGTTGACTGTGCCCGTCGTCGCAGACGGTCGAGGCGCGTTAGTCAAAGCCAATACCGAGCTCGGTCTTGCACTGTCAGACGATGAAGTCGATTATCTGACCAAGGCGTTCACCGACTTAAAGCGTGATCCAACCGACGTCGAACTGATGATGTTCGCACAGGCAAACAGTGAGCACTGTCGTCACAAGATTTTTAATGCTCAATGGGTCATTGACGGCCAACCTCAGCCGAACACCTTATTCAGCATGATTCGTGCGACGCATGCAGCACAACCTCATGGCACGGTTGTCGCTTATTCCGACAACGCAGCCGTGATGCAAGGCGGTCGTGCACTGCGTTTTCAGGCAGCCAACGCGACTGAAACCGAGGCACCCATTTATGCCGCCCACGAGAAGCTCGTGCATACGTTGATGAAAGTCGAAACGCATAATCATCCGACGGCAATTGCCCCGTTTGAAGGTGCAGCGACCGGCTCTGGGGGTGAAATTCGCGACGAAGGCGCGACAGGTCGGGGCTCTAAGCCCAAGGCTGGTCTGGCCGGCTTTACTGTGTCACATCTGCGGTTGCCTGAGGCACCTCGCGTTTGGGAAGCCGATCATCACGCAAGCCCCGACCGCATTGCGTCACCGTTGGCTATCATGATTGACGGTCCTCTTGGTGCGGCGGCGTTCAATAACGAGTTTGGCCGGCCCAATCTACTGGGTTATTTTCGCTCGTATGAGCAAACCACTGGTGACACGAAATGGGGTTATCACAAGCCCATCATGATTGCGGGTGGTCTTGGCAGTATTGATGCGGGATTAACTAAAAAGAACATTATCCCGCCCGGTGCCTTATTGATCCAGCTGGGCGGGCCTGGTTTGAGGATAGGGATGGGGGGCGGTGCGGCATCCAGCATGGCGGTAGGTACGAATAGCGCCAAGCTGGATTTTGATTCGGTGCAGCGAGGCAACCCAGAAATCGAGCGTCGTGCTCAAGAGGTGATTGATCGGTGCTGGCAACAAGGTGATCGAAATCCTATTATTGCCATCCATGACGTGGGTGCCGGCGGGTTGTCAAATGCCTTTCCTGAACTGGTGAACGACGCCGGCCGTGGCGCACGATTCGATTTGCGCCGCGTGCCACTCGAAGAATCCGGTATGTCGCCCGCTGAAATCTGGAGCAACGAGTCACAAGAGCGTTATGTGCTCGCCATTGCACCGGAAGATCTTGAACGGTTCAAAGACATTGCCACTCGCGAACGCTGTCCCTTCTCTGTCATTGGTGTGGCCACCGAAGCGCGTCAATTACAGGTGGTCAACGGCGAGGGTGTGACAGGTCTGGATCAGATTCAGCCCCAACAAGGGACACGCCCCGTGGATGTGCCGATCGATGTGATTCTTGGCAAAGCCCCGAGGATGACGCGTGAGGTCGACCGGTTGCCAGGTAAAACCGAGCCCTTAGATCTGACGCTGATCACGCTTGAGGAAGCAGCCACCAGGGTGCTGCAACATCCAACAGTCGCTAGCAAATCGTTTTTGATCACGATTGGTGATCGCACCGTGGGTGGCTTATCGAGCCGCGATCAGATGGTTGGCCCATGGCAGGTACCCGTCGCGGATTGTGCGGTGACGCTCGCGGATCACGACGGGACGCGCGGCGAAGCAATGGCCATGGGTGAACGCACCCCACTGGCCGTGACCAATGCGCCAGCCTCGGGTCGGATGGCAGTGGCTGAAGCGCTGACCAATCTGGTGGCTGCCGATGTGGCAAAACTGGAAGACATCAAGTTGTCAGCCAATTGGATGGCTGCTTGCGGTGCCCCAGGTCAAGATGCCGCGCTCTACGACACGGTATCAGCAGTCAGTGAACTGTGCCAAACCGTCGGCTTGTCCATCCCCGTGGGCAAAGACTCATTGTCGATGCAAACCGCATGGACAGAAGGGGATGAAGCCAAATGCGTGATAGCCCCAGTCTCACTGATTGTGACTGCCTTTGCACCAGTGACCGATGTTCGTCACACGCTCACGCCACAGTTGCGTACGGATGTGGGCCCGACGAGCCTGATCATGATTGATCTCGGTCTCGGTAAACATCGGCTGGGTGGATCGATTCTCGCTCAAGTGAGCAATCAGCTTGGTGAGCAGACCCCGGATATCGATGATGCTGAGCTGTTGCGGGTGTTCTTTGTGACCATCCGCGCGCTGGCTGAGTCGGGCGTTATTCTTGCCTACCATGATCGATCCGATGGTGGCTTGTTTGCGACGGTTTGCGAAATGGCCTTTGCAGGTCATGTCGGGGTGTCAATCAATCTTGATATGTTGACCATCGATCCGCATGCTGCAGATTGGGGCGATTACAAGATTCGCCCCGAGCAGGTTGCTGTGCAACGCAATGAATTGACGCTCAAAGCCTTGTTTTCAGAAGAGGCTGGTGCCGTGATTCAGGTGCCTGCCGCAGAGCGGGATGCCGTGTTGCAAGTCTTGCGAGCCGCAGGTTTATCAGCGGCATCACATGTGATTGGCAGTTTGAATGAGCGCGATGATATTGAGTTTTATCGCGATGCCAAAAAGATTTGGGGACACCCCCGTGCTGAACTTGGCAAAATCTGGAGCGAAGTCAGTTATCAAATCGCTCGTCAACGTGAAAACCCTGCCTGCGCGCAGGCCGAATGGGATGGATGGTCGGATCGTGACGATCCTGGTATGACGCCTAAGGTATCTTTTGACCCCCAGCACAACGTTGCTGCCCCTTTTATCAATCAGGGCGCTAGGCCTCGCGTGGCGATCTTGCGTGAGCAAGGTTGTAACAGCCAGGTTGAAATGGCTTGGGCGTTTGATAAGGCAGGCTTTGAGGCCTGGGATGTTCACATGACTGATTTGCAGAATGGTTACGTTGATCTGTCACTGTTTCAAGGGCTCGTGGCTGTGGGTGGTTTTAGCTATGGTGACGTGCTTGGTGCCGGTGAAGGCTGGGCACGCAGCATTTTGTTCAACAACCAACTGTCGGATCAGTTCGCACAATATTTTGCCAGACCGAACACGTTTGGTTTGGGTGTCTGTAATGGTTGCCAAATGCTCGCGGCGCTGGCGAAGATGATCCCTGGTGCAGAGCACTGGCCGCGGTTTACGCGTAATTTGTCTGAAAAGTACGAAGCTCGTTTCTCGATGATTGAAGTGTTGCCGTCGCCGTCACTGTTCTTTGACGGTATGCACGGTGCGCACATCCCTGTTGCGGTCGCTCACGGTGAGGGTTTTGCTAACTTTAGCCAGCAAGGTGATGCGAGCAAAGTGCTAAGCGCTGCGCGTTTTGTTGACAATCGCGGTGCGGCGACTGAGCAGTATCCGTTTAACCCCAATGGCAGTCCGAATGGATTGACCTCGGTCACCACACAAGATGGTCGTTTTACTGCCTTAATGCCGCATCCAGAGCGCGTCACTCGCAATGTGATGATGTCTTGGCACCCAGAAAAGTGGGGTGAAGCTGATTCGGTCGGGCCATACACGCCATGGATGAGATTTTTTCAAAATGCGAGAAAATCACTCGGCTGATCGGTTTGAAAACGTCGCTTGACGAGCGCTTGTTCGGGTTCTCCCTGACGGCGCTTTTAGACCATCGTATAATCTTGCTTTGCGCTCGGAGCTTTCTATGCGTCTTATCCAAACCGCGCTCACGTTCGACGACGTGTTGTTGGTGCCCGCCTACTCTTCAGTACTGCCCCGAGATACTTCTTTGGTCACGCGTTTGACCAGAAATATCTCTCTCAATATCCCCCTAGTATCAGCCGCCATGGATACCGTGACGGAAGCCCGGTTGGCCATTGCCATGGCGCAAGAGGGCGGTATTGGCATCATCCATAAAAACCTCACTGCCGCTGAGCAGGCTCGTGAAGTAGCTCGCGTCAAACGTCATGAGTTCGGCATTGTCACTGACCCAATTACCGTGACCCCGATGATGAAAGTGCGTGATGCGATTGCGTTGCAACGTCAGCATGGGATCTCAGGCCTTCCGGTGGTTGAGGGCGGCAAGTTGGTCGGCATTGTCACCAACCGCGATTTACGTTTTGAAGATCGGCTTGATGAGCCTCTGCGCAACATCATGACCCCTCAAGAGCGTCTGATTACGATGAATGAGGGCGCCACTCTCAGCGAAGCTCAAACGCTGATGCACAAGCATCGGTTAGAGCGTGTGTTGATCGTCAATGATGCGTTTCAGTTGTGTGGCCTGGCGACCGTCAAAGACATTGTCAAAAACACTGAACACCCGATGGCTTGCAAAGATAGCCACGGTCAATTGCGTGTTGGTGCGGCGGTCGGTGTGGGTGAAGGGACGGAAGATCGGGTCGAGAAACTCGTGGCGGCTGGCGTTGATGTCATCGTCGTAGATACCGCGCACGGTCACTCTCAAGGCGTAATTGACCGCGTTCAGTGGGTCAAGCGTACTTTTCCCAAAATTGAAGTGATTGGTGGCAATATCGCCACCGCGGCGGCGGCTCGTTCGCTGGCCGATGTGGGTGCAGATGCCGTTAAAGTCGGTATTGGTCCTGGCTCGATTTGCACCACGCGCGTGGTCGCTGGTGTTGGTGTGCCCCAGATTACGGCGATTTCTGATGTTGCCCGTGCGCTCGAGGGTACTGGCATCCCGCTGATTGCCGATGGTGGCGTGCGTTTCTCTGGTGATATCGCGAAAGCACTGGTTGCTGGTGCGTCAACGGTCATGATGGGTGGGATGTTTGCTGGCACCGACGAGGCGCCCGGTGAAATTGAACTCTATCAAGGGCGCTCTTATAAATCCTATCGCGGCATGGGCAGCCTGGCGGCGATGGCTGAAGGTTCGGCGGATCGTTACTTTCAAGACCCAGCCAATAATGCCGACAAAATGGTGCCAGAAGGGATTGAAGGTCGCGTACCGTACAAGGGCAGTGTGCTGGCCATTATTTATCAATTGGTCGGTGGCATTCGCTCATCGATGGGCTATTGCGGTTGTGCCACCATCGAGCAAATGCGAACCAAACCTGAGTTTGTTCAGATCACGTCGGCGGGTTTCCGCGAGTCGCACGTCCATGATGTGCAGATCACTAAAGAAGCCCCTAACTATCGTGCTGACTAATTCATTGACCATGTCTCATCAACGTATCCTTATTCTTGATTACGGTTCACAAGTTACTCAGCTGATCGCACGTCGTGTGCGTGAGGCTGGTGTGTATTGCGAATTGCACCCTGGTGACGTCTCCGACGAGTTTTTGAAGCAGCAATTGTCACTTGGTCTCAAAGGCGTAATCCTGTCGGGTAGCCACGCTTCGGCCTATGACGTCGATTCCTTAAAAGTACCAGCCCTTGTGTTTGAGCTTGGGGTACCGGTGTTGGGGATATGCTATGGCATGCAGTCCATGGCACAGCAGCTCGGCGGCGAGGTTAGTTATTCTGATCATCGCGAGTTTGGCTATGCAGAGGTCAGGGCTCGCGGACACACTCGATTGCTCAAAGACATCGTCGATTTCACGACACCCGAAGGCCACGGCATGCTCAAGGTGTGGATGAGTCACGGTGATAGCGTCAGTCAGTTGCCACCAGGCTTCAAACTCATGGCATCGACCGACTCATGTCCGATTGCTGGCATGGCTGACGAAGTGCGTGGTTTTTATGCCGTGCAATTTCATCCTGAAGTGACGCACACTGTTCAAGGTCAAGCGATCTTGAATCGCTTTGTCAATGAGATCTGCGGCTGTGTCGGTGATTGGACCATGCCCAGTTATGTTGACGAAGCTGTTGAAAAAATTCGTCTGCAAGTCGGTGATGATGAAGTGATCTTGGGGTTGTCGGGCGGTGTTGATTCATCAGTGGCCGCGGCGCTGATTCATCGTGCGATTGGCGACCGTTTGACCTGCGTCTTTGTGGATCACGGTTTGCTGCGTCTGAACGAGGGTGCTCAGGTGATGCAGACGTTTGCACAAAACATGGGTGTCAAAATTATCCATGTCGATGCGATCGAGCAGTTCATGAGCAAGCTCGCTGGTGTGTCTGATCCAGAGGCCAAGCGCAAAATCATCGGTAAAGAGTTTGTAGAAGTGTTTCAAGTTGAAGCGGCCAAACTGAGTAAGGCCAAATGGCTTGCGCAGGGCACCATTTATCCTGATGTGATCGAGTCTGCCGGCGCTAAAACCGGCAAGGCGGTTGCCATCAAGTCACACCACAATGTCGGTGGTTTGCCTGATACCTTGAACTTGAAGCTGCTTGAACCGTTGCGTGAATTGTTTAAAGATGAAGTGCGTAAACTTGGGTTAGCCCTTGGGTTGCCTCATGGCATGGTCTATCGGCATCCTTTCCCAGGGCCTGGGCTTGGGGTGAGGATTCTGGGTGCGGTAAATAAAGAGTTTGCTGATCTGTTGCGCCGTGCAGATGACATTTTCATTCAAGAACTGCGCAACATGATCGATCCCGAGACCAAGAAGAGTTGGTATGACCTGACCTCACAGGCGTTTGCCGTATTTCTGCCGGTCAAGTCGGTCGGGGTGATGGGTGACGGGCGCACCTATGACTACGTGGTCGCTTTGCGCGCCGTTCAAACCTCGGATTTCATGACCGCTGATTGGGCGCCACTGCCTTATCCCTTGCTTGCTAAAGTAAGCTCGCGGATTATCAATGAAGTGCGTGGGATTAATCGGGTGGTGTATGACGTATCGTCTAAACCGCCAGCGACGATTGAGTGGGAGTGACTTTTTGAGCGTAAGTAGTTGATTTATATAGGTTTTCTACTTACACAAAAGTTTCACAAACTCAAAAAGTCTGTTGATTTTATTGAGAAAAGACTTTACAGTTACACGTAAAGCCGCACAGCGTTGCGGCTACTCAAAAACGTAGTTACTCTAAAGTCCAATGGCACTCAAAAAAGCTGAATTTAATGACGACGAAGTTCCAATATTTGAGGAAGCGTTAGTCTACAAACGTGGCGAATATTGGCAAATGCGTATGTGGCTTGCTAAGGAGCATACATAGTTGAGAAGGATAGAACTTAGCTTTTTGCTTAAAAGGTTAAGTTCATTATCACTATCGTTCATATCGTTCACTTTGCTTTTTTAGCTGAAGCTTTCTTTGCGTCAGCGGCTTTCTTCGCAAGAAATTCATCAACTTGCTTCTGCGTTACACGTGACTTGAGTAAGCCTTTGAAGTCTGTTGCTTTGAAGTCATAGAACTTGATTTCTTCTTTGATACGCTTAAGTGCGTCAGCTCTTTCGGATTGCTTAGCATCCTCAAGTTCAGCTTGTGCTTCTTTGATGCGGGCTTGAAGTTCTGCTACACGGCTCATAAAAGGCTCCATTTAAGTTAGTGTGACTTCCGATTGTCTTCAATTTTAGTTCCTTGTCAACAATTTACTTGTCAATTTTGTTGCCAATACTCATAAGAACTTAGGTAAGATATTCATCACTCAAGGAGTGGTGGATGATTACTTTAGAAGACATAAAGAAGATTTTTGAAGCTAACAAAGATGTATGGCTTGTTGGCACACACCAAGGCAATGACGGCAATCAAGGCAATACGCTGGAGGGCTTGTTAGGCGTTGCGGAGAATAATTTAAGCTTGCCAGATTTAGGTGTTTTTGAGTTGAAGACACAAAAAAATGAGACTGGTAGTTACATTACGCTTTTTCATAAAGAGCCTAAACCTCGTGCCTCAATTCCAAAATTACTTAAATGTTTAGGTTGGAAACATCAAGAAGCGGGTAGAGCTTATGGAGTTGACGAGATGAGTTTTCGTTCAACAACTTACGCCCATAGATATAGCGATAGAGGATTTACTATTCAACTTACAGATGAAAAAATAGAATTTGTTTTTGAACCCACTAAAGTCAATGTAGGAGCAAAAGACGCTACATCCGTCTACCAAAATTACGGAGATTGGTTGAGTGACATTGAGGCAAGAAGTCCAAACTATAAAACTGTTTTGCCGGTTTATTGGGATAGAAAAGACTTTGATAGTATATGTATTACAAAGCTTAACAATACTTTAATGTGTTATTGTGACACTAAGGTGATTGATAAGATAGAACATTTCAAAATAACTGAAGCATTTGTGTACAAGAACTTTAAGCACGATAACCTTTCAAGACTTTTTAATGAAGGTGCTGTTGTTATTGACTTTGACGCCAGAACAAGACACAACCACGGTACGAAGTTAAGGGTTAAACGTGATAAATTAGGTGAGCTTTTTGAATTTTCAGAGCGTCTAATTTAATCAAATAATCCATCTTGCTTCTTTTTCTTAGTCTCTTTCATCGGCTCCATAAAGACTTCCTTGAGTCTTTTCTCGGCAAGTTTTATGTAGTTTTTTGATAATTCAATTCCGACAAAATCTCTACCTAATTTTTTCGCGGCTATTGCTGTTGTTCCTGAGCCCATGAATGGATCAAGAATAAGTTGAGCGTCTGTACTGCTTATCACTCGTTCAATTAAAGCGACAGGGAAGGGGGCTGGATGCTCGTTTTTAAGCTCTTGTCCAATCTCCCATATGTCGCCGTGTGAGTTAGCACCTTTAGCAAGTACAAATTCTTTTTTGGTAATCATGTATATAACTTCAAAGGTTGGCAAAAAGTAACCTTTGTTAAAGTTTATGCCTCCCTTACGTCTCCAGATAATTATTTGACGTACTGGAAAGCCTTCAACTATGTCTGCTCTGTCTTGTAAAAGTCCTGCTTGTACACGCCATTTATGGTTGTAAAAGATGGCACCATTAGGTTTAAGAACACGCATCATTTGAGTTAAGCATTGGCGTTGCCAAGCAACGTATTCTTCGTGAGGTAAGTTGTCGTTGTACTCAGCTTCGGCATAACCCTTAAGTAAAGCCGCATTGGCCCACTTGCCGCCTCTACCATCTTTCATTCCGTTACCGGTTGAGTTTCTTAAGTTGTAAGGCGGCGAAGTGACGATTAAGTCTACGCATTCGTCTGGCATTTGTGCCATGACTTCTTCACATTTCCCGTTCAAAAACTTATTGATAAAGTCTTTTTGCTTCAGTACTTTTGCCATTTTTTAAGTAAACTCTTGTGTATTCTTTAGTGTAACTTTAGGTATATTCAAAGCTTCTCAGCTTTTTGCCTTGTACATTTTACTTTCTGTTGTGCTGTCTGTCTGTTTTCATTTCCTCTTAAGTGCTTACTTTTTTACTGACTACTTTCAGCCGCACATTGTGTAACAGGGGCTTGTTTAAGCTGTGGTTTAAGAATAGAATTGCCGTTACAATTTAACAACATTAAAATGAAAAAGTTACGCAAAAGTTACACACGGCTTTTAAGGTGTGCGATAAGCCGCACAAATACTGGCTTTTGTACTTGCGTCATTATTGAGTGGGAATAAGCGCGTTTGTTGACGTCGGATGAACACTGATCCCCAAGGGGGTTAGTGTTCAACCGGCGCGAACCTGGCGATCACATCGTGATTAATCCACCAGTGAAATTGTGAATTCAAATATTGGTGTTTATCTTTGCATTCGCCTGTCATAGACTATGCTTCGTCGTCAAAGCGATTGTGCTCGTATCTGTCCTGCATGCATGCCTTTGTTGATGTCCGACAAATTTGATGCAGGGCATCCTCATGAGCATGTCCAATAACGGCGTGAGCAAGCCATTGGGCTTGGCGTCGCCACAATCATTCATCTAAAGGGATCATCGATGCTCAACGAGAATCATGTTGAATTAGGGCTAGCCGCCAAAATCGGCGCGTGGCTTTTTGTTCTTTGGGGCGTACTGCACGTATGGGTGGGTGCCGAAGGTGTCAGGCAATTTTTGACTGCCGGGGCTCCGAGCTTGTGGGATATGCTGATAGGCGGAAGCGCAGTGTCGCACACTGCGTTTAAGCATGCCTCTGACCCCACAACGCTTTTGGCACACAGTCATTTAATACTGAATTTCTGCATCGACGTGGGTGGTTACGGTGTGCTGGGTTTCTTTGTGGCATGGATGATTCTCAAACAGGCCTCATGGACTGGCTATTTGCTGGGCTTGGTTGTCATCGGTATCGCGGATTTGACCTTTTTGTTTGCCATGGTAGTTTCGGGTGTAATCGAACTCAATGCTGGTACTGTCGGCGGGCCAGTCATCTGGTTTTTCGCCGTGATTCTGGTGCCGTTTGGTTTGCCCAAACGGAAGCGGTAAAAATAGTGGGGGGAGATTTTAGTTGAGGGAGGGGAGCCCCCCTCCTGTGATCACTGACGTAATCGCACCCGTGTCATCGCCAGTGCACCAATTGAACCGAACAGGATCAAACCAAACAGCATGATCACGGTGTTCATCCCCACGTGATGCGCCACCAGAACGCTGTATCCACCCACAAAGAGCAACACGGCAGCGTTCTCTGCAAAGTTTTGAATGGCTAGCGCGCGGCCCACACCGATCAACGAATGACCTTGTTCCTGCAACAGTGCGTTCAAGGGCACGACAAAAAAACCACCACAGGCACCGATGCCGACCATGACCAACATGGCCCAGTGTATGTCGTGAATCTGCATCAGCAGCAACGTCACGGGCCCCAATAGCAAACCACCGATGAGCGCTCGATTGACGTTCACGAGCGAGACAAAGGCGCCAGCTGCGACCGCGCCTAGCACGATGCCGATGGAAAGCACGCCCATCAGATTGGCGGGTGTCGAGTTGTCGTTAATGAGTAACGCGACGGGAACCCAGGCAAAAAGCACCAGACGCAGCGTTGATCCACAGGCCCAGAAAATGCTAGTCCCGAGCAAACTGAAACAGGCATCTCGATTGCTGAACAGTACCTTGAGTGCTTTGAAAAATTGCCAGATTTGAGCAAGCGGGTTGAATTGCAAGTCATGCCTTTCAGGCGCGATGACGGGGATCAATAAGTTAATGGCCGCGGCAAGTGCATAGGTGCCGGTAATCACCATCAACGCGAGATGAATGGATACGTCAGCCAGTTGACCACCGATCAATACACCGGCGAGTATGGCCACAATGGCAGACCCCTCCATCAACCCGTTGGCTTTGACCAGCAACGATGGGCCAACGAGATCCGACAAAATGCCGTATTTCGCTGGTGAGTACACAGCAGCACCCACACCAATCAACCCGTAGATCACGACTGGATTCAGGCCCTGCATCATGGCAATGGCTCCACCTAGCTTGAATAGATTGCCTGCGAGCATCACGCGCCCTTTGGGGAAACCGTCAGCGATTTGGCCAAGAAAAGGGGCGAGCACAATAAACGGGATGACGAAAGCCTCTTGCAATAAGGAATCTAGATGCTCGCTTGCTCGAGACTTTAATAAGCCGATTGCTACGATCAAGACGGCGTTGTCGGCGAGGGCCGAGAAGAACTGGGACACCAAGACTGAAACCATCGGGATGGTTAACAGGCTCTCAGCGGGTTTGATTTGCATCGAAGTATTCGTGTTCATATGTGTTGTGCCATTTGTTTGAGCGTGACGTAATCAGTTTTACCAGTGCCCAGCAAGGGCAGTGTTGCTACCTGTTGTATGTGCCGCGGGACTGCAATCTCGGGCAACCCCAACCGCTTTGCTGTCGCCACCAACGCGTCGCGCGTTAAGTGCTGAGCGTTGGTAAACAGCACGATGGCTTCCCCTTTTGCCCCATCCGGACGGCTACTTGCAGCGTGTTGAGCATCCGGTAGCGCGTGCGCGGCGATTGACTCGACAACTTCCAGTGAAACCATCTCGCCGGCGATTTTGGCGAATCGCTTCACCCGTCCAATGATTGATACGAAGCCCTCTTGGTCAATGGATGCAACATCCCCAGTTTCATACCAGCCTTCTCCCGCCTCAGAGCTCGGGGGCTGAAGCAAGCCCGGCGCCTCATGGCGATAGTAGCCGGACATCAGGTTGGGACCACGAACATGGAGCATGCCTCCCTGGGCGATCCCTGAAACGGGAATCAACTTGTACTCAACGGATGGCAACAACTGACCAACAGATCCTGCTTGATAAGCCATTGGGGTATTCACTGACAATACAGGCGCTGTCTCCGTTGCACCATATCCCTCGAGAATGCGAATGCCAAACTTGTTAAACCACGCATCACGAATTTCGTTGGATAATTTCTCAGCGCCCGAAACAACGTAGCGTAGGCGATTGAAGTCATAAGGATGTGCGTGCTTGGCGTATTGACCCAGAAACGTGCTTGTACCAAACAAAACGGTACAGTTTCGATCGTAAACGAGCTCGGGAATGATGCGATAGTGCAGAGGGGTTGTGTATAAAAATAATTTCATCCCTTTGAGCAAAGGAAGTAACGTACCTGCAGTGAGCCCGAAAGAATGAAAGATGGGCAACGCATTGAGCACCGTGTCTTCCCGCGAGAAGTCGATGATGGCGCTCAGCTGGGCGACGTTTGACAAGAGCGCATAATGAGACAGGACAACCCCTTTAGGTTTTCCCTCAGAGCCAGACGTAAAGAGCACAACGGCCGTATCTCTGGGGTTCGCTGGTTGAATTGCCCACTGCGGGAAAATCATCCCAACTGCGACGGATACCTTGTCAGCTAACGTCAGTTCGCCACGCAAATCTTCCAGATAGAGGACGTTAATCCCCTGAAGCTGGGCGACATCTACCTCAAGCTGCGCTTGTTGTACAAACGCGCGTGAGGTAATTATGGTGTCAATATTGGCGACCAAACAAGCATCCTTCATACCCGCAGCACCCGCTTTATAGTTAAGCATCGCGGGGATACGACCGTGCGCACTTGTACCTATCAGCATGGCAACACTGGCCACCAGGTTAGGCATGAGAATACCGATGTGTTCTCCTGGGGTGCTGTGTTTGCAGATCAGCTTGCCTAAGCCCAGCGTCATCTTGAGAACGTCATGGTAGGTGTATGAGGACTGCTTTACGTCTTCTGCGACCAGCGTTCGACTACCGTAGACGTCAATGGCGTCAATGAGTGCGCGGTATAGCGTGTGCTTGGGTTGCGATTCGAACGTCATCTGCTGCATCAATTTGCGCATCGACTCACCGACAGCCCGCCGCTTCTGCTTATTGCTGCCGGCGCTTGGCATGGGGATGGTGGTGGGTTCAAGCGCGGTGATCGTTATCCGAGGTAAAAAGCGTCTGGGGTGCGCTTTCTTTACTCGCGTAAAGTAGGTTCTCACCGTACCGTCCAAACGGATCGGCAGAACGGTAGCGCCCGTCTTTGCGGCGACGAAGGCAGGTCCTTCGTAAATTTTCATCAGCGATCCTGTCACCGTGAGTCGCCCTTCTGGGAAAATTACCACGGGCCTTCCGCGATTGACCAAGTTGATAATCGTCTTGATCGCCATCGGATTGGTTGGATCCACACAAAGGTAATCCGACAAGCTCAGGATTCGTTTAAAAAACCAGTGTTTGGCGATGTCAGTGTTTACAACGAAGACTGGGTCAAAGGGAAGAAATAATCCGAGGAGAAGTCCATCGAGAAACGACGCGTGATTGGCAATCACGAGCAATTTATGCGAATCGATGGGACGTTGCAGGCCGTTTGCCCGAATTCGAAAGGCCGTCTGAAAAAGTGCTCTTAGCAAAATGCGGAATATTTTTTTCATCGTTGTCTCCCTGATTAGATCGCCTTGCCGTCAAAGACAAGGTGCATTTGTCGATCATTTAATTGACTTGCCGGTGTGACGGTTTCGCGCCGCCACGGAATGAACCCGAGGAACCAGAGTCGCCAAAATAATAGCCGTGTGTCCGGATTTTTGTTGAGTAGTGCGGCAAACGTTTCTGCTTGACCGACAGAGATACCTGTTGCCTCCTGAATGACTTCGCGGACATACCGTGAACAGAATTGACGGCGCGAGTGCAAGCTAAACCCGGTGTCGTAAGCGACGTTGCACCTTGCGCGCGCGGCAAGCTGTAACCGGTCGACTTCGTGACGGTTCAGTGACCGCGGTAAACGGGTGATGGCGATGCGACCTTGATCAGAGCGGCGCACAAACTTTTGCAAAGTGGTGATGCCTGATAGCGGGATCCTGCTCTCTGCAACTTGCACACCGTGCGCATCGATATTGATGACGACACCCACGTGATTGGTCCAACTCATTGTCGCTTCGGATATTCGAGCGAAGAGAGGCACGCGCACTCGGATAAACACGAGATCGCCAATCGCTAGCTTGGCTTGCAGTTCTTGAATCTTGATGGCGTGGCTGATTTCTTGCATGGCTGTTTCCTCTTGGGTGATGAGGTTTTCAGCTTAGTGATTTACATCAAAAAACAAAACGTTTTATGAAAAAAGTGTCGTGATATACACTGATAAGTATTGTTTATTGATACTTTACGCCATGAACGAACTTGACCATTTAGTTAAAACAATCAAAAAGCAACTTAAAAATCAGGGGATGACTTATGCAGAACTTGCTCAAAAATTAAGGTTGTCAGAACCTAGCGTCAAGCGCTTGATGTCTGCTCAGCGCATGACCGTTGATCGGCTGGCAGAAATTGCGAAAGCCCTGGGTTATACATTGGCTGAACTGATAAGAGAGGCAACGGAGCTTGAGCCCAAGATCAGTATCTTGACAGAGAAGCAAGAACTTGAAGTCGTGTCAGATATACAGCTTTTGATCGTCGCCGTGTGCGCGCTCAATCATTGGACACTTGATGACATTGCCCACTACTACAAGATGACAAAGGCGCAATGTATCAAGCATCTTTTAAAACTTGACGAGCTGAGGTTGATTGATCTGTTGCCAAATAATCGAATTCGTATCATCGTCGCGAGAGACTTTGATTGGCTACCGGAAGGGCCGATTCGGCAGTATTTTAAACGGCGCGGCATGCCTGAGTTTTTAAATCATCGCTTCTTGGGAAAGAACGAGGCAATGACCTTTGTTCACGGGATGTTCAGTGAGCAAGCAATGAGCCAGTTACAGACCGATTTACGTCAGTTGCAAAAGAAATTTGCGCAGTTGCACGAAGAGAGTCTGATCACCGATTTAGCTGACCGTAAAGGATGTGGGCTGCTTTTTGCTTTCAGGGCATGGGAGCCGGACGACTTTAAAACATGGCGAAAAATGCCGTAACAAAGACGTCGTTTTCAGAAAAATGAGTTGAGACCGTCGATGTTTGGGTCTCAGACCGGTGTGCCATTGAATTTGAACTTCCAAAGAGTAGGCACTTGTAGGTACGTGCGTCCTGATTTTATTTCGCTTATTTAGGACAACGATGACTCAGACCTGCTCAGCCAATGACTCGGCATCCTTCACGCTACCCCAAAGGCCACACCGCATTGCTATCGTCTCGGCGAGTTGGCATCGCGAGATCGTCTCGAGTTCGACGACTGCAATTGATGATTATTTTCACGAGGTTGATGCGGGCTTTAAGGTTGATGAGTTTCGGGTGCCCGGCGCGTTCGAGATCCCGCTGCACGCCAAAAGGCTGGCGTTGAGCGCTCAGTATGACGCGATCATTGCCTGCGCGCTGGTGGTGGATGGTGGGATCTATCGGCACGAGTTTGTCGCTGCTGCTGTCATCGATGGCTTAATGCGCGTGCAACTCGATACCAACGTGCCGGTCTTCTCTGCAGTCTTGACCCCTCATCACTTTCATGAGCACGAAGAGCATCGTCAAATATTTATCAACCATTTCGTGAAGAAAGGGCGAGAGGTGGCACAGGCATGCTTGCAGACATTGGCAGGCTTGCACGCAATGTCTGCAACCGTTTCTGCGCCTCGGTGAAGCGTATGGACGTCGACGTGTCAGGGATGCATTAGCCCGAGACCTCAAGGTTTTTACTCATCGCGATCAGCCGTTGTTCAAGCGAGTCACTTGCAGCACCCATCGGTGCTCGCAGCTCTGGCGCAAGATGGCCCTGGTGTGCCAAAAGCGCTTTAACTGGCGAGGGATTAGGCTCAGCAAATAACGCATCGATGATTGGTAGCAACTTAGACCAAAGGGCACGCGCCTGCGGCAAATTGCCCTCTTTGAGCAACCTGATGACTGCGACAAATAAATGGGTATGAACGTGACTGGCCGCGGCAATCGCGCCTTGACCGCCCAGCGCCACGGTGCTGAATATATTAGCGTCATCCCCCGCTAAGACGATCAATCGGCCAGAGGCAATCAGTGATTGCGTTTTGATCCAATGGCCACCACAATCCTTTATCCCCACGATATGCTCGTGCTGACTGAGCGCGAGGAGGGTACTTTCATGTAACTCAACACCGGTTCGGCTTGGGATGTCGTAAATAATGATAGGCAAACGACTTGCATCTGCCATTGCCGTAAACCATTGAATCAATCCTGACTGAGAAGGACGGATGTAGTGAGGGGCAGACACCAATAAGCCGTTCAGTGGCAGTGTAGAGAGTTCTCGCACCCAAGCAACAGTATCCTCTAAATGATAGCCAGAGACACCCATGATCACTGGTAGAGTCGTCACAGACTGCACGCTTTGAAGTGCGGCGAGTTGTTCGGCTTTGCTCAACGCTGCCGCTTCTCCGGTTGAGCCACAAACGACAAAGCCGGCAATGCCTTGCGAGGCGAGATGCTGGGTTAACTGTCGCAGCGCGATGTGATCGATTTGCCCCGCGCTAAACGGCGTGACGATGGGGACCCATAGATCGGTAAAAATAGAATTTTCTTTCATGACCCACTTCCTTTTTTAACGCATGACCGATGGAAGAAACCGTCAGACAGCGGGCGAAAGTAAGCAGCGAAAAATGTTCTTTGCAGTCCCGTCGCTCATCTGAGGACGGAACCGCAGCCCCGATCAGATGAGCTTTGGTTTTTTTGATTTTGAGACATTCGCTGACGGCCACAGGACACCGATCGATTCAGATGAATCGAGCAGGGTGACTAGGTGGGGTTGAGTCGTGCGCATGAACTCAATTTAGCATATTCCGACACAGCCATGTTTCGCAGTCGCGTTTGATCCGCCAAAGTCAAGGGTATGACGTTTGTTTTTAGATCACAGCGAACGGGCGGGTGAATGCATTAGTACGACTTCGCAGACTTTTCCATCCAACGCGACTGGGCAGTGCTCAACCCCCTTGGGCACGACGATGAATTCACGCTCTTCAATCAGTTCTTCACGATCGCGCAATTTCATGAGCAGACGACCGCTTTTGACAAAGAACAACTCGTGGTCATGGGGGCGAAATGACCACCTCGACGTCCCTTCGAAAGTCGCAAGCTGAAATTGTTCGTGGTTGAACGACTCGTCATCGGCGACTGGCAGAGGCTTTGGCAGTTGACCAAAAGCCGTTGGCAGGTCGTTTTTTTGAACTGGCGAGAGGTGCCGATTGAACGCGGCGACATCCCGAATAATTGCTGAAAGCTGACCCACGACGTCGTCACCGTCTGCGGGATACTTACCATCAAGTGCCGCGGTGCCGATCGTAAACCCTGCCGCACCTGCGTGTTTGACCGTCAATATTCTTGCTGGATGATCAATCGAGCCCGCGACATACACGGGTTTAGAGATCGCACCACAAACCGCTTTGATCAACGCGGGCACATCCTCGTTCGAGCGGTAAGCCAACAGATCAAGCCCATGTACACCGGGTCGCGCCGCCAAGGTCTTAGCACACTCGACGATTTCACCAATACTACCCTCTAAGACGCTGGGGTGACCCGTGATCCGCCCCGGGAAAGGGAAGTACTGCAAGCCACTGCCTTCAATGACCGGCAACACATCATCGACATGCGTGCCGCCCAGCAAAATATCCACGCCAATGTCGACTGCTGCTTGGGCAGAAATGATCTCGCTTTCGCGATCAAGAGAGACGACTTCAAGATAAGAGGTAGCACCACCCGCCTTGATTGCTTTGTTGAGGGCTTTTAGTTCGGCCAAGGGTAGCCCGATATCCTTGAAACCGATATGGCGAACCCCCACACCGAGCGCCGTCTGAAGCTGCGTCGAAGCATCGGAGACTGTCCGGTCGTGTCGGGTGAGCATAAAAATAAAGCGAAGCCCCATCGCGATCTCCTCTTAACGTTCGCTGAACTTACACCAAAGAAATGCCGCCGTCCATGACTAAAGTTTGGCCAGTCACGACGCTTGAGGCTGCTGAGGTCAATAAGATCACCGCGTGCGCAATATCCTCGATCGTGCTGACACGTTGCCTGACCGTTCACGCCTACTCTGCGTCAGGGTCGACCCAGCAAGGCTGGCAGTTCGAGCGCACGCAACTCTGGCGGAGGCGATGTTTCTTCTGGCAATTGAGCAATGCCAAGGCGGGTCATCCATCTGCCGACGCGAGGCCACGATAGGATCACCGCCAGTGGGATCGGCGTCACCAATCCAAAAATAAAGAATAGTGAGTAAAAAAGAAGGCTGGGTTGGTAGTGAGCAATCAGACCAAGACAGGTGACGCCGAACGCCGTATGCGCCCAATAGAGCCTCAACGCAGACAACCAGGCGACCGAGTGGTCATCACGCGTTTGCGCTGCCCACCCTTTGCTGTTGCCCGTCGCCAATCGCAACAAGAACACGGTTTGGTTAAACCACATGATGGGGCAAATCAGTAGCGAGAAAATCGTTTCAAGCAAAAAACTCAACAAAAATTTGAAGACACCGCCAAAGGCAGTCAACTGCAATTTGCTCGCCAGAACATCAATCACGCTCACGATCTTGGGCAAATACGACATCACGAGGGTGATCGTAAAGACAAGTTGTAAGAGCGCAGGATTGAGCATCAACGGCGCATGTGCCGAGACGCTTGCCATGACGGTGGCACTCACCATCAGACCGATCCAGGCGGGGGCACCCGCGAACATCAACATGGCAAGCATCAATTGAATTCGACTCACCATGGCGAGGTTGGGCAGTGACACGAGGCTACCGTACTGCATATTGCCCTCGCACCATCGCAAGTCACGTTGAACGAATTCGGGTAAGGTCGGTGGGTTTTGCTCCCAGCTAGCGTCCTCAAGAGGAAGCACTCGCACAGCGTAACCCGCTCTGCGCATCAAGACCGCTTCTACCTGATCGTGGCTGAGAATATGTCTTGGGCCATCGCGATTAGGTTTGAGTAACGGTAGTTTGCACTGTTCTGTAAAAGGCTTTATCCGTATCAAGGCGTTGTGCCCCCAGTAGGGGCCGCAGTCGCCTTGCCACCAAGCGCTTCCCATGGTCCAAGAGCGCATGCCTAAACGCATACCGAACTGAAACAAGCGCGTGAAGCCACTTTGTGAAGGCATGGCGATGACCAAGCCTTGTAAAATGCCGAGTTGTGGATCTGCTTGCATCATGCGTACCAAACGCAAGATGGCCGATCCCGACATAAAACTGTCAGCATCCAACGTCAACGCAAACTCATGTTGATGACCCCAGCGTTCACAAAAATCGTGTACGTTGCCGGCTTTAAACCCCTGGTTGTGAGTGCGACGTCGGTAGGTCAGCGCTAAGCTGTCACCCAGCGACGCTTTAAAGGCCTCAAACTCAGCCTCTTCAGTCAAGGCCAATTGTTCGTTGTTGGTATCACTCAGAATATATAGATGAAAGTGCTGAGCTGCTTGAGCCCGCACTAAGCCTGCGACAGATAACGCCAGATGACGAATGACTTGCTTGGGGTTCTCATTGCGAATGCAAACGAGCAAGGCAGTTGACGCGGTGATGGGTGTCTCGTTCGTTGGATTGGCCGCAACCACGATGCTGGCAGGCAGCAGTTTTGCCAACGGTTGCTGACTGAAGCGCATGATCAGTAAGCCGATCACGGCGTTCCATAAGCCAATGCTTAGCCAGGGGAGAATGACCGCATACAGAGCCAACACGATGCCACCGCTAATTGAGGTACTTGCCTCCCCTAACGCGAGGTACATGAGCCACAAAAGCGCGAGGATGGTCAACAACACCAGCACGGCAAAAATAACTCGCCGGGGCAAGAAATTTGGTGAAAGGTCTTGAGATGGTTTGGGTTGCAAAAGTATTGCCTTGAGGTCATTTATACTGGGTCATAGCGTGCAAGAAGTATAGGTCATGCTCTGTGCGTCCATCAGTGATTTTTCATAGCGATACGTTGATAACCCGTATGACGAGCGTTCAAGCACTTTGGTACACGGCACCCAATCAAGCCGAAATTCGATCGCATCAACTGGCATCAATTGACCCAGGCGATTGCCAAGTTAAAACAATGTTTAGTGCGTTTAGTCGAGGGACTGAGGCACTCGTGGCGACTGGGCGCGTCGCAATCGAGGATTACGATCGGATGCGAGCCCCCTTCATGGGCGGAGACTTTCCGTTTCCGGTGAAGTACGGCTATGCCAACGTGGGGCTGGTCGAAGTTGGGCCCGACGCCTTGCTTGGTCAAACGGTCTTTAGTTTGAGCCCGCATCAAACGACGTTGCATCTGCCTCAGAGCGCATTGGTGCCGATCGGCAATATTGCGCCCAAGCGTGCGTTGCTAGCCGCCAACATGGAGACCGCCCTCAACGCCGTATGGACCGCTGCGCCTTGCCCCGCTGATCGCATCGCCGTGGTCGGGGGGGGAGTCATCGGTTTGTTGGTGGGCTACCTTTGCGCCAAATTGCCAGGCGCTGAAGTGACGTTGGTAGACATCAACCCGCTTCGACAGTACGAAGCACACAAGCTCGGGATGGCGTTTGCCTCGCCGCAAGATGCACCGCAGGGTTGCGATCTTGTGGTGCATGCCACGGCCAGTGCCGGGGGCTTGAACACCGCAATTGGTTTGGCTGGTGAGGAAGCCACCGTGCTTGAGTTGAGTTGGTTCGGCGCTGGCCAGGTACCGGTCACGCTTGGCGGGGCTTTTCATAGCAGGCAATTGAAGTTGATGGCTAGCCAAGTCGGGCATATCGCTGCCTCGCACCGACCCAGATGGGATTATGCGAGACGTTTGAATGCCGCGATGCGACTATTGGACGACCCGGCGCTGGATGTGCTGATCGAGCGCCCCATTGCCTTTCAACACGTTTGCCGTTACTTATTAAGAATTTTCGATCCTCATGCTGGTGTGCTTTGCCAGCCAATTTCATACGACGCTTAATCAGGACATCACCATGTTTACAGTCGAAGTTCGTGATCACATCATGATCGCCCATTCTTTCCGCGGGGCAGTATTTGGTCCGGCACAAGCGCTGCACGGCGCCACCTTTGTGGTCGATGCCGCGTTCATCTCAAAAGAGCTCGACGCTAATGGGATTGTTGTTGATATTGGTTGCGCATTGGAGGTATTGAAGGCCACGCTCAAACCACTCAACTACACAAATCTTGATGAAGTGCCCGCCTTCAAAGGGATCAATACGACGACCGAGTTTTTGACCAAGCATATTTTCGATGAACTGGCAGCCGCAGCCAAATCGGGCCAGCTGGGCCGTGCCAGCCATGAGCTTCATGCTATCCGCGTCACGATTTCTGAATCTCACGTGGCCCGCGCCTGGTACGAAGCGACCTTGTGAAGATGCGACGTGTCGCGTTTGCTATCCCAGGAGATTTGCAGACGGCAACCGGCGGCTACGGCTACGATCGTCAGATCATTGCTGCGTTAATCGCCCTGGGTTGGGACGTTGAGGTCGTGTCGCTCGGGGATGGCTTTCCGTGGCCAGACGAGCCGACGCTGGCCAAGGCACACCGGCTGCTGGCAGCACTCGATCCCCGTACACCGATTGTGATTGATGGTCTGGCTTTTGGGGTAATGCCTGAGGCCGCTGCGCAACTCGCACAACATTATCAGCTGATCGCCTTGGTACACCACCCTTTAGCGCTAGAAAATGGTTTAACCCCAGACGCTCGGCAACTATTGCAGGTCAGCGAAACGCGAGCCCTCGCTCACGCGCAACACGTCATTGTGACGAGCCGAGCCACCGCTCGTCTGTTGTCAGATTTTGAAGTTCAAGACGATCGAATCAGTGTCGTCTACCCTGGCACTCAAGCCTCGTCTAGAGCACACGGCAGCGACGGCAACATCGTCGAATTATTGTCTGTTGGTACGATCACCCCTCGCAAAGGGTTTGATATCTTGGTTGATGCCCTGGCGCAATTGCCGGATTTGAATTGGCATTTGACCGTGGTTGGTGACTGTGAGCGCGATGCGGTGTGTGCAGCCACGTTAGTTGAACAAATTGACCGCTGGCAGTTGCGCAACCGAATCACGTTGACCGGCACTTTATCGTCGAACGAGGTGGCAAATTACTATCGCCGGTCGGATGTATTTGTGCTGGCGTCTCATTTTGAAGGCTATGGCATGGCCTACGCAGAGGCGATGGCGCACGGCTTACCGATTATCGGCACGACCGGCGGGGCAATCGCAGATACCGTCCCACCTCAAGCAGGTTTGCTCGTCACGCCAGGCGATATCTTTGGTTTGGCGCAGGCCATCGCAATGATGGTGGGCGACTCAGCTTTGCGATCGCGATACGCGGACGGTTCATGGGCCGTCGGGCAGACCTTGCCAAACTGGCAGACGTCAGGGACGGCATTTGCCAACATCTTGACCGGACTGAATCTGCGCACAGTGCGCTGAAAGGTCGCAATCAAACAGGATTTCACCCTCAAGTGGGTGAACAGTGACCGATGGTTTGATCGCTTCACTGAGTTTTTGAATCTCTGTCAGGCACAGACCCGTTCTACCCGATCCCAAAATAATGGGGGCGACAATTAAATGCAGTCGATGTAGGCAGCCTGCCTGAATGAAGCGCGCAATCGTATCAGCCCCACCTTCAACGAGAATCCGTTTCAACCCTCGCGCTGCGAGGGCAGCCAGGATCGCTGGGGGGGTGATCTGATCTTTGGTGGTTGCCATGGCCAGATGTTCAACCCCCTCAGGGATGTCAGGGAGCACACCCGCACGAGTAATCACGATGCGCTGTACCCCATCGTCACACCAGACCCGGGCCTGGCTCGTGAGTTTGCCTGATGGATCAATCACGATTCTGGCTGGCTGCGGCCCAACGACTTTTCTGACGGTCAGCATCGGGTCGTCGGCCAACGCGGTACCTACGCCAATCACGATGCCGTCAACCAAGGCACGCAAGCGGTGAAGATGGGTTAACCCAGCTTCGCCATTGATATATTTTGAATCGCCTGTTGGGGTCGCTATTCTGCCATCGAGTGACTGACCCAGCTGACCGATAACGAACGATTCGCTGGCGGTACGCAATGGCCAGAAAATCGGATACCAGACGTTTTGAGGGTCAGGTGCCGATGTTTGAAAAGCATGAACAAATGCGTGCCATTGCTCATGATTTGTAAGGGTTTTAGGGATAAAGTTCATCACACTGGCATAATACAGGGTAATCCCGAATTTAAGGTTGTGTAACGTGTCGACGACTCAAAAGCAAAAATACGAGTTTGATCAGGCCTTGGCAGCAGTGGATCGTGCAATTGCAGATCTGCGTCGCGGGCTGCCAGTCTTGGTTCGAGGTGGCAAGCACTTGGTCCTGATGCTCTCAAGCGAAGGGGTAGGGCCTGAGACGCTTCACCTGTTCTCACAAGCTGGGTCAGGGGATATTTCGCTTGCAATCACCGGCAAAAGAGCTCGGTCGCTGGGGTTAGGTGAAACAGGACATGACTTTTATTTGATACGGGGCTCTCGACCCCTGCAGGCGGATGATGTCGAGTATCTGTCCGATCCGACCTCGTTGCTCGCGCCTCTCGATTTGGGTCAGTTTAAATTCAGCCACGGTGCGTCGATTGAGGGTGCTGGTTTGTTGTTGACAAAACTGGCGAGATTATTGCCTGCTGCCTTGACAATGCCGGTGACTGAAGCGCCCGAGGGCGTGTTGGTGGTCGATGTTAAAGATATCGAGTCGTATAAGACCATCGGTGCACAACAATTAAAGATCATTAGCCAGGCGCGAGTGCCTCTCGAAGACGCAGAGCAGGCACGGATGGTTGCTTTCAGACCGGGCGACGGCGGGGTAGAGCACTTTGCTATCGTCATTGGTGAGCCTGATCTTTCGCAGCCAGTGTTGGTTCGATTGCACTCAGAGTGTTTCACCGGGGATTTGCTTGGCTCGTTAAGATGCGATTGCGGCAGTCAGTTGCGGGGTGCCATTGAATCGATGTCCAAAGCGGGCAGTGGGATTCTGCTTTACCTCGCGCAAGAAGGGCGGGGGATTGGGCTGGTCAACAAACTCAGAGCTTATCAGCTGCAAGATGCGGGGTACGACACCATTGACGCGAATTTGCAGCTTGGTTACGACGAGGATGAGCGTGTTTATCTGCCGGCAGCACAAATGCTCAAGTTGCTGGGCGTGAGCCAGGTGAAACTCATGACCAATAATCCCACTAAAGTGACCTCGTTGAGCCAGCATGGCATTGACGTGATCGAGCGAGTGCGACATGTGTTTGCGTCCAACGAACACAATACCGGTTATTTACATACGAAAGCCATCAGAGCTGGGCACCTGATTTAAAAAGAATAGCGGGGAGAAGCGGGATGACAAGGTCGGTCAGTTTTTTAAGCTTTAGGAAAATGCTGCTCAAGGGATTTGCCGTCTTGGCGACATTCGCTTTGCTGTGGTCTCAGGCACAGGCTCAAGCGATTGAGCTGATCAAAGAAAAAGCTGAAGCGCCCGCTTGGCAACGAGTCAAGCTAGAACACAATGCACAGCCTTTCGAATTCGCTGCCTACGCGAACCATGATCTGGCCGAGACGGATTTCAACATTAAAGAAATTGTCGTTGTGCTGCATGGCGTGAGTAGAGATGGAAACAACTATTTCGCTTCAGCTCAATCCACCCTCAATCAGGTTCATCTCGACCAGACTTATGTCTTGTTGGTTGCCCCGCAGTTCGTTTCACCCGAAGATGTAGGCAAAGGGTATACGGGGTTGCCAACGTGGGGTAAATTTGATTGGGCAAGTGGTTTGGATGCATTAACAGGCCCCGGCGGATTGAGCTCGTACGAAGTCATGGATAAATTTCTGTTGATGCTGGCCGATAAAAACAAGTACCCGTCGCTGCGCAAAATCGTTTTTGCTGGTCACTCTGCAGGTGGTCAATTGGTTCACCGCTATGCCGTGTTGAATCAGATTGATCAACGTATTCGTGACAGTGGCATCGACCTCAAGTACGTTGTCGCCAACCCATCAGCCTACCTGTATTTTACGAAAGATCGTCCGACATCAGAAACCACCTTCGGGCCGTTTGCCGGGCGCGATACGTGTCCAAACTACGACCAATATCGTTATGGCACCAGAGATCTGATCCGCTTTGGCGGCAATGTTTCGGCACCAGCTTTGCTTGAGCGTTATTTGCAACGCCAGGTGACCTATCTGATGGGGACTGCCGACAATAATCCTCAACAAAATAACCTCGATAAGTCTTGCGCAGCCCAAGCCCAAGGCACAACGCGCATCCAACGTGCGCGGCGCTACATGGCCTACGAGCGATTTGTGGCGACCCCTTTCACCTTTATTAACCATGACGCTTTCGAAGTGCTCAATGTGGGGCATAATCAAAGCGGGATGTTTCAATCGACGTGCGGGGTGAAAACACTATTTGGCGCGGAAGTGGTTGCAAACGAGGTCTCGGCAAGTTGTGAATACAAGCCGGCTCAAGCCCTTAAATATAAGCCCGCCATTCGACAAGACCCGATTGACAGCCCAGGCCCTTAACTCGGCTGAACTCGAAGGCGAGAATAGGCAGCGACACCCTCTGAATCCAACGCCCAGTCAATGGGGTGTGCCAACAGTTTGAGGGCATATCTGACGAAGGCCTTTTCCCCCGCGCTGGCTGGCGGCTTATTGAGCAGCCGTAATGCCCAATCCGGCAGTAAATGAAACGCAGCCGCGATGACCAGCCTCAGTATTGGGCGATCCACTGGCCGACAGGGAAAGTGCTCGATCAACTCAACGACTGCACGGGTACGTTCATTGAAAACGAGTGCTGATCGATAGCTTTGCAACATCCAGTTTGCTTCGGTGACGCTGTGAGGT
Source organism: Jezberella sp. (assembly GCF_964834465.1). Classification (NCBI taxonomy): domain Bacteria; kingdom Pseudomonadati; phylum Pseudomonadota; class Betaproteobacteria; order Burkholderiales; family Alcaligenaceae; genus Jezberella; species Jezberella sp. The sequence continues at coordinate 194,695 of NZ_CBAZRM010000004.1, forward strand.
AAGCCCTCAGCGCCTAGTAGCTCACCGAGCAGTGCCATTTCGTTGATGTATTGATCTTCTTGTTGCAGCAGCAACGGAGAGTGACCAAATTGTTGATACCCACCCAAAAAGCTCAAGACTTCACCAAGGTGAACCCACTTGAGTAAGGTGGGGTCGTCGGCACGATAGACGGTACCGTCCGGCAAGCTACCTGTGACCTTGAGGTGGATATTGCGGACTCTCTCAATGGACTGCATGGCCATGTCGCGACCACCGTAGCTGGTTGAGGCGATGTAAAAAGCGGTACGTCCAAGCCGTGCTTTTAAATCTTGCCGAAATGACGAGTGATCCCAAACGCCAGCAAGGGCAAGTGGGTGTAACGCTTGAAGCAGTAGGGAAGACAATCCCCCCACGAGCATGGGGATAAAGTGCGCATGCACTTGCCACACCATCGAATCGGGCCCGAACAGACCCGGATCGCCTTTAGGTTCAAGAAATGCAGTCGGCCGACCTTTACCGCCAGTCATCTGCCGGACTTGCTGCGCAATCGATGCTTTGATGGGTAGAGAGATCATGCTACGTGATCCACATAGAAGTGAAACTTGGATCGAAGCAAGTCAAGGCGACGACTTTTAAACGGTCTTGAAGTGTCCTCTGATGTAATGAACCAAATCAGGCCCGTCTAGTTTTTCTGTCGCTGCCTGAGTTCTGACATAGAAATCTTTACCGTCGACATAAACCTCGGCAGGGGCGGCCTTGCAATCTATCTTCAAGACCATCTTGTCGTCGCATTCAACCAAACCATACGTGATGAATGAATGAAATTGAGGCGCGATTCGAGACTCAATCGTGGCTTGCGCCGACGATAGCAATTTGTCGTCAGACTTATGTAACTTGGCGACTTCTTTTTCTATGCCGGTTAATTGCCCATCGCTGGTGAGACCAATCAGCAGTGCGCCACCTGAGGTGTTTAAAAACGCCGCCACGGTGGTGACCGACAAATCTTCAACCGCTTTCTCTTTGGTCTGCTTGGTCACGTTTAAGCTAAAGGTTGGCTGAAACTCGACGTTCACCGACTGTCCGGCATACGTGTACTTTTTGACAATTTCATATTCTGTGAGATGGTTCCACACGTCGATGATGGTTTGAACTTTGCCCTTCAGAAAATAGTGACCATCGGTGCCCAGTAAACAGTTTTTGATGTCAACCGCGATGTTTTTTACTTGATCTTTTGCTTGATCGACGAGCTCAAGACTGTGAATGATGTTTCGTTGTACCTCAAGGGAAGGCACTGGGATTCTGATTGACGGCATGACGCTCAGCGCGGTGCCTTCAGCGCTAGCGCCGTTAGCTGACTGACGTTCGGCTTTTTCGTCGTGATAGCTCAGCAACTCGCGACCTATATTTGAGGTGACAAAGTAATAGAAGTATTTTGGGTCAATTAACCCTTCATCCATATCTAGCAAATAATTATTTGTATGTGCGTTCGGATAACCCACCTGCACGGTCGCAAAGGACAAATAGACTTTGCCTGTTAAAAATAGATGCCCGTGCCTATCCGTGGCAGCCACGAGCACTTGATTGCTCGAGATCTCGCCGCGCTTATTTGCCGATTTTTTTGTCAGCAACTGACAATGTTTCGTGAGATCAGCAACCGCCACCATCGGGGTAGGCTGAAAGCCATTTTCTAATCGACTGATCGCTTGATCTAAATCAATCGAGTTTGAATCAACGTTGGCCATTGCTGCAGAATCGTTATTAAGCATATCTGATCCACCCGGGAGTCGTGTTTGCTTATTATTGCCTGATTCTGACCTTGCTGGTGCCGATGAAAGGAATCGAACCCTCGACCTTCTCATTACGAATGAGCTGCTCTACCGTCTGAGCTACATCGGCACAGCCGAAAATTATATCAGAGCTGCGATAGTCGCTTGGTCTACAATAATCGTGTTGTCTGATGAGCTTGTTCTGCGCCTCGGCGTGCAAACTGTCACAATTTATGCTATAGTTTCGCGCTTAGTCCTAGTGACTATTCCCTGATAGCTCAGTCGGTAGAGCGACGGACTGTTAATCCGCAGGTCCCTGGTTCGAGTCCAGGTCGGGGAGCCAATATTCAAGAGCCTCACAGCGATGTGGGGCTTTTTGTTTTGCTCCGCAATTCTGGGTTTGCGGCTCTACCCCATAACGGGGGATGAGCAACTTCAACGTGCGTTGACGCGTAACCGACCCACCACGCCAGTCGGGAAGTAATAAACAGATAAGACAAACAAGAGCCCAAGCCACAACAGCCAACGGTCTGGTGACAATAAGGCAGACAGCATCGGGATTGCCACCGTCGCTTCACTGGCAATCTTCAACAGGTCTTGTAAATAGCTCTGGGCGAGCAAAAACAGGGCTGAACCAACAACGGCGCCATAGACAGTACCCATGCCGCCGATGACAACAATCAGCAAGACGTCCATCATGATTTCAAAACTCAACGATGTGTCCGGCCCGTTGTAGCGTAGCCAGATAGCAAGCATGGCGCCCGCGACACAAGCAAACAGCGCAGAAATGACGCTTGAGAGCGTTCGATAAACCACCACCCGATAGCCAATGGCCTCTGCACGAAATTCATTTTCGCGGATGGCCTGCAGCACCCTGCCAAAAGGCGAATTAACGATGCGAAGCATCAAGAGCATCATGATCAACGCAACGACGAAAAGCAGGTAGTAGCAAAGCAATCGGCCAGTGATATCTACCCCCCAGAAAGGATCAGGCAAAAACTCAGTCCCTGGCAACAAGGCTTTGGGCAATTTAAAGCTCAAACCGTCTTCGCCACCTGTGAAATCGGATAATTGGGATGCCAGCGTCTGAAACGCTGAGGCAATTGCCAGCGTAATCATGGCAAAGAAAATGGCTCGAACACGCAGCGAAAATAAACCAATCAACAGCGACAATACAAAGGAGAGGGTAAGGGCCAGCGCAAGGCCTGAAGCTAACGAACCCCAAGTAGGCCCCCAGATGTTGGACGCAATCGCAATGCCATAGGCACCAATACCGAAAAACATGGTGTGAGCAAAGCTAACAATGCCTGTAAATCCAAGGATCAGATCAAACCCCGCCACCAGCACAATAAAAATCAAGATTTTGGCCGCTACCGAAAGTGCTTTGACCCCGGGAAAGATAAAAGGGGCAAGCAAGAGGCTGAGCACAATGAACGCAAGCAAGGCCGTCAATATTCGACTGCGCGGCAGATCGTTCGACAAGAGACGTTTAAACATGTGCGTTAACTCATCGTTTAGCGGCGTATAAGCCTTGCGGCCGCCACAGCAGAATCACTGCCATTAAAAAGATATTCGAAAACAGAGCCAACTTTGGGGCTAGAAACCCCGTGTAGTTGGCCATGAGTCCGACAAGCAAAGCGCCGATCAAGGCCCCGCCAGTAGAGCCTAAGCCACCAATGATGATCACAATAAAGATGAGCACATTCACTTGTGTTCCGATTTGAACCACCACACTTTGTTGATACAGACCCCACATGACCCCGCCAAGGCCCGCAAGCGCACTGCCCGTCACAAACACGCCGATAAACAATCGTTTGATGTGATAGCCGAGGGATTCGACCATTTCGCGGTCTTGTACGCCCGCCCGAACCAGCAAGCCAAGCTTGGTTCGACTGAGCACCCAGCTCTGCGATCCAAACACCAATAAGCCGATCGCGACCGCGATGAGTCGATATTTTTCGATCGAAGCGCCGCCCACGATCAATGAACCACGCAGTGACACAGGCAAGGGAAGTGCAATTTGCAGAGGCCCCCAGACGACTTTAATGAGTTCTTCGCCGATGATCATCCCGCCCATGGTGATCAGAATCTGCTTGAGATGCTGACCGTAGACTGGCCGCACGATGAGTCGTTCAAACACGAGTCCAACAGCGGCGGCGACACTCATTGCAACGAGCATCGCGGCGAGCAAAGCCACCATGTTTTGCCACCAAAATCCGGATGCTGACCAGTTGCCCATCGCACCCATCACGGTAGTCGCCACAAAAGCGCCCACAGCGATAAAAAGCCCATGACCAAAGTTAAGGACATCCATTAAACCAAACACCAGCGTCAGACCCGACGCTGTAATAAAAATGATCATACCCATCGCTAATCCGGCAACCGTTAAGGTCGCCCATGTGGCGCTTGACGGGATCAATGGCCAGACCGCCAAAGCAAGCAGCGGCACAAGCAACAGAGGCCATAGGTCGCGATCTGCGGCAAGACGACGGGATAGCTTCATAAACACAAACCCAGCAAAGACTGTTGCAAGGCGGTGTCTTCTGCTAGCGCCTGCATTTGCCCGGTATAAACGATTCGACCGTTATCCATCACGGCAACCGTGTCCCCCAATTGCTGAGCGAAATGTATGTTCTGTTCGACCAGCAAAATGGTCACCCCACTGGTTTTTAGATGCTTGAACGCGTCGATCATGTTGTTGATGATGGCGGGTGCTAGTCCTTTGCTTGGCTCATCAATAATGAGCAAATCCTTTGGCTCTATGATCGCTCGTGAAACGGCTAGCATTTGCTTTTGCCCACCTGATAGCTTGCCAGCTGGGTGGTTCCAGAATTTTTCAATGGCCGGAAAACAACCCAAAATCCATTGCAAGCGAGATTCATCGATCTGAGCAACCGTGTTGGCATGGCGGGCAGCAAGCAGCATGTTTTCCTTCACGGTTAGATCCGAAAAGATCCCCATATTTTCGGGGACATAGGCGATGCTTTTTTGTGCAATGTCAGGTGTTTGTAAAGCAGTGATGTCTTGGTCTGCAAAACAGATACGCCCTTGGCTCGATCTCCAAAGGCCCATGATGGTACGAAGTGTTGTTGTTTTTCCAGCGCCATTGCGACCAAGCAGCATGGTCAGCTCGCCTTTGGGCACAGTCAGATCAACACCATGAAGAATGTGATACGCCCCAATATGCGTGTGAACGTCAGCCAGCGTTAATAAGCTCTTATTCATACCGGCGTGACCGCTTTGCCGAGGTAGGCCTCTTGCACGACGGTTGATGCCATGACTTCAGCAGGCAGTCCATCGGCAACGAGCGTCCCATTGTGTAAAACGATGATCCGGTCTGCTAGTTCTCGCACCACGTCAAGCTTGTGTTCAACCAGCAAAATCGTTTTGGATCGGTCTTTTTTGAGTTCACGAATCAAGTCCAGAATAATCGGTGCCTCGTCATGGCTCATCCCAGCCGTGGGTTCGTCGAACAAATAGACACTTGGGTCCAACGCCATCAGCATCGCTACTTCGAGTTTACGTTGAGCGCCATGGGCGAGGCTTGAAACGATGGTTGCCTGTTGTGCAGTCATCGACACTTGATCCAAAATCTCTTGGGCTCGCTCAGTCAATCGTTGGTGGTCGCTCCAGATGTGCCACAAATCTAAACCGTGTCGATGAGGTCCGGTGTTGATCGCTTGAACGGCGAGGCGCACGTTCTCGAGCACCGACAAGTTCGGAAACAAGTTTGTCAGTTGAAAGGCTCGCCCCAGACCTGCCCTCGTTCGGGCAGGAGCGGACAGGGGAGTGATATTTTTACCATTGAGAAATACCATCCCGTCGGTCGCAGGCAACTGACCTGAAATAAGGTTAAAAAAGGTCGTTTTGCCTGCACCGTTGGGGCCCACGATGGCAATGAGTTCTCCTGGCGTGAAGGTACAAGACACTGCATTGACAGCGACATGACCGCCAAAACGAACAGTGAGTGCTCGGGTTTCTAGCATGAGAAATAAAGAGATCAGCGGTTATTTCGGACGGGGATATCCATGTCTTGGGGCTTGATTTCACGCACCAGCTCAGGGATGCCCCATGCCACTGCGGGATCTGCTTTTATTTTGAAGTGGTACATGCTTTGCAGGGCTTGGTGGTCTTCTTTGCGGAAAATCATCGGGCCTTTGGGTGTATCGAAACTCATGCCTTCCATGGTTTGAATCAACTTCGTCGTATTCGTATCACCATTGGTCTTTTTCAAAGCAGTGACAACAGCCATCGCAGCCGAGAAACCACCCGCAGTGAAAAAGTCTGGTGGCGCTTTGAATTGACTGGTGTGCCGCTCGACCAGGGCGTCATTCACGGGGTTCTTCGGTAGGTCATAGTAGTAATAGGTCGCACCTTCCATGCCGGGGAACTGCTTGTAAGCGACCATTGCTGGCAGAATATTGCCTCCGGTAGCAATTTCAATGTCAAAACGCTTCAAATCCATATCTGCAATCTTGAATGGGTTACCGCCCGCCCAGATGATGAAAATAACTTTGCGGCCAGGTTGATCTTTTAATTTGTCGATCATGCGCTGCGCACCAGCCGTGAAGTCAGTCGTCGCGGGTGGAAGATATTCTTCGTGAATGATTTTTGCTTTTTTGATGGCCTCTTTAAAGGCCTTTACGCCGTCTCGACCAAAGGCTGAATCTTGCGCCATGGTCACCATGGTGACCCCCTCCTTATCCAGCGCAACGGCATTTGAAATCGCATCTTGGCTGCTATTGCGCCCCGTTCTGAAAATATATTTGTTCCATTTGTCGCCAGTAATTGAATCGGCGACAGCGGGTTCAACCAGCAAAATCTTTTTGTACTCTTCGGCGACCGGTAACATCGCTAAAGCAACGGGAGAGGCGGTCGGGCCGACCGCCAGATCTACCTTGTCGTCCCCATACGCGGCAGCAAGCTGGTTCTTACCCAAGTCCGGTTTGCCTTGATCGTCCTTCTCGATGACAACAATTTTTCGACCATTGATCATCATGGATCCAGCAGTCGCATACTCAAGGCCCATCATGAAGCCGGTCTGGGTCTGTTTGCCGTAGGCTTCCAACGGACCTGTCTTGCTGTAAATATGGGCAATCTTGATATCCTGTGCCATGGCCGAGGTTGCGACACACAGCGAGAAACCTACGAGGGCGCACCGTTGTCTGAGGGGGCGATGTTGCATGGTGTCTCCGATCTTGAGTTAGAAGCCCAATGAATTGTTTAGCAGTTAAACAATCCGAGCCGATTATAGGTAATTAGGGTGACGACAGTCGCCTTTGCATCCTATCGTAAACCATTGAATGCGCTGGCTTCTCTGGGTGACTACAGGTTTAGTTGAGCCACTTGTCAACGATACGTGTGTATTCTCCCGACGATTTGCTCAGATGCAACCAGGTGTCAAACCATGCTTTCATCGGCAGGTCGCCGCGAGGCAAGAGATAAGTCATCTCTCCATATTGCAAGGGTTTGTCTGGGTTGATTGCGCACAGCGACGGTTTAGCCTTTGCCTGAACAATCGCCTCGACGGACTCTGAAATCATCACATCAGCATTGCCTTTGACAATCTCATCGAAGATAGTGACGTTGTCATTGAAGACGTTGATGGAAGCGCTAGCTAAGTTAGCGCGCACGAATTTTTCGTTGCTGCCTCCCGGATTGGTGATCACTCTGACGGATGGTTTGTTCATATCAGCCACCGACTGAAACTTTTTTGCATTCGTGCACAAGGCAATGGGGGTCTTGCCGTTGACCATGTAGGCCGTCATAAAGCCGACTCGCTTTGCGCGATCTGTGGATGTCGAAATCCCCCCGACGGCGATATCGCACTTTTCGCTGAAGTCAGCGAGCAAGTTTGGCCAAGATGTTTTGACCATATCAATCTGTACACCCAAGGACTTGGCAGCAGACTGGATCAGATCAATATCGAGACCTTCAAACGTGCCATCGGGCTTGGCTAAAGAAAAGGGTTTGTAATCGCCCGGTGAGCAGACGCGTAATTTGCCGGATTTCAGTACTTCATCGAGCCGTGAACTTGATTGGGCGAGCGTGGGGCCGCTGGCGATGATTCCCGTAAGCAGGCAAGTGGCAAGGATTATTTTTTTCATGGTCGGTGGTCCAGTATCAGTAATAAGCGATTAGATGCACTTTTGGTTTTGGCTTAAGTTGACAAGTTTAAACAAAATCTAAAAAAGTCAAAGAACAGCGCTGGGTTGCCCCCAGCGTCTGCATAGACGTCGACCATCATTTCCCTCTGCGCAGCCATTTGTATATCATGAGACATTATGTCCAAATTTGGTGTGAACTCAATGAAGTCAAGAGCAGCGGTTGCATTTGGTCCCGGGCAGGCATTGCAGATGGTAGAAATTGATGTTGCACCGCCAAAGAAAGGCGAAGTGCTGGTCAAGATCACCCATACGGGCGTCTGCCACACCGATGCGTTTACGCTGTCGGGCGATGATCCCGAAGGGATATTTCCTGCAGTGCTCGGTCACGAGGGCGCTGGGGTTGTTGTGGAAGTGGGCGAGGGCGTTACCAGTGTCAGTGCGGGCGATCATGTGATTCCGCTCTACACGGCAGAGTGTCGTGCTTGCAAGTTTTGTTTATCAGGCAAGACCAACCTTTGCCAGGCGATTCGGGCAACACAAGGTAAAGGGTTGATGCCCGATGGCACCACACGTTTCTCATACCAAGGCAAGCCCATCTATCACTACATGGGCACAAGCACGTTCAGCGAGTACACCGTTGTCGCTGAAATTTCATTAGCAAAAATCAATCCGGCGGCTGAGCACGAGAAAGTCTGCCTGTTAGGCTGTGGGGTGACCACGGGGCTGGGTGCTGTTCAAAATACGGCGAAAGTCAAAGCAGGGGATACGGTTGCCGTATTTGGTTTAGGCGGCATAGGTTTGGCAGTTGTTCAAGGGGCAAAATTAGTCAAGGCTGGTCGCATCATTGGTGTGGATACAAATCCTGACAAGTTTGCGTTAGCGACGGTCATGGGGGCAACTGAATGTATCAATCCGAAAGATCACGATCGGCCGATACAGGAAGTCATTGCTGCAATGACAGATGGAGGGGTTGATTTCAGTTTTGAGTGCATTGGCAATGTTGAGGTGATGCGCTCGGCCTTGGAAGCATGTCATAAAGGTTGGGGTGAAAGCATCATCATCGGTGTGGCGGGCGCTGGTCAAGAAATCCGAACACGGCCATTCCAGTTGGTCACGGGCCGCGTCTGGCGTGGCTCTGCTTTCGGTGGGGTCAAAGGGCGCACCCAATTGCCTGGGATGGTTGAACGCGCGATGGCGGGCGAGATAGATCTTGATCCCTTTGTGACTCACACCATGCCACTTGAGCAGATCAACGAGGCCTTCGATTTGATGCACGCCGGTAAATCCATCCGAACTGTCATTCACTACGACTAGCTTTTGACACTGAAAGGCGCTCGGTCAAGTGCGCTGGCGCCCAACGGGCTCTTGACCTTGCGTCGGTTCAAACGTGACGTCTCAGCTGACGAGGTAACTAACAATCGCGCCGCAGGATAAGGTCGCGAGGGTTCCTGCGACGATAGTCCTCACCCCAAGTTCTAGAATGTTTTTCCGGTGGCTGGGCGCCATGGCGGTCATGCCACCAATTAAAATGCCCAGGCTTCCTAAGTTGGCAAAACCGCACATGGCATAGGTCAAAATGATTCGGCTTTTTGCAGAGAGAGCCGCCTCAGGTAAGTCGGCCATATCGATGTAAGCAACTAGTTCGTTTAACACCGTTTTGGTACCCAGCAGAGAACCCGCCACGAGTGACTCGCTCCAGGGGATACCGATGAGCCAAGCGAGAGGTGCCATCACATAGCCCAAAAGCCGTTGTAAGGTGACATGCTCAGCGCCAAACGGTACCCAACTTAAGAGCTCGTTGACAAGTGTCACGAGCGAGATAAAAACGATGAGCGTACCGCCGATTTGCACGATCGTGTGTAATCCCTCAGACGTTGCCCTGACGATGGCGTCAAAGCTATTCGTGTCAATCTGCTGAATCTGAACGGGTAAGTCACCCGCGCCTTTTTCTGAAGGCACCATCAGCGCTGAGAAGGCTAGTGCGGCAGGGGCACTGACAAACGAGGCGATGAGGATATGCCCCAGCGCATCAGGCACACGCTCTGAGAGGATGCCCGCGTATAACGCCATCACTGAACCAGCGACCCCAGACATACCGACAGCCATCACCGCAAACAAATCGCCTCTGGAGAGTCGTTTGAGATACGGTTTGATGAGCAGGGGGGCTTCGACCATGCCGAGAAATACGTTGGCAGCGGTGGATAGCCCAACGGTCCCGCTGACGTTCATGATTTTTTCGAGAACGATTGAAAACAACTTGACCAAGCGAGGCAAAACACCCCAATGGAACAACAGGGCAGACAGCACACTCATGAGTAACACGATGGGCAGTGCTTGAAATGCAAGAATAAAGGAAGAACCCGATCCAGACGCAGTGAAAGGAGATGGCGCCCCGCCCAGATAGCCGAAGACCGCGCTGGTACCACTTCTGGTCGCTGTCAACAGGCTTTGCATCACATCGTTTAAGCCGGCAATCATGGTTTTCAACACGGCGATCTTGAAAAACATGATGGTAAAGACGGTTTGTAAGGCCACGCCACCAATGACCGTGTGCCAACGAATAGCTTTTCGATTTTCAGAGATTAACCAGGCGATGCCTAGCAACATTGCATAACCAAATACTGCTTTGGCAAGTTCACTCATGAGTAATGCCCATTTTTGGCGTGACCGATAAAATTGAAAGTATCCGCACTGTAATGGACGAAGCGGGGGGCACGCAAACCAACACGTCCCCGCGGCAAAGCATTTCATTGGATTCATTCTTGGGCAATGTTCGCTTCTTGAATGACTTTTGCCCATTTTGCGATTTCATTGTTGAGATAAGTTGATACTGCTTCTGGCGTAGAACCTGCAATTTCAATGCCTTGCTCGCGCAACTTTGCCTTTAGCTCGGGATCAAGCAACACTGTATTTACCTCCGCATTTAAGCGGTCAATGATCGGTTGAGCCGTGCCTGTTGGTGCAAAAAATGCGTAGGCTGCAACCGAGTCAAAACCCGCAAATCCGGATTCTGCAATGGTGGGTACCTCTGGTAAGAGAGGCGAGCGATCGAGCATCGTGACTGCTAAGGCTTTGATTTTCCCAGACTTAATGAGTGGGATATAAGGTGGGATGTTATCTAGCGTCATCGTGACTCGACCGGTGATCAAATCTGGGATCAGCATCGTTGTCCCCTTGTAGGGGATATGTAAGACCTTGAGTTGAGCAGCCGTTTTAAACATTTCGCACGTGAGATGAATCTGACCGCCGGTCCCAGATGATCCACAGGTGAACTCGTCGGGATGGGCACGGGCGTCAGCGACCAGTTCGGCAAGGTTCTTGGCTGGGTTGTCTGCACTGACCAAGACAGCATTGCCGATCGTCCCTGTACGCGAGATGGGCGTAAGATCTTTTCTCAAGTTTCTCTAATATCTTTTGCTGACGCGAGTGGATCAGGGACACCATTTGGCCCTTCGGGATTGACATAAATCAATCCCATCTGCACTGCGGCGAGAGGGTTTTCTAACTGACGGTTGCCTGTATAACGGGTATCGCCAAGCCACGTGACTTCAGGCCCCCAATACGTCGGATCTGTGTGCCAGGCGTCTTCGCGTCCACCACCAAAGCCGATGATCTTCAGCCCCATCGACTGCAGTGCGATCGTTCCTGCCAAGACAATCAAATCGGCCCACGACAGCTTTTCTGCATATTTTTGTTTAATGGGCCAAAGCAAACGTCGTGCCTTATCCAGATTGACGTTATCGGGCCAACTGTTGAGCGGAGCAAAGCGCTGGGCACCACTCGCCGCGCCACCAGTCTTGTGAGGTTGTCATCAAAAGATTCAAATCTTGAATGACAGCAGTCAGCTCTAGGCGCTTGAAGGCGGATGCGTAATCAAAGTGTTGACCGATGGGGCACGAGAATGCAGAAGATTGACTCAAAGCCGTCAAATCCAGTTGCTGTGGCCACCAATCCTGGCTGGTTCGCACTTTATGATTGCCTGTCGAAAAGGGGCAGGAGGATGCTGAGGTCATGGTTTTCGCCTTTAGCGCTAAACGGTTAACTCGGTAAGCACTCAGAGTAGGGGGGCTCGGGTAGGCGGGTCTGTCTGTTATCAGACAGTCGGCTCGGTTGAGGGTCGGTAGGGTTGAGAGCCAAACGATACTGGTGTATAACACCCATACAGACAATAGCGAAATAAACGCAGACAATAACGAGACGGGGCAAACAACATGCAAGCAACTTCACTCAGAGGCAACAATGGCCCTCGTTACCGGCATACGTTGCAAGACAACGGGCCGTATAAGGCCATCAGGGTTGAAAAACTCACACCGATTATTGGTGCCGAGATTTTTGAGGTTGATTTGTCGCAAACATTGTCTGAGCAGCAACAGCTTGAGATTCACCGGGCGTTAGCTGAAAATCAAGTGATTTTTTTTAGAAATCAAGACATCACCAAAGAACAACATTTGGCGTTTGGGCAACTGTTTGGCGATTTACATATTCATCCCGCCGCCCCGCATGTCGAAGGTCTGCCCGCGCTGATGAAAATCCACGCCGATGAGCATTCAAACCGCGCGAACGGCGAAGGGTGGCACACCGATGTGAGTTGCGACGAACAACCACCCATGGGCAGCATTCTGCATATTCATACTTGCCCACCGTATGGCGGCGATACGCTGTTCGCCAGCATGTACGCTGCCTATGACGCTTTGTCTGATCGGATGAAAATCTATTTAGAGGGATTGAGCGCTTTTCACGACGGCGAACCAGTCTATAGAGGCACTTATAAAAACTTTGGTGTCGCTGATAAAGAGGTTTATCCCCATGCTGAGCACCCTGTGGTCAGAACGCATCCCGTGACAGGGCGAAAAGCGTTGTACGTCAATCGCGGTTTTACCAGCCATTTGATTGGTGTACCTGCTGACGAGAGTGCAGGGGTGCTGCGATATCTTTTCGATCATCTTGAGAACTCGTTATTTCAGTGTCGCTTTCGCTGGCAGAAGAATTCAATCGCGTTTTGGGATAACCGCTGCGTTCAACATCGGGCCATGTGGGATTATTGGCCAAATACTCGCAGCGGGCATCGGGTCACCATCGCAGGTGAGCGACCCTTTTAAGGGGTTCTCGTCGTCGTTTTTTAAACGGCATTGAGATGGCGTCTCGGATTAGACGTGATAATGTCCGGTGATTCGTGTCATTGACCCGCCTCCGAAGATGACGCGAATGCCGTGCTCGAGGTCAGGGATCGTCGCTAGGCGGATGATGTTGGGGTTTGAACGTTCTGCATTTTGTTCGATACGGATCGCAGAACCATCCCACTTGCCACTGCGATGCAGGTGGTAACCCAAGGCTGCGTTACCAGACCCAGTCGCGGGATCTTCCAGATAGCCAAACGTCGCTGCAAACACTCGCGATCTGATTTGATTCAACGGATCGGCGGTATCAGTCGTAAAAATGGTAACGACATCGAGATCAAACTTTTGGCAGAAACTTAAAACCGCGTCAAAATCAGGTTGCAGTTCGATCACGTCGACCATTGATTTCAGGGGAATACACAGGGTTTGATTGCCAGCGTTAACCAACCCGAGTGGTATGGATTGATCGATTTGATCTAAGCGCACGTTCATGGCGGCGCAAATTTCTGCTAAACCGGCTTGAACTGTCGTGTATGCCGGTGTCGGTGCGTGAATAAAGACGGCATCCTGCTGTCGTACTCTATTTTCAACCGGTAAAACGCCTTTGTTGGTGTGTAATTGAATCACTGCCTGTTGTGCAAGCACTGGGTCTGTCTTGATTAAGTCATACATCATCCCAACGGTGGCGTGCCCACAGAATTGCACCTCTCGCTCTGACGAGAAATAGCGGACGCTGAAAACCCCCGGTGTCATTTGCGAGAGAAATGCCACTTCGCTGACGAAACCTTTCAAGTCTTTGGCAATACGTTGCATCTGTTGGTCACTGATTTTTATACTCCTGTGTGTTTTACGATTGGGCTTTTGGGCTTAGCTCGCTGACTTTGTTGATGGCAAGGCGATCCCAATGGCGTTCTCCAGGTTTGAATCCTCAGCCACACCAGAGTAGCTGGCCCCGTGCGTCAAAAATACGATCATATTGCAAATAGACCTTCAGGCCCTGATCGCCGATTGCGTGATGACCTGAACGTTGGACGCGAATGGGCAGAGATTATTTCGATTGAACCAACAAATCGAACGTACAATCGTCGCAAGATAAACAGCGATTGATCAACATGAACACACGACTAAATAGCCTTGCAACGTCCAACATCCATTTAATCGGCGGAGAAAAGGGTGGCGTGGGTAAATCCATGGTCGCTCGGCTGGTGGCTCAATTTCTGATTGATCGCCGGATGCCTTTCGTCGGATTCGACACTGATCGTTCGCACGGTGCGTTGCTGCGGTTTTATGGCGATTATGCATCCCCCATCTTGATCGACCGCTATGAGGCACTCGATAGCATCATTGAGGCCGCCGTCGCGCAACCTGGTTGGCGCGTTCTGGTTGATTTGGCTGCACAGACCCATGAACCACTGATGCGCTGGATGGACGAATCTGGCGTGCTGGGCATGGCCGACGAATCAGGCTTTGCGCTGAATTATTGGCATGTCATGGATTCGGGACGCGACTCTGTCGATTTATTGGCTCGCGTTTTCGATCGTTTTGGTGATCGGGTTGGTCATGTGGTGGTGCTGAATCAATTGCGCGGCAATGATTTTAGTTTGCTGGAAAAGTCCGGCGAACTCGAACGTGCGACAGCACTCGGTGCGAAGGTGATTACGCTTCGACACCTACATGACGCCGCTGCCCAAAAAATTGATCGTCAAAACAGCAGCTTCTGGTCTGCTCAGCACTCAGCCACAGCCGAAACCGGTCTTGGTTTGATGGATAGGCAACGGATCAAACTATGGCTAAATCATGCCTACTCAGAATTGCTCAAAGCAGAAATTTGAACGAGGTATTTCGCGCGTTGAGTAGATGCACGATTATCCGCCAGGCGCATACACCGGTCCATAACCATACGGATAAGGTGCGGGATAAGAAGGGTAGGGTGCGGGATATGATCGGTAGTAGTAGGGATAAGACGGGTCTGCGATTGCGCCGCCAAGAATTGCACCTGAGAGCAGACCAAAGCCAAAGCTAGCCCCACCGTCATAGCCGCCATTGCCTCGGTAGTCACGGTTGTTGTGATACCCATAGTCTGGGTGATTGTTGTTTCCTTCCTGGTGACCCTCAGATTGTGAGGCGCCTGTGAATCCGAGGGCTATGCTAGCGCTCAGCAAGACCATGAGTGCTTTAACGTGTTGTGTGTTCATGAGAGTTACTCCAGTTTACTGGTTAGACATGTGCGTTGAATGCATATGTTCATGCCGGAAGGATGATTCACTCCAGAACATGTCAAAAATGGTTTGTTGGTCTTATCGGTGACGCAGTGCGGGTGATTGAAGCGCTGCGCGGTCTAGGGTTCAAATTCTCTGTGGATGATTTTGGTTCTGGCTATTCGTCATTGACTTATTTAAGAAAGATCCCCTTTGATACGATCAAGATTGATCAAGATTTTGTGCTTAACGACGGGCTAAATGAACGAAATGCCGATATCGTTAGGGCCATCATTGAACTCGCTCGAATTTTCAAACGGCAAGTCATCGCAGAGGGTGTTGAAACCATTGAGGCTGGCACGACGCTCATCGAAATGGGGTGTGCAAACGATGCGAATCCGCCTATCGTGACGTCAGTTGAATCGAGCTAATTCGACATTCATGAGATGGCGAATCTCGGGCGCCATTTCACTAGGGGTCAAACCAATCGGTCCACCATTTTTCTGCACGAGTTGATCCCCAGCGGTGGCGTGTAGTTCAACCGCTAAACACGCAGCATCCCAAAGGCTGAGTCTATCGGATACCCCTTGCGCCACGACGCCCGTGAGGCTGCCGGTGAGTATGTCTCCCATGCCAGCGACTGCCATCCCGGGGTTCCCTTGTAGACATTTAACCGTCTCGTGCCCTGGTGCGGCGATCAGTGTGTGATGTCCTTTAAGAACAACCACGGCGTTGGTCGCTTGAACGAGCGCATGAACAGCTGATTCGCGATCGTGCTGAATCTCAGTGGTGTTGCATGCGAGTAGCCGCGCAGCTTCGCCGGGATGAGGGGTCAGTACGGTTCCGCGCACTCGTTGCTTTACCTGCGCTAACAAGTGTGGGTTGGCCGATAGCAAATTGAGCCCGTCTGCGTCGATAATCAACGGGCCATCCCATTGCAGTGCCGCCGAGAGCCATTGTTTAGCGTGAGCGCTCGAGCCCATCCCCGGCCCGATGCCGATTACTGCAGGCTCAATCTGCCGTAAGGCCTCAAGCGCAAGGCATTGTGTGGCATCGTGCATCATGAGTTCCGGTTGTTCAGGAACAAGGTGTGCGCTAAGTGAGTCTAGCATCATCAAGACGGTCAAGCCCGCGCCACTATAGAGGGCGCCTCTGCCCGCCAGCACCAAAGCACCAGCCATGGTCGGTGCCCCACCGACTAAAAGGGCTTTGCCGTTGTTGCCTTTGTGGGCCGCTGGTTCTCGGCGAAGATGGCGCATATAACCAAAGGCGTCGAGCGTTTTCATCGGCGTATCCAAAGAGGGCTTATGGCCACTTTAACTGATGACCTGTGTTCTGTGCGAGCCGTACAACGTCATCAGGGCTATCTACATCAATGACGTAGTGTTGGTTAGATGACGACCACTGATGTACACGATCACGATTGGCAGCGCGCCATTGCTTTCCACCCACGTTGGCATCACCGTCGAGCATTTCTTGCTTGACGCTCGCACTAAAGATCACCGGATTGCCCGGAGAGCCATCAACGTAGGGTGCAACTAAGTCACGGCCCCGCGGGCGTTGTTGATAGGCGTTGAGCAAGTCTTGAATATCTTGTGACTGAATGAGTGGCTGATCCGCCAGTGCGACAATGACCGCCTCAACCCCGACAGGCAAGGCGTTTAGACCAAGTCGCAATGAGGAAATTTGTCCGTCATCCGGGTTAGGGTTACGGATGAGTAAAACAGGGAATCCTTTAAGGCGAGGTTCAATTTGTTGCGCATAGTGTCCCGACACTACGACGATTTCGCCGATCCCTGCCTTTAAAAGCGCTGTCAACTGACGTTCAATCAACGATATCCCGTCAAGTTCGAGAAGGCATTTCGGACGTCGCCCCATCCGCGTGGCTGAGCCAGCCGCAAGCACGATAGCGCCTATCATGATTTCAGATCGCGCATGCTTGCTGGACGATGATGAAGCCTTTAACGACCAAATCCATGCGCTAAAACGATGGTGGTCGTTACTGTAGCTTCGTTTTGTTGGTTACAGGTCACGTTGACCTCAGACCAAGAGTTCAGTCTGATGACCCCGTGCTTTCGGTCCTTTGCCAAGGCAGAAAACCCAATGGTTCTCACCAGTTTATTCATCGTGATAGTTTCTTGAAGCACGGCGGTGTCAGAAACATCGTCAGGGATAATGATTTCACTGAACCGTTGATCAGTCTTTACGTTTTCGATCGTGGTTAACAAACAGCTAACGATTTCGGGTCGCTCGCCTTTGACAACCAATTCACGAAAAACCCGATCAGTGTGTTTGCCGCTGTTACCACCTTTGGCACCTACATCCGACGTCTCGATGACGAGAAAGGTAGCTAAACACAAAAGGAAAGCAGTCGGGACGAATGATTTGTTGACTCTGCGCATCGGTGATTTGCTAATCATGAGACACCCAAAGTTGTTTGCCAGATTCATCGCGTAGTTCAGACCATACGGTTTCAATTTGCTGAATCAGTTTTTGATTTTCTAGCGGCAAGAGGTTGTTCTGTTGAGCGATCACTTGCCCGTGGTGATAGATCCAGTGCATGAACTCGATAGTGCTTTTAGTTTTACTTTGGGCGCCGCTCGTTTTATGGATTAAGCCATATGAGACAGCGAGGATTGGCCAGCAATCTTTGCCGCGCACATCCACCAAAATCTCGTAAAAACTATTTCGAGCCCACTCTAGTCGTTGGCTCGCTGCTTTGATCGAATCCAAATTAGCTTCAACAAACTCGCCGCTGCTGTTTTTCAAGGTAATACGCGAGATGTTGGCGCTGACCGCTTGCCCATATTCTAGATAACCAATACTGCCAATCGTCTCTTGCACACTTTGCTTCATGCCAGATCCGCTTTTTACACCTGCGCCTTTGATCGGCCAATTCAAGCGAGAGCCAATGCCCGCTGTGCGGCTCCATGTCTCACTATTTTTTGCCAGGTAGTACGTGAAGGTGTAACTGGTACCCGAGTTGTCTGCGCGATGAAACGGCACGATCGCGGTGTGTGGTAGGTGAATGCTTGGGTTGTTTGCGATGATCTCCTGATCATCCCAATAGGTGATTTTGCCAAGATAGATGTCCGCCAGTACTGAAGCCGATAATTTCAACGGGCGGTCACCAGCAGCTGGCAAATGATAGATCGGTACCACCGCGCTGATTGAGAGCGGGAATTGAATTAAATCGTCATGGGACAGATCAGCCGCCGTCAGTGGGATATCGCTCACCCCAAAATCAACCGAGCGAGTGGTGATGCTGCGTATCCCTTCGCCTGAACTAGAGGGCAAGTAGGTGACTTGCAAGGGATTCTGAGACTGAGCGGCGAATGCTTTTGACCAGTCCTGTACGATCGCAGAGGCCAGTGAAGACCCGGCACCGACGATGCTGTTGTCGGCTGCAAAAGCGCTGATATGCAGGTAGCTACAACTGAAGACGATAAGCAAATTTAGAAAACGCACGACAGATTCTCTCGTTGAGGCGAACACGACGGGGTCTAAGCAACCCGTGTTGTTTGTACAAGCTGACGAGCTTTGTACCATGTATTTTTGCAGATCATTGTCAAATTGAGTGATGTCCCGAGGTGCTTCATCAGCGTCCAACCCTGATCGAAAGCACGATGAATAGTTGACACCCCATTTGACTGAAAAAGCCTTAGTTTCAACTGTTCTATTTTTACTGGCTAACGCTCGAAGATCGCCTCGGGTAGCAGCGCGCTGACGCAGACGTTTGGCAGGTCGACGGCGTTGCTGATGCGCAGATCAACAGCCAGTGAGCAGATGACATAAGCTTGTTCGCGACTAAAGCCTCGCTCGCCCAGCAAGGCGATCATCTCTAGGACGGCGTTTCTGGCCGCGAGCGTCAGATCTTCACAACCCTGAGTACCGTCAGCATGGATGGGTAGCCCTGTGGTTGCCACGAAGTTGTGCGGCGCTGCCCACTCAGGTGCGGCAAAATATCCTGGATGCGAAAACCGTGGAAAACGCATCTTGCGGCGCGTTGCTTCACCTTTCAATAGGTGAAAGCGGACAATCGCTGTGGCACCCATTTCAATTGCGGTGATGCAGCACTCAGAGTCGCCTTGCGCGTAATGGGCATCGCCAGTTGAAAATAGGGCGCCAGCGACCCCGACAGGCAATTGCAGTCTCGAGCCGCGCGTCAGTTGTTTGATATCAGCGTTGCCACCATTCTCTCTGGGTGGCATCGTTCTCAAGCCCTCGCTTGCGAGCGGTTCAACGCTAGGGACTGCGTCTTGCGAGTCGGGCAACAGTGCAATCCCACCACGGCGTACCAGATCAGCTTCGCGTGCCGTCCAAAGACGCATCTGTTCATGAGAGGGCGCCACGCCAGCTGTACCCATAAAGATCCCTTCCGGGATTCGAACGCCCGGTATTTGCGGGGATCGGGCAAATTTTCCATCGACATGCCAATGCGCGAGAAATTCAGCGTCGAACACCTCACGCAAAAACCCAACGCCGGGTCGAATGACCGTCCAACCATAAGGCTGTGGGGTCATCTCAACGAATTCAACTTCAAGGATGTCGCCAGGCTCAGCCCCTTTGACAAAGACCGGGCCAGTCAGAGGGTGCCCCGCTTTTTTGTCATTCTTTGCTAAATCTTGAAATGACATATCAGGCTTGACCTGCCCGTCTGCGGCATCACGCGTTTCAAGCAAGATATCTTCACCAGGCGCCACTTCGACGATAGGTTCAATATCAGGATGCCAGCGGTTATGGCCAGTGCCTGGGTCATCGCGCAAGCGACGGTCGCGATGGATGCGAATGGATTTCAAAAGAAACTCTCGTGAAAGTGAAGACTCGAAAACCGAACCACATTTGTGATTACTCAAATCTTAACAGCCGGATGATCGGTGAATGATGCAAAAACCTAGGGTTAATCCTAATGTTTCTGTAACACAACTTCGTTTAAATAACATTAAAAAAGTCTTAAATTCGGCGAAAAAATAGTTAACTATTGTTAACTGCTGCACCCATCGTTGCAAACCTCTCGTAATATCTGCGCCAAGTCTTTCTCAAGAAGACCAAGAGTGGTGAAGGTTAGCTCGCCAATTTAAAAAATATAGCCAGTCGACGGCCATGTGCTGAGGGACTGGCAGGGAGTTTCTTACATGATGCAGTTTGTAAAACGTCAAACCATGACGACATGGATTTTGGTCTGTTTGGTGCTTGGCCTTGTCGTGGGCTACCTAGTGCATGAGGGATTGCCAAACCCCAAAGAGGCGCAGGTCGTCTCGGGTTATATCAATATAGTGACGACCGTGTTTTTGCGCTTGATCAAGATGATCATTGCCCCCTTGGTATTTTCGACCTTGGTGGTTGGCATTGGTCACTTGGGCGACACCAAATCGGTTGGTCGTATCGGTGCCAAGGCGCTTGCCTGGTTTGTCACGGCCTCACTCGCTTCACTGATGCTTGGTCTGTTGTTAGCGAATTGGCTTCGTCCAGGCGTGGGCATTCAACTGGCCCTGCCGGACGTGACTGCGAGTTCAGGTCTGAAGGCGACGGCATTTACACTGGCTGCGTTTGTTGAGCACTTGGTACCCAAGTCTGTTGCCGAAGCGATGGCGACCAACGAAATTCTGCAAATCGTTGTGTTTTCTATTTTCTTTGGGACCGCAATCAGTGCCCTGGGTGCCAAGGCAAAGGTCTTGCTCGAAACGATTGAAGGGCTTGCCGATGTGATGTTACGCATCACTGGTGCCATCATGTACATGGCGCCGCTTGCCGTGTTTGCTGCGACAGCATCCATAGTGACGACACAGGGGATTGCGGTGATGATCCCCTTGGCTAAGTTCATGGCCAGCTTCTACTTTGGTCTGATTGTGTTGTGGGCGCTGTTGATTTTTGCGGGCTACCTGTTTATTGGCAAACGGGTGTTCACCCTGGTGAAACTCGTGAGAGAGCCTTTCTTGCTGGCGTTTTCGACAGCATCTTCAGAAGCCGCTTACCCCAAAATTCTCGAGGCACTCGACAAATTTGGTATCAAACGTAAGATCAGCAGCTTTGTGATGCCGTTGGGTTACTCGTTCAACCTCGATGGTTCGATGATGTATTGCACGTTTGCAGTACTCTTCATCGCGCAAGCTTATGGGATCGATTTGCCGATTGGTACACAGATCACCATGTTGCTTTTGCTGATGCTGACTTCGAAAGGGATGGCTGGTGTCCCACGTGCGTCGCTGGTGGTTATTGCGGCAACGTTGAATCAGTTCAACATCCCCGAGGCTGGTTTGCTCTTGATCATGGGCGTTGACACGTTCTTGGATATGGGCCGGTCTGCAACTAACGCAGTGGGTAACTCGATTGCAACTGCTGTTGTGGCAAAGTTTGAAAACGGCTACGACGACGAAACTCAACAAAATCATCATGAGTCATTAAAAGCAGCTGCTTAATGAACGTGCATGGTTAACACTGATGATGAAAGCGGCTGGTTAATGCGTGGTGGTACCGAGTAAAATATAATGTAGATGGGCCAGGCCTCAACGTCTGGCCCTTTTTTATGGCAAAGCGCTTTGCTGAAAAAGAATTCTGTATCGCGTGAAAGTAGTAGAACAGTGAGAGCATTTAGGATGAAAAAAATGAACCAATCAATTTTCCCCAGCTATCTGGATCTAGAAAGCCCAGCACCCTGGAGCAATTTCGTTTCACAAGTTGAATCGATCAAGCACCATCTGGGCGATCTCGAGCGCTGGGTTGAAAGTTTATTGCACCCTAAACGGGTATTGATTGTTGATGTTCCCATTATTCGGGATGATGGCTCAGTCGCTCACTTCGAGGGTTACCGTGTACAACACAACATTTCGAGAGGTCCGGGTAAGGGTGGCGTTCGTTTTCACCAAGACGTCACGCTCAATGAGGTGATGGCTTTGAGTGGCTGGATGACGATCAAAAATGCAGCGGTTGGCCTACCATTCGGTGGGGCGAAAGGCGGTGTTCGGATAGATCCGCGTCAGTACAGTGCGGCCGAGATTGATCGAGTAACCCGCCGCTATACCAGTGAGATCAGTTTTCTGATTGGGCCTCAAAAAGATATCCCAGCACCGGATGTGGGTACCAACGAACATACCATGGCCATCATGATGGACACCTATTCACAAGGTGCTGGCCAGACGACCTCGGGGGTGGTCACGGGCAAGCCCGTCTCTTTGGGTGGGTCGCTTGGCCGTCGTGAGGCGACTGGCCGCGGGGTGTTTATTTGCGCACGAGAAGCGGCCAAGCGGGCGGGGGTGAGCATACAAGGCGCCCGGGTCGCCATTCAAGGCTTTGGCAACGTCGGCGCGATTAGCGCCAAAATGTTCTCAGAAGCGGGCGCAAAAGTAGTGGCTATCCAAGACCATGAGACCACGGTGTTCAATGCCCAAGGGATTAACGTTGCAGCGGCGCAGGCTTATTGCAATATGCATAAAAGCTTGGCTGGTTTTGAAGGTGCTACGCATATCAACGGGGCTGACTTCTGGCTGGTTGAGTCTGATTTCTTGATTCCCGCTGCCCTTGAATCCCAGATCACGGACGACAGAGCGAGAAACCTTAAAACCAAATTTGTCGTCGAAGGTGCCAATGGCCCGACCATACCGACGGCAGATCTTATCTTGCGCGACAGAAATATTATGGTGGTGCCCGATGTGCTGGCAAACGCTGGAGGCGTGACAGTTAGTTACTTTGAGTGGGTTCAGGATTTTTCGAGTTTCTTCTGGACAGAAGAAGAAATTAATGCGCGTCTTGAGAAAATCATGGTGGGCGCGTTTGATGCGGTTTATCGTCATTCACAACAGAAAATGCTCACCTTGCGTGAATCGACTTTTGTGATTGCGTGTATCCGTGTTCTCGATGCTCGTAATCAACGAGGCATTTACCCGTAAACTGAGTGTGCGAAAGCCTCGGGCGCATCTGAGGTTTTCTTAAACCTACCTCAGAGCGCCTCACCTTGTTCAATTTTGCTTTCGTTGATATAGAAACGACAGGGTCGCATTTCGAAAGAGATCGCATCACTGAAGTGGCAGTCAAAACGCTTCACCACAACCAAGACATTGAGACGTGGGATCAACTTCTGAATCCCGAGACGTCGATACCGGAGAACATTCAGCGATTAACCGGCATTTGTCCGAAAATGGTGCAGGATGCCCCCCGTTTTGACGAAATTGCTCACCAGTTGTACCAGGTGCTAGAAAATAAGATTTTTGTTGCCCACCATGCTCGGTTTGATTATGGGTTTCTCAAAGCCGCGTTTAAACGGGTCGATATTGATTTCAAACCTAAAGTACTCTGCACCGTCAAGCTGTCGCGACGGCTCTTTCCTGGTGAGTCAAGACACAACCTCGATACTTTGATAGAGAGGCATGGCCTTGAGGTCAGTGCGAGGCATCGCGCGCTGGGTGACGCAGATTTGCTGTTGCAATTTTGGCGCGTCTGCGAAGCGACATTTGGTCTCGAGCGACTGTTGGCAGAAGTCACCGATTTGTTGGGTTCTGCGAGTGTGCCGCCCAATATTGATAAAGCGCTAATTGACGCTATCCCAGATACGGCAGGGGTCTATACCTTCTACGCCGAAGGCGGTGCACCTCTATATATTGGCAAGAGTATTCACATGAGAACCCGTGTGATGAGTCATTTTCAAGCCGCGCTGACGAACCGTAAAGAGATGAAGCTGGCGCTTCAGGTGAGGGATATTGGCTGGATTGAAACCTCTGGTGAAGTCGGCGCCTTACTGCTTGAATCCACCATGATCAAACGGCATTTGCCCTTAATGAACATTAAACTCAGGCGCTCAAAGGATTTGTGTGCCTGGCAGATTCAAACAACGACAGCAGGCGCGTTGCATCTTGAATTAGTCAATCATGCTCGGCTTCTACCAGGCATTCAAGACAATCTTTACGGTGTGTTTAGCGGCAAGAGAGAAGCCAACTTGTGTTTACGTGCGCTGGCAAAAAAACATCATTTATGCGAAGCGGTGTTGGGCATTGAAAAAACCACCTCGGGCAAGCCCTGTTTTGGATTTCAACTGAAGGTCTGCCGTGGCGCCTGCGTCGGGGTTGAACCTATTGCAAGTCATAACCTCAGGGTAAAGGCTGCCTTTGAAGCATTAAAGATTCGTGTTTGGCCTTACTCAGGGCCAATTGCGATCAAAGAAAATGATTGTCTGCATGTCGTCCATCGCTGGTGCTATCTGGGGGTCGCTCGCGACGAAGAAGAATTGTTATCGCTCACACGCCGCGCAGAGGCGGATTTTGATGTTGATATTTACAAGATTTTGAAAAAAACGCTGAGTATGTTGCCGTCGAACCGATTACTCTTGATTGCCGATATTCAAGCGTCGTTGCAACGCGATTAGAGCACTGCTCTTAACTTTGGTTTTGATTTTGTCTTAAACGGCAAGCGATTGATCTCATCGATAAGCGCTGGGCTCATGTCTTTAGTAGGCAATAGCCCGGTTCGCTGATAGGCCAACTCGTCAACCCATTTAGTCAATTGCTGAACCGACAAATTCCCTGCCTGCACTTTGCTCAACATCAGTCGGGTGGCGGTAATCATCGCGTCGACTGAAATATCTTCTGATAAATGATCAGCGACGTGAGTGGGATTGAACAGATCCACCCCTTTGATTTCTTGCGATCCAAGGACGTAGGTCAGCAACACACCATCGTCCGCTGGTTTACGTGAGGCAGAGCGATTGTTCATGTCAATCCTTTTGCGTAAGCCGACGCTCATTCGTCAGACCAAATTCGCAGCAATTCAGCGGCTGTTGAGCCAAGCATGGTGCAAAGATACAAGACAAATTCGATGACAATGTTAACGATCGTAAACTGGATAAGGTATTTGCCTATGCCCCTACAAGTTGTGTTGTTAATTGATCCGTCTTTTAACGATTGTTAACAAATTGTCTCAATCAAAATCGGTACAGTGATTATCTCACGCAGGGAGTAATAATGGATAACAATGCTGAATCGATGAGCCAGCGGTTCAATTCCTTGACCGCGGAAGAGCAACAAGATCTTGCAAGCACGTTTTTGAAGCAACGAGACATCACCATGTTTTCGATGTGGTTTGAAAAACAAATGGAAAACAAGATGCAACTGATTGCGGCTGACACTCGCAAAGCCGTGAATACCTCTGCTTACTCGCTATAAAGACGCGCGTCTCAAGCTTGATGGTTGGGTAATCAGGCCTATCAAATTGAACAATGTTTCTTTGGCTAAGTGCGTTAGCATTTACCACTAAGCAAGAAACATCACATAAGTTGTTTGCGTCAAATCCCCGTTGCTGTTGTAATAATACTGTAGTCAGGCAGACGCACTCAGGCGTTTTCGGGTTGGATTTGGGGTAACGATTGAATATTGCGATTTTGGAAGATGATGCAACCTTGGCAAACGGTCTGCAAAAGCTTCTATCTGAAGCTGGTCATACCTCTCAGGTGTTTAAAGACGGCGATGCGCTACTCAGAATCTTAAGACGAGGTCTATTCGACCTCTATGTGCTGGACTGGAACGTTCCCAAGGCAACTGGCCTTGATGTGCTGATACACATCCGTCAGGCACTCAATATGACTGAGCCGGTGATATTTTTGACCAGTGTGACGTCTGAGCCAGAAATCGTCCATGTATTAAATAACGGCGCAGATGATTACTGCGTCAAACCGGTTCGGCTCAACGAATTCTTGGCGAGAATACATTCTGTTGACCGACGCGTTGCCAGAACCTCAGTTGAACCAACCGCGCTCAAAACCGTTTGTGGATACACCTTTGATACGGCTCGTTCGGTGGTCTCTTTCGACGGCACCGAGCTTGAGTTGCGCGATCGCGAGTTTGCGCTCGCCCAATTGCTGTTTTCTGAATTGAACCGACCCGTGCCGAGGCAAAAAATTTTAATGACGATCTGGGGGACAACCGCAGATGAGTTCTCGCGCACGCTCGATGTGCACATTGCACGAATTAGAAGGCATCTCAAGCTCGGGCCTGAAAATAAGCAGGTTCGCCTCTCATCAATCTATGGGTTCGGCTATAGGCTGATGCAAATTTTCCCTGACGAGTAACAATTTGTGTCGATTGTTAAACAGTTTTTGAAAGAATTCGGTGCAGTTAATCCGGTACTGTTGAGACGATGGTCATGGCTTCTCGTTGTGTCGTTAATGGTTGTGTCGCTGCTTGTCTCCTTCGGTGCTTTTAAAAATATCAGCAACGTTTTTTACGATTATGTTCAGCGACTGAGCGTTGAAGTCCCCGATAAAAATATTATTGTTGTCGGGATCGATGAAGGGACCATCAATGAGTTTGGTGGTTGGCCAATCCCTCGAAAGCATTATTCCGATTTTCTGCTGCGCCTTGACCAGACACGAAATTCGCCTCGTGCGATTGGACTTGACCTGCTGATGCTAGAGCCGACGCCAGATGACTCTTTAATCTGGTCAGTGCTTCAGAGCACCGGCACATTTGTTGCTACCCAGATGGTACCAGGGCGCCTAACAGGCGAGAAAATCCCTCAGACGTTGGCGATTGGGCCTCCGAGTGGTTCGCCGTTGATTGCCCATATTAATTTTTCAATTGACGACGACGGATTGATTCGTAGCGTTTACTTGTTCGACTCGGGCATTCCGCAGTTGGCCTTGTCCTTGTCGGGTAAAAGTGCGTCCTTTGATCCAAAAGAGACGAGCTTAAAGCGCTTCAAACTCGTCAATCCGCGTTTTGGTTTTACTACCATCTCTCTGGCTGATGCGTTGTCACCCAATTATCCCCTGTCGACCTTCAAAGATGCTTATGTTTTGGTTGGCGTCACTGCGCAGTCGCTAGTCGACCGCTATCCGTCGAGCAGTAGCGGGAAAAAGCAGGTTGATACCGCTCGGGTCATGTACAACGCGAGTGTGTTGAATGCCCTCCTGCACGATCACCTAATCGATGTTGCACCTTTATGGTTATTACTCGCTGTCTACGGCTTGATCCTTTGTGTGGTGATGCTCGGGTATTTATTCTTGTCGCCGTCAGTCAAGCTGTTTGTGACCCTATCGATTTTGATTGTATTTGCGCTTTTCAGCGGGCTGTTATTGCTGTTTGCCAAGTATTGGATTGATCCAACCCCCGTGCTGATCGCCATACCGCTTCTCAAGCTGGTCTGGTCTTGGACCCAAATGCAGACGATTGTTTCTTATGTGCAGCAAAAGACGTTGGATCTGCAAGTGCTCCAACCGTCCACTCGAACGGAAAAGTCTCGCAGCGGCACTTTCACGCAGACTGCCGGCATTTTAAATATAGCGATTCTCTCGGTTAAAAATCGCTTCAATAACTTAAAAGCAACGATTGATAACTTGCCAGAAGCCATGTTCATCATGGGGCCAGATCACCGAGTGGTTCTCCACAATGATAAGTTTAGCGGTTTATTTGCCGCTGGCATGTTGGATGCCCCAGCGCGACTGGATCATTTATTAATCAGCGCGGGATCGACCTTTGCTGAGCTTGAGGCCAAACTGCAGTCGAAGGCTGGCGATCAGTACCTCACGTTGACTGATCGAGAAGGCAAGCGCCATAAGTTTTTACCCAGCCGAGTCAATATGAGCTGGAACGAGCGCGACACGCTCTCTCTGATTATGTTGGTTGACGTAACCACGATTATTTCTTTGCAAGATCAGCGAGATCGAACGCTACAGTTGTTATCGCATGATATGCGCACGCCAGTCGCCGGTATTCTGATGCTATGCAGGGAGGCTAGCGTGGCGACAGATGCAAGTGACTGGGCAAACCGGATCGCGAAGCACGCCAGAAGAACGTTGTCAATGATGGATGATTTTATTCATTCAATCCGAGCCGAAGCAGACCACTACGAACAGAGCGAGCAATTTTTTGATTCTCTCATGGAGCAGTCTTTGCATGAGGTCCGGACATTGGCCAATGACAGGGGGATCATCTTTGACTTGAATCTCGAAGATTACCCATATTTAAAGTGCGACCCTCGATTAATTGAACGCGTACTCGTCAATCTCTTTGTCAACGCCGTGCGATATTCACGACCAAACTCAACTATCACGGTGAATGTTTCTATTGATCAAGCCATACCAGGATCGGCTCAACTGGTGTGCACCATACAAAATGTCATGAGTGTCGAAGGGTCTGATGGGCCGCATGAGATCGCCCACAAGGGTTTTGGACTCGGTCTGGCCTTTGTTCAACAAGTCGTCGCTCGGCATCATGGCACGTTTACTCAGGATTTTCAGGGAGTAAACGGTATCGCTAGCGTGACACTGCGCTTACCCTGCCTTCCGGCAGAAGCATAAAAATATTTTAGTTAGTAAGAAATATTTAACACTATTTAAGAATCTTCGATATATTATGTTTGCAACACGGGATGAAATGGGAGACTACGATGTTAATAAGATCTGTCCTTTGTTCGCTGCTTGCATCGTTTTGTTTGTGCTGCTGGTCCGCTCCGGTAGCAGTGATTGATTTGTCGTACAAAAATACCAACGGGGTTTTTGTTCAAACCAGTAAAGAAAACGCTTCGAATCCGCGCTTGTTTGACTATGTCAAAGGATTGTTTAGTCCTGACAGGCGAGATCACGGCAACTCGATGGGGGTCGTGATCAACAGTGTCAATCCGAATGCTGAGGTCATGAAAATCAAAATTAGTAACAGCATGAACGGTTTGATTGACGCGGTTGAATTTCTGACAGAGTTACCGGCAGAGATGCGCCCTCACATCGTCAATATGAGTATCGTGTCGACCATGCCGTGTACCACTAGATTGCAGCAAAAAATTGATGCAGGAATGAAAGAGGGCATGGTGTTTGTCGCGGCCATGGGTAACGATGGGCTCGATCAGGCGTTGACGCCTGCCTCATGCAAAGGCGTTGTGGCAGTGGGATCGTACCGGCACGGCACCACCATCCCCGCAGATTTCAGCAATCGCAGTCAAAAAGGGATCTATGTTGATATGGATCAGACCAATGTTCTGCCGCATTGGAGTCATTCATACGTCGGCACAAGCTACTCTGCCGCAGTCGTGTCCGGGGTGTTGTCGTTAGACGCACCTTCCAATGCATGGCTTGCCAGTGAGCACGCTGCTAGCCGAATTCAACAATATTTTCAGGGGGAAGTTGAAAAATCAAAAAAAATGGCAACCAAAAGTCGCCGAGAATTGAGTAAATAGCATTGGCTGAGTTTGGTCGCTAACCGCAATGACGAGTGCCGCAAATGAAGGTGGATAATAATGTTGAAGGCTGCATGGTGGCGAATACCGATTTACCTAGGACTCTCGTTTTGGTTGACGTTCGCTCATGCCATCTCGCCAGAGGCGTTCAAAGATGCGGTAACAGGTCAGTTTGCTGGCACTGCGCTGGCTCGTGATTTTGACGAAATCATCAAGTCGGCCATCGTCACTACTATCGGAGACGGTTCGCGCAAAGTAATCGTTTTCGTCGATCCCTATTGCCAATACTGTGCCAAATTAGAAAAAAACTTTTCGTATGTGGGTAATGTAACGGTTTATACCGTCATGTTCCCACTGGATCCAACGCAAGCGAAAGCAAGAAACGCGATTGACTATATTTGGTGTGCGAGTGATGCAGATGCAACCATGCGCTCATGGTTTGGGCAAAAGACAAAACGCGTCGTTCGAGAGGTGCAGGGCTGTCATGCACCCATCGATTTAATGAATGCCGTCGCTGCATCGCTTAAGATCACAGCGACCCCTGCCATTGTGTTTAGCCACGGTGGTATCAAACTTGGGGCGCTTTCGCCTTATAACCTCGAAGATAGTCTGGGAAATTAACAGGGTCAGGGGTCGGTGGGATTAATATCGTTTAATGTAGTTTAAAAATAGTTTCTCAGCCGCCTCATCATCGATACCCAAACTCGCGTGCTTGAGGAACAACTCATTTGACACGATTTCGTACAGCCTAACGACCGTGAGCTGCGCTTCTTCACTCCATTTTTTTTCGTCGTGCCAGTCTTCTGCACTCGGCGTAATCGTCGTCATCATTGGATCATTTTGCATCCGATCAAATGCTTGATTGATACCGTCTTTTAACGTGCGCTTAGTGATGAAATCAACAGGTTTGAAAAAGCCACCCCAGATATAGATTTGAATCAGTGGTACGTCCAAATACGTGGCGAATTTCTTTACCGTGGACTCTTCGGCTTTTACGATTCGACGAAGCCCGTTTTTGATGGCAATAATATAGCTGTACGGTACGTCAATTTCATGCGCCAATTCTTCAATAGAATGGCCGTTTTCATCCATCTTCGCAGCCAAGCGCTTTAGAAACATCGCCTGTTCTTTGGCAGTATCAATGGGCGTTTTTTTTGATCGGCCACTGCCCGCGGGTGCAAGCGTGCCATCCTTGCCTTCAGGCATTTTTGGATTGTCGTAAAAGCTCACATCATCCATTTTGATGATCTCGCAGGCGATTGAAGTTTAGTGTAGTTCACAGTGTTGTTGTCGAGCGAATAATAATGAAGTGCTGGTGAAAGGCACACACAATTATGGCGATAAATATCTTGAACATTCATAAGAATCATTAAATAGTCAGAAACTCTGTGTTTCTCAGCTCAACGCCATGCGCGTACCGCGAGATTGGACGACTTCTGTTAACGTTGCCTAATTGATGATCAATTCATCAATTCATCAATTAATCAATCAATCAATCGATCAATCAACGAAATGGCTGCAAATTTTATTTTCTCGCTCATCCCGCTGACGACGGCCGAGGATTCAGCCCACGTTGTCGAGCCGAAGATCAAGCTAGAAAAACGAGTCCGTCAGGGGGGCACCGGGCCTGAGTGGTTTTCAGAAGCCTGCCAAGAGATCAACGCCATCTGCACCGAGATCGGATTAAGCGGGCTCGAACTCAGTCGTGAATTGAGCGAGTTTGACAATAATCCTATCACTCGGGAGTCATTGCAGTCTTACAAACAAGGTTACGTCTTGGGTCAAGATGGGTATATGATCTTGCTGGCGCGTCTTCGGTCTCTTCTCGTCGTGCGCCGCCGAAAATATGGCCGCTTGATGCGTGCCTCTGCCGTTGAAATTATTGATGATTGGATGTTGTTGCTCGGGATCGATATGAATGATCCTAAACGATCGCCCTGGAAAGCGTTTTCTGAACGCGTGGGCAGCGTGCGTCGAAATAATCGATTCATTAAGATAGATCACAGCACGATCTATCGTTGGTATCGAAGCAATAAAAAACCTGCTTCGATGAATGATTTGATCTGGTACGATGAGGTGGTGAATGCCGCCAGTCGGCAATCGTCTTGACCAACGTATGCGGTCGGATCGTCCGGCCTTAAAAGCAAGGCCCTATTTCATCCGTTTCTACCACACCACTCAAATAACCAACAGCAGGGTGGTTCTTCGCAATACACATTTTCATTTGTTCTTCACTGCGAACCGACAAGATTTTGGACTGTGTCGTTCCATCAGAGGCCGCTAATTCATTCAACGTCGACGAATCTCCGTCTACTTCACGCATTGCGCTTTCGGTCAGTTTGCTGTTTTCGATATAGCAAGCCGAGAGCGGTTTTGAACCCATCAACACCGTGCCGCCAGAATAAATTTGAAATAAATCCATCAAGGCTATCTCAATCGTGGTTGACTCGCTCAGATCAAATGACATCGTGTCTTTCGACTTGGGGGCGCCAACTGGTGCTGATCGAGAACAGGTCCAAATGGGATCTTCGGCGTGAGCCGGCACCACAGCCGCCATAGCAGCGACGCAGACAATCGCCCGCCAAAGGTGAGCGATACATAAGACAGATGTTGATCGGTTAAACCACATTAACGTAGACTCTTAAGATCTGCTACCAGGCTCGCTGGCGAACACTGTGGACAAGCCTCTACCATCGGGGCCGGGCGCTGCACATTTTTAATTTCTGCAAACCAGTCTCTGGGCGTTTTTTCAGGGTGATACGAAAGCCACAAGGAAATATATCCAGCGACAATTGGAGACGCATAGCTGGTCCCGACCGCCGTTTCTTTGACGACGGGATTTTCGCCCCCACCGGGGTTGGGGTCAAAACTCGCAACACGGATTTTATTGATGGCCCAGCTGGTTTCTTGTTTCAGTTTTGCACCCCCACCTGGGGCATAAATGGTAGTGCGACTGTCCAGCGCAGAATGTCTCTCGACTCGATTGTCGGCACTGATGGATCCTACAGAAATAACCCCTCGACAGTTCGCGGGTTCGCCCAATGGCTTATTGAAATTGTTGCCACCCGCCGCGACAATGAAAATGTTTTTGTCCGATAGCCGGTCGATCGCTTGTTGTAATGGGGGAGAACAATCGAGATTGGTCCCACTGATGCTGATGTTGATGATTCGGGCGGGGTTAGGGTTAACCGGCAGATTGCCAACCTTAAAACCCACAGCCCAATACATCGCATCAATCAAATCGCTGACATTCATGCCACAAACACCAAATACTCGAATGGGTAGAATTTTTGCCTTTGGGTTCACCCCTTGCATGCCACCTTTGCCATTGGCGGCAATTAAACTAGAGACCTCGGTACCGTGTGTCCGAAAAGACGAAGACACCAAACGGCCACCACATTTTGCCTCTCGCTCGTCAGGTGCGAAATTGGCAGACCGATGTTGCCTAGTATTGAGGCTCGATGAAACCATGTCGTACCCGTCGAGTACCACGCCATCGAGGCTAGGGTGCGACGTGATCACGCCGCTGTCGATCACGGCGACGACAATCTGATGTGGACCTGGCGCTGTTTGATAAGTGCCAATGGCGGCAGGGGCAACCAAATCTTTCTTCACGTCACCGAGATGCCATCCCGCGCGATCCGAGGCCATTGCCAATATCGGCAACGCGCCCAGTAACCCCAGCAATAAGTGCAGCAACCATTGACCGCCGAATGTTTGAATTGAAGTTCGTGTCATCACTCGGTGGATCCATCCAGCGTTTTATAAAACCAAGAATCTAGATTGTTTTGCAACTTGCTTGCCGCCGCCGCCGGGGTAAGGGTTTCGTTCAATATTTCGGCGTCAATGTCCCAAAGCATTTTTTCAACAGACTCCGGCCCACGTTCAAGGAATTGACTGTTTAGCCTGATGGTTGATTTACACGTCTTTCTCCACCCCAACATTTCGTTGACGAGCACGTTGTCAGCGACAACTGGAAAACTTGATAAGGGATAGAATCCAGTCAGCGATTTTGCGAAAAGATTGGCAAACTCTCGAGAGGACAACCAATTCAAGAAGATGATGGCATCCGCTTGATTTGGGCTGTTTGCATTGATCCCAAGCCCCGCATCTAAATGGTTGGTCACATAGCACTGATCGTCGGCGTTAACGACAGGATAGTGAAATACACCGATATCTTTAATGCCCGCGTTCTCAAAAAAACTGATATCCCAAGACCCGGCTGGCAAGATTGCCGCGCGGCCAGTCAGAAATAGCCTGCGCGCTTGATCATAGGACAATTTATTTCGATTGAGTGGCATGTAACCATCTAGCCGCGACATACTCTTCCAGGTGTCGACGAACGCCGAATCAGTGAATTTGAGGTCACCTTTTAACAGCGCTTTTCGTCCCACTTCGCCACGCCAGTGGTTAGGCCCCACCTCGGCCATTAGCACTTGACTGCTTTCCCATTTGTCTTTGGTTCCAAACGCAATAGGCACCACTTTGTCCGATTTTTTTAGTGTCTCAAGCACACCAAAAAGTTCTGCTTCTGTTTGGGGGATAGTCAGTTTTAACTGATTGAATATTTGTTTGTTGTAAAAAAAACCTGTACCAACGACGGCAAGTGGTTGGCAAAATATGGCGGCACCATCATCTGTCGACCAAGCGGCTTTCGCTAATGCTCGGTAACTGTTGAGCGAAATGATTTTGCTGAGTTCGAGTAAATATCCGGCGCTAAAAAGTTCAAGTGAGGCATCAAAAGGGCGGCAGGTAATCAGATCCCCAGCTGTTTTGCTTTTTAGCTTGGTTTTGACGGTTTCGTCATATTCAACGTTCTTGCTAGGTAAGAACGTGATGTGTATGTTGGGATGTGATTTTTCAAAAACGGGGAGGATTTTGGTGTTCCAGATTTTTGCGTCGTCTGTGCGCCAACTTTCAATGGTCAGAGAACCTGCGTGCGCCGTTTCACCAATGAAGGTGAACCCAACATACAAGCCCAAGCAGGCCAAAATCCGCAGCAGTGGTTGCCGCACATTAAGGCTATCGCCTGACCGTACTTTCTGGGCAGATAGCCAAAACATGATTTTTACAGGTTTCCAGTGAGCTCGAGTGAAAGGGCTGGGTGCTTTTGAATAATAACCACAGTGATCCACTGCATTTGTTAAGCATTGTTAACTGAGCTCATCTATTTTTTAGCAAATAGATCCTTCTACCAGTGGCAAATCAAATTTCACCCAAGCTTGCTGGTTAGCGTCTGTATCAAAATGACGGGCAATTGTCCCTTGATGTCTTCGGATCACCTGATCGACAAACGTCAAGCCCAATCCAAAACCCCGCTCGATATCAGTTGGGCGTTCATCATCAGCGAGTGGACCGCCAATCTGATTTTGCACCAAACAAACAACACGCTTTTCAAGGTCTGCTTGCGGTGCGACCGTGATGTTAATCTCGATAGCAGTACCAGCTTTACCGTAGCGAATGGCATTCACCAACAAGTTGATGACCGCGCGTTCCATTAAGCGATTGTCGATCAGTACAAATAGAGGATCATCACCATGATTGACCACGATATCCATGGCTTTGTCTTTTGCTAAGTCACTCACTTGGTGTATGGCACCATCAAGGAGGTTGTCAAGCAGCGTTGCCTGCAATTTGTATTGATTCTCATCTGCTCTGATAGAGAGGATGAAATCATCCATCATGGATAACAAGCGTTTGACATGAAAGCCAATGCGACTGCTTGCATCGGTGCCTGCTCCATCGTCATGACCGAGCTGTTTGAGACTGCGTGCAATCGTAGTGATCGAGGCGACTGGTGTGCGCATGTCGTGAGATAGCAATTGCAACGTACGATCGCGTTGCTGTTGGTAGGTCAGCAGTTCGGTGACATCTACGAAAAGTAATAGATATAGCCTGGTCGCATCATCCAACATGTAATCAACACGTTGCAAAAAGTAGCGTTTGTCGGTTTGTCGAGCATCGCGGATCAATAGGTATTTGTCGTTTCCCTGAGCGGTTAGTGCGTGCTCCATCGCTTGAGAACTCACTTGCCAGCTGGCGAGCAGGTCATCGAATCGATTGAAGGACGGAAGCACTTTGTCATAGAACTGTTCGCGAAATCTATCGTTTACCAAGAGAATATCGTTGGCTTGATTTAGAACCAACATTGCCTCAGGCAATTTGCTGATGATTTTGCCAAAGTTCTCTATCCTGTTTCGCGCGGTATGGATGGCCGAATCCAAAATATCCGAATACTCCAGGATTGCGTCTTGGGTAAAGCTGAAACGACGACTTTTCTGCGAGTAGATATCCATACGCTGCAAATCGCGCGTTCGAGAGACAATAAAAGAGGCGATCATTCGCATCCGCCGCCAAGCCCACGTGAGTTTGGTAACGATAATGACTACCATCACCGGCATGGGGTCGAACCAGTAATCACACTCCGTTAACGCGACGAAACTTGAAGCAACGGCTAGCGCGATTACTGCCAAGGTCACAAACATCTCTGCCGTTGGGCTCAGCATCAGAATGCCGAGTAAGACCGCCACGAGTGCTAGAGCACTGATCGCAAAGATCGACGTTTTTGTGGCCATCATGATCAAGTGATGCTCTAACAGATCTTCAAGCAAACTTGCTTGAAACCAGACGCCTGGCGTGCCTGTCTTTT
This sequence comes from Jezberella sp., assembly GCF_964834465.1. Lineage (NCBI taxonomy): Bacteria > Pseudomonadati > Pseudomonadota > Betaproteobacteria > Burkholderiales > Alcaligenaceae > Jezberella > Jezberella sp. The sequence goes on from NZ_CBAZRM010000004.1 coordinate 230,665, forward strand.
GCTGCCCTGAGTAAATCGACGGAAAATGATCCCCCAAGCTCGGGGCTGTCGCACCAATTAAGACATATTTGTCTTTAAAGATAGATAAGGGGTAACCGGGTTGAATCACGTCCGATAGTGAAATTGTCGGAAACCCATCTTCTGGGTTTCTCAAGGTAAAGCGACGGTATGGGGTCTTTTCAAAGCTCGAACTAACCGGCAACTGACCCGACAAGGCCAGCGCCAGGTGTGGGACACCCGCCTCGGTCATGGTAGCACCTCTGATGACCCCATCTTTATCAAAGGTTACGTTGATCTGTGCGATTTGGGAGGCCGCAGACGATAAATAGGAGGGGGGAGCGTTGGCCTCGACCAGCCCGGTCTCTGGATTAAATCGAATCTCTGCGGGCAGAACAACTTTGTGGCGGGCGAGTTGATCACCAAACGGTTTGTCTGCTGCTGTCGGGTCAATGAATAAAACGTCGAACCCAATGGCTTTAGGATAATTGCCCGTATCGGCAAGATTTTTTAAGAATGATCCATACACTTGTCGGTTAATCGGCCAGCCAAGTTCTGCAATACTTCTGTCATCAATGGTGACAATGATGATTTGATTGCTCGGTGCTTTGCTTTTTAACGTGTTGACTCGATCGTAGAAAATGTTTCCTAGGGGGAACTCGGTCGCAAACACGATAATGGCTAACAGCGCAATGGCTGCCAAAGATAATCTCAGCCATTCATTTAAGTATCTCTTATGGTCTTTGCTGAGTGCCGCAAAATTGAGTAAGTAACTGCCAGGCTTGATCAGCGAAGGCATTGTCGTGCTTACCGATTAACGACAACAAGCTCGAACTCACCCTTTTGCTGTGCGCCTGGGCTGTCACCCGCTTTGTAGTCGATTTCCCACTGGTAGCGACCCGCGGGAAGCCCCGTCACGATGGCTTCGACAATCTTTGCAGACGGTTTCACCTCGTTGAGGATTTGCTGACCATTTTGACCAATGCGATCGAGAGAAAGTCTAACGTCACGCATGCCATGCAAGTCAAACACCACATCACAGCGCAACGGTTCAGCGCCTGTTTTGCTAAGACAAACGCCATACTTGCGAGCGTCGCCACTCAGGCCGCTGGCCGTCTTGCCCGTCCATTCGAGAAACGTCGCCTTGGTTTTGAGGTCTTGAGCAAGAAACTGAGGCTGATTAAAGGCCTCGGCAGGCTCGTTGCTGCTGACATTGGCGCTGGCCGTTTTGCTCAGCAAATACTTTCTCGCATTAGTCACTTTACCAAAGACCAACAACAGCCAGTTAGGTTGTTGCTGCGTCTGAGCCGTTAGGAAGGGGACTGGTCCCGGCAAGTCTTCCACGTCGCCGGCTCGCCCTGCCTTGGCGATTGCGACACCGCGCTGTGCTGACACTGGGGCGCTGGTCTTGTCTTGGGCCCCTCTTGCGGCGACTAGACCGCTGCTCACCTCAACTTGGCCTGCGCCTGAGTCTTGATCATAGCCCACACGAAACTCAGTACCTCTAACACCCGCAACGGATGTGGGTGTACGCACTTCAAAGCCACCGTCATTGGGGGCACGTTTCGTGATTTTCAGCTCCATGCGACCATCGAGTAAGTCGAGTTTTACCTCTGGCGTCTTTTGTAACGCATTGATACGCAACGTGGTGATTTTAATCGTCCCGCCCGATGGCATGCGCACGACTGACTGGTCATTGAACTTCAAATTCATTTCACACATGGGCGGCACGTTCACCACATCGTCTGGCGACACGATGGAACCCACCACCAATGGCTTCCCTGTGTTGAGCAAAGTAATCGGGCTGTCGCACCGAAGGTACGAAATTAACGCTGTTGTGTTGTCATAACGCAACAAACGTCGGGGAATCGACAGTTTTTGGTCGACGCGCAGTCGATTGCTGGAAACATCTGGATTCAACTCAAGCAGTTCTGTGACGACTTCAGTGCTGGTCAGGTACTTCTGTGCAATCGTATTGAGCGTGTCGCCCGATTGAATCGCATAGGTCAGCGGTAACTCAGGATTGGGCTCAGTTTGCGCAAAGCTAATCCCCATCAGGCCTAGTAGTAATGCAAGCACCATTGAAAGGACTGTCTTGAATCGCATGTTGAAAGGAGGCTCGGTCTTAATGTGCGTCTTCAGAGAAGACTTGCATTAAGCGATAGCCGTAACCGTAAATTGCAGTCAATCTGACGGTAGTGCTGCCAGCGCCAATATTGAGTTTGCGTCTGATCCAAGCAATGTGGACATCAAGCGTTCGTGATATCTCGTCATCACTGCGCCCCCAAACCTCAAGTAGCAGCCTTGTTCTTGCGATTTGTCTATCGAGGTTTTCAAAAAGACACTTAGCCAGCGTGAATTCTTTTTCAGTCAGGACGACAGACCCTTGAGGCGTATCGATCTGATTGTTGCTGCTGTGAAAGGTGAAGCCAGCAATCACTTTCGTTTTACTGGTGTCTGAAGACTGCATCGCTGTCCGGCGGTGTAAGGCATTTACCCGAGCATTAAATTCATTGAGTCTCACTGGTTTGATGCAGTAATCATCGGCCCCAGCAGATAGGGCCGCAATGATCGATTCCTCGGTGTCCGTACTCGTCAGAAAAATAATTGGCTCAGTACGCTTTAGGTTATCGCGAAGATGCCGTAATACTTCATAACCGTTTTTCTTAGGGACTTTCCAATCCAGAACAAACATATCGAAGGTATCGCGCAGCACGTGTTTGAGAAGATCCTCGCCGTCATAGAAGACCCTCACTGAGTGGCCGGCTTGTTCAAGGCAGCTCTTGACCTCTTCGGCCAGCGTTACTTCGTCTTCCAGTATGGCGATATGCATGTTTGGTAGCAGTTAGTTGTTGCTTTTTTTGGACAGTTGCAAATGAACACCCAGTTTAGTTTATGTGGTCGCAGATATCCAATGCTTCTCAAAAACCGTCGGTCTCTTGACAAATTGAACGATAGTTTGTAGCCCAATTGGCGAATATCCAAATTTTGACTCATTCTTTAAACTGAAAGTGTTAAGAATTGTTAGATAACTCACTGATTCATTTATTTATTTCTAATTTGAACACCTTCGCGATTTTGACACTCAACCTTTATTTTCTTCTTTTTTTAAAAACATTACTTAGCGGTTTTGGCTGGTTTAAGTCCTGTCTAGGCCGAGCGTATCAAATTTGGCTTAGATGCAGGTTGAATAAATTTGAGCAAACGATTAAATGAATTCCAATCTATTCAAAGTCATTTTTTCTAAGACACGCAACTTCTTCGTGGTGGTGCGGGAAGATGGCTCATGCGTTTCTGGATCGGGGCGCCGTCGATCAATTAGCAAGAACGGAATGCAAGCGTTTGCAAAAACAGCGGTGATGGGATTGACGGCGACGCTAGCGTTGGTTTTAAATGCTTGGGCAGCAGGCCCTGCGGTCAACGCATTGCCCACGGGCGCCGCCGTGGCGCAGGGTAAGGTAACGGTGAGCCAGTCTGGCAACACCATGACGTTGAACCAGACGACCGACAAGGCCGTTGTTAACTTTCAAAGCTTTGACATTGGCTCAAGCGCCAAGGTCAACATCGTTCAGCCGAGCAGCACCAGCGTGCAACTGGATCGGGTGACGGGCAATAACCCCAGCCAGATCATGGGCCAGCTGACCTCGAACGGTCAGGTGGTGCTGGTTAACCCGAATGGCATTATCGTCGGTAAAGACGGCAGCGTGAGCGCGAGCGCGTTTACGGCCTCGACCTTGGGGATCAGCGACGCTGATTTCATGGCGGGCAATTACAACTACAAGGGCAATGGGTCGAACGGCGCGGTGGTGAATCACGGCCGCATCAAGACTAAAGAGGGTAACTACGTCGCGCTGTTGGGCGCCAGTGTCACCAACGATGGCAAGATCATCGCGCCGAATGGGGCCGCCTATTTGGGTGCCGCCAACTCGATTTCGGTGCCCGTGAGCAGCAGTGGCAAGATCAAGTTAGAAGTCAGTGCTGACGCGTTGAATGCATCGATCACCAATACCAGCAATGGGGTGATCAAGGCGGCTGGCGGTCAGGTGTACATCCAGGCAGGTGCCTTGAACGATGCGGCAGCGATTTCGGTCTCTGGCAGCATCGACGTGTCAGGCAAGCAGGGCGGCAATGTGACGATTCTGGCCGATGCTGGTCAGATTGCGGTAGCAGGCAGTATCAAAGCGAATAGTAGCGATGCCAGCAACGCGGGTGGCAACATCGTGATTGGTCGTGATACCTCGACAGGCGTCTTAGCCGCTAACACGGATGTGAGTGGTGCGAAGCTTGAGGCCGTGGGTGGTTTTATTGAAACCTCGGCCCACGTGGTGAAGTCTGACGGGGTGAGCGTGAAGGCCAA
>NZ_CBAZRM010000005.1:0-189867 GCF_964834465.1 Jezberella sp.
ATCGTATTTCCATGACCTGATCGCTCAGGCCGGTTATACGTCGCTGCTCAAAGGAAGTGAGGTTGTTTGTCTATCTAAGCCCTTGACGAACTTAAATAAATTTACTTCCAAACTTCTTTGTGAGCACTTGATTTCGTTTAAGCAGCTAGTGACCCTGTTACAGATCATTCGCCTGCGCACTCATTCCAAGCGCCCACACTTATCGGTTGTCTAGTTTTTAAAGAACATGGTATTCGGTACTACTTTGTCAGTTTGCTTACTTGCATTTGCTTTCGCATTTACGTTTCAACAAAACAGAAGCGAGATTATGAACGATTTTTTTTACCGTGTCAAATTGTTGCAATCAAACGACTTATTTAATTTGCTTGCAAAAACTGCCACTAAAACCGACCACACTTTTGTTTCACAACTGCGTAAAACAAAACCGCTTCAACTGCCAAGCCCGCTACTATAGCACGATTGCGGTAACTACACATAGAACGTAAAGACGAAACCATGACTGAAGAAATTTTGATCAACGTAACCCCCTTTGAAACCCGCGTGGCGCTTGTCTCTCACGGCACGTTGCAAGAGGTACAACTTGAGCGGACCATGCAAATGGGCCATGTCGGTAATATCTACCTCGGCAAGGTGGTGCGCGTATTACCGGGCATGCAAAGTGCCTTTGTTGACATCGGCCTTGAGCGCGCGGGGTTTATCCATATCGCAGAGTTACGGGAAAATCGCAGCGAACGAGTCGCCGCAGTCACCCCTACAGCTATCGAGAAAATTTTATTTGAAGGCCAGAGCTTGTTGGTGCAGGTCATCAAAGACCCCCTCGGCACCAAAGGGGCAAGGCTGTCGACTCAAATCAGTATTGCCGGCCGTATGCTGGTGTTTTTACCTCACGATCCGCATATTGGGGTGTCGCAGAAAATAGATTCAGAGGCTGAACGCCAATCGTTGCGTGATCGAGTGGCCGCGTTGATCGGTGACGAGACCAAAGGCGGTTATATCGTGCGCACACAAGCAGAAGGCGCGACTGATCAAGAGCTAAAAGCTGACATTGATTATCTGGCAACGCTTTGGCGTCTCGTACAAGCGAAAGCTAAATCACTGCCTTCACCATCAGTGCTGCATCAAGACTTAACGCTCGCCCAACGGGTAATGCGGGACATGGTGACCCCAAATACGCATCAGATTCTGGTTGACTCTAGAAGCACGATGACTGAACTGGTCGCATGGGCCAATATCTACACCCCTTCAGTCACTGATCGCATCCAACACTACAGTGCAGAGCGGCCGCTTTTTGATACCGCTAATATCGAGGATGAAATATTGCGGGCCATGTCACGTCGGGTGGATTTGAAATCAGGCGGTTACCTCATCATTGATCAGACAGAAGCGCTCACGACCATTGACGTTAATACCGGCGGTTATGTTGGCGGTCGCAACTTTGATGACACCATCTTCAAAACCAACCTGGAGGCCACGCACGCAATTGCTCGGCAATTAAGGCTGCGCAATCTTGGTGGCATTGTGATCATTGATTTTATTGACATGGAAGATGCCCGCCATCGAGAGGCTGTGCTCGCCGAGTTGAATAAATCTCTATCCGTCGACCGAACCCGTGTCACGGTGAATGGTTTTACGCAATTGGGTCTCGTCGAAATGACTCGTAAGCGCACGAGAGACTCGCTTGCGCATCAGTTATGTGAGCCTTGCCCTACCTGCCAAAGTCGAGGCAGCGTGAGAACAAATCAGACGATTTGCTATGAAATCTTGCGAGAAATCTTGCGAGAGGCGCGTCAATTCAATCCGAAGGAGTTCAGAATTTTTGCCTCACAAGGGGTCGTCGACCTGTTCCTGGAAGAAGAAAGTCAACACCTGGCCATGCTCGGTGACTTCATCGGCAAACGGATCTCTCTTGAGGTCACAACGGGCTACACCCAAGAGCACTACGACATTGTCCTGACCTGAAGTTGCTATGCAAGTGTTAGTGCAAACCCATTTGATGTAAATTGCAGTAAGCACCGCCTTTTGCAAGCAACTCGAGGTGTGTGCCTTGCTCAATGACGCTTCCGTGATCCATGACAACGATGCTGTCCGCGTTTTGTACCGTCGACAGTCGGTGAGCGATGACGAGGGTGGTGCGGCCTTTCATGAGTGTTTCAAGGGACATCTGCACCTGCCGCTCTGATTCGTTATCTAAAGCAGACGTGGCTTCATCCAAAATCAAAATGGGTGCATTTTTAATCAAAGCCCTTGCAATTGCCAAGCGTTGGCGCTGACCACCGGACAGTCTGGTGGCATTCTCGCCCACCTGTGTATGAATGCCTTGAGGTAATTTATCGACAAAATCCAATAAGTTCGCCGCTTGCAGTGCGGCACGGATTTCTGACTCGGATGCTTCGTGCAGCGCACCGTAGCCGACGTTAACCGCAATCGTATCGTCAAACAGCACGACGTCTTGACTGACAAGCGAGAGATGCTTGCGCAAGTTGCTCAGGCTAATCTGTTCGATATTCTGATCATCGATTAACACTTCCCCAGCGCTCGGAAGAACAAATCTTGGCAACATGTTGACCAAGGTCGTCTTACCGCTACCGGATCGTCCGACAAGAGCAACAGTTTGTCCCGGTTCGACAACGACATTGATTTGATTGAGGGTATTTGCTTCTGCATCAGTAAATCGATGAGATAAATTTTTAAACGCGATCCTTCCCTTGACGGGATGAGTGAAGTCCCCACGCACCGTTTCAATTTCGGACGGTTGATCAATCAGCGAAAAGATACTTTCTGCGGAAACCAGCATTTTTTGCGTACGACTAGACACCTTAGTCAACCGCTTGATTGGGTCAAATATTTGCGCCAATGCAGCCATGAACGAAGCGAAACTGCCCACGGTGAGCCCACCATGCTGTGCTTGCCATAACGCCACTGCGATGACCGCGGCAACGGCAAATGCAGTGATCACTTGGGTGATCGGAGTCAAGGCCGCGTCTGCGGTAGAGGCTCGCATATCAAAACGACGTAACCGCCCGCTGACATAAGAGAACCTATCTCTCTCGTAGCGGTATCCATCAAAAAGTTTGATCACGCGCTGACCATCGATAGCTTCGTTGACCGTTCGGGTCATCTCTGCGTTCATGGAGATCATCTCACGATTGATCTTACGCAGCCGATTTGTGAATATCTTAGAAATCACCACCGAGAGAGGCATGGTGAGGATGATGATCAGCGTCAGTTGCCATGACATATAAAGCAACACGGCAATCATGGCGATCACCACCATTGACTCGCGAACGATAGTCGTCAACACATCTGTTGCAAAGCTGGTGACATTGCCCGCATCGACGGTAAATCGGTTGAGCAGCCGACCCGAATCGCCCTTTTTAAATTCACTATCGGGCATGGTCAACAGTTTGTCGAACATATCCCGTCGCACCCCAAGCAGCACATTGTTGGCAGCCCAGGACAATAAATAGTCGCTGAAAAAGTTACAGACGCCTCTTAGCAAAATCAAACCCACGATGGTGAGCGGCACGATCCAGATATAAGATGGTTTGCCACCAGTAAAACCTTCGTCTAGCAATGGTTTCATGGCGACAGCCAAGGTGGGTTGAGTCGCTGCAGCGCCAGCCATGAACAATGCCGCCAACAAGAGACCTTTCCAATTTGAACCCACACGCGTGTAAATGCGACGCCACAAGTCTTTGTTCGTGGGCGACGACAAATTGGGAGGTGATGAATCAGCGGTGGTCAAAGTGAGGATCCGTATAAATTAAACCAAGAGTGTTGCGGATTTTACCCGCAGAGTCCTCTCGATTCGGCTACTTTACGTGGGTTTACTTTGGATAACCGTCGCTTTGTCGTATTCTCACAAAGTGAGCAAATCTACCAACATGCCAGTGACACTACCTTCCGTTCTCATCAGGCTGCCCAATTGGGTCGGCGATGTTTGTATGAGCCTACCCATCCTCGATATGTTTGAAAAGGCACAGATCCCTTATGCCTTGTGTGCAAGGGGTTGGGCTCAACAACTTTTATCCGGATTCAACGCTGAAGGGTTTTGTCAGATCAACGGAACCCTATTGCACGATATAAAAGCCGTTCGTGCTTGGACACGGCAACATACGAGCTATCAACGTGCCCTCGTGCTTCCAGACTCTTTGTCGAGCGCGCTTATTTTTCGCACGGCGGCTTTAAACAGTGTTGGTTACCGGGACGACGGTAGAAGCTTTTTGTTGACGCATGCTGTTGACAAATCTAATCCTGCGCAGCACGCTGCTCAATACTGGTTTGAGTTGGCTCGACAAGCATTACATCGGTGGGAAATCTCGAACGACTTGCCAGCCTTGCCTGAACAAGTGTGTCTTCGCTTGACAGACCAACACCAAGCTGGGGCATTGAAATTACTATCGACGCACGGGCTCTCACCTAAAAAGTTTGTCTTAATTGCCCCAACCGCTACTGGTTTACATCACGGGCAAGTCAAAGTCTGGCCACATTTCGCCGCGTTGACAGAAGCGCTACAAAATGAGGGACATTTAGTCGTCATGTGCCCGCCTCCGTTGGAAATGATCGCGGCCAAGCGTGCCGCGCCCAGCGCAATGATGCTGCCGCCGCTAGACCTCGGAAGTTTTGCTGCGCTGAGTCAATTGGCCTCGTTGGTTGTTTGCAACGATTCGGGCGTTGCCCATGTCGCCGCAGCGGTAGGTGCAACTCAAATTACGCTTTTTGGCGTGACCAATCCAAATAGGACGCGACCTTGGACACCAGCCAGTATTAATCTAGGTTCGCAAGACCATTGGCCAACTATTGATGAAGTCGTTGAGCAATCAGCGTTGAGCCTTGAGCGTTTGCGGTAGCTTTAACATTGTTTTCACCAAACTTTGCTGACATCCATACAAATCCCTTCGCTGCTGCTTTATCCACCTAACCTCTGCCTACTATTGTTAGTGACAGCGGTTGTGTTGGCCTTGCTGAGAAAAAAACAAGCGGCAATGACGTTAACTGCAGCTGGCCTACTGTGGGTGTTGATCTGGTCGTTGCCCATCAGTGCCTTGTATTTCGGTGGTCGATTGGAGGCCAAAGCGGACTATCTGCCTCCAGCGCAAGCGCCCAAAGCGGACGTCATCGTCGTTCTTGGGGGTAACACCCAAAGCAATCGCTCAAACTGGTTCGAGCCTTATAGTCGGTCGACTGCAATCGATCGAATCGATCGTGCGGCAGATCTTTATTTTGAAAACAAAGCCAGCCACATTGTCGTTTCTGGCGGATCGCTCGAAGGCCCGACCAGCGAGGCGCACGGCATGGCGAGGGTCTTGCGCCAGAAAGGTATCCCAGAATCCGCGATTGTGCTAGAAAACAATAGCCGAAACACATACGAAAACGCCCTTTTTAGTCAGCAAATTATTCAGCAGTTTGGTTGGTCGAAAGTTGCTGTGGTCACTTCTTCCCTTCACATGCCACGTGCCATTGCTACCTTCAAAAAACTTGGCGTTGATGCGGTCCCCAGTGGTGTTCCACCGCAGATCGTTAAGTCAAACCACTTACTCATTAACCCTTGGTTGCCACACACTCGCACCCTCGAGGCGAGCCGCAGCATCATCAAAGAATATTTCGGCCTCTTCGGCTACTGGTTACGTGGTTGGCTATAGCGCCCCAGACTCGACACACGACAGGCGTCATTGAGCTCGTGTTTCGACGGATTTTGTATACAGTGCTTCGTACTGATCAGTGACGTTGGCCCACGACAGGGACTCGACGAGGTGCCTACTCTGTTCAATGAATGTGCTTCTTAGCTCAGCAGAGCTCATGACAGCCGTAATCGCGGTTTTGATTTCGTCAGGGTCGTCTGGATGCTCTAAAACCCATGCATCGCTACCGTGTGTGACATATTGAGCAAACCCGCAATATCTGGGGTGACTAACGACCACGGGTAAACCATTTGCCATTGCCTCAAGCGGTGCCATCGCAAAACTGTCGCCTAAGGTTGGATGTACATAAATATCTGCAGCTGCATAGTAGGGCTGAACATTGGTCGTAGGCAGCACAAAGAGCAGTCTTCGCGAGGTAAACAGGGGATGCGCTCGTAATCGCTCTTGCACCTCTTGCTCAGCACCAACGACCAACACCTTATAGTGCGCGGGTAAATCTTCGGCTGCTTTGAGCAATTGCTCAAGCCCTTTACGCAATGGATTAAGCGCAACCAGCAAACAAAGTACATTCAGCTGCTCTACGCCCAGCATGGTTCTCGTTTGCTCCCGTATCAACGGGTCAACACGGACTGGATCGACCCCCGGGGGGATGACTTGTACCGGCAAATCTTCACCATAAGCCGCTAACAGTTGCTCTTTAATGACAGGCGCAACGGCAACGACCTGTCGGCCCGCTTGATGCGTCATGCGAGCCCCTTCAAGCCAAAAATAAACTGCATTTCGAGGGCTACACCAGTGCAGGATCTTCGCCCATTTGCCACGCCCATTTAAGCGCCGAAAACGGACCGGACTCACATGCATCACCTGTATTTGCCCGGCCGGACCATCCATATTTGAGTGCACGATATCAAAGCCCTGACGAGTTAACCGAGCTGCTTGTATCGCAAAGTGCCATACGCGAAGCCAGCTAGGCCACCAGCGCGGCCCTAAAATTTTGACCTCGTGAACAGGCAACTGATGATCAAACTCGTGTGCAATAACCGTCACATCATGAGAGCGACGCAATAAATGCGTCACTAAATCGACGCTGTACGCCTCTGCCCCGCCAAATCGGCGACCGAAACGATCGACCAAAAAAGCAATGCGCAAGGGCTTATGCACCGCGCCTGTCCTCGTGAAGCGTGAGCACTTTCTGAAAAAAACGAATCAAATGCGTCTGGCGCCAAATACCCACCCGATTAATTTCAAAAGCATCACCACCAACATGCGCTAATCCACGTTCTGTCGTGGTCGCATTCGTATAGCCCGCGGCAAGCGCCATGTTTGCATGTGCAGGCCGATGGTCTCCATAGGGATAACAGAAGGCGGTCACTGCTTGATCGATCGTGCTTTCTAGTATCCGCTTTGATTCGACCATTTGAAAGACCGCTTGATCGTCTGAGATATCAGTCAAGTGGACGTGATCTAAGGTGTGAGACCCCACTTCTTGACCGCTACGCGCCCAACGCCGAATTTCATCGGCAGTCATCAGATCAGCGGCAGGAACATTCTTCGATAGATCCCATCGATTAGAACCCCCAAACTCGTTTGCGACGAAATAATTGGTTGATGAAAACCCGAGTTTTTGCAATACGGGCAAAGCGTTGATCAACACATTGCGATAGCCATCGTCAAAGGTGATCCCAAACACCTTTCCGTGACGTTCACCAGAAAGGTAGGGCATCAAGTCTTGCATACTTAGCCCTTGGTAACCCAGTCTTGATAACCAAGTCATTTGGCGTTCAAAACTTTTAGGATGAACGGTCAAACTACGAAATCGCGTACCTCGCGGTGCAGGTATCGTGATTTGGTGGTACATCAAAACAGGAATCGGTTTCAAACGAGAACAAGTCGTGGTGCTCATCTTATTTGTCTCCCGCTTGATAAACGGCCAGCGTTTCAGTCACAAATTGCCGCAAATTGAAGGTGGTGAGCGCTTTGACTCGGGCGCTTTGCCCAAAGGTTTTCAGCACTTGCGGCTCTTTCGCGATGGCGTTGAGGACCTCAGCAATCGCGCTGGCATCGCGAACCGGCACAATCCATCCCTCTTCGTGATCGGTCAGGTTTTCAGGTAACCCACCCACCCGAGTGATCATGACAGGTAAACCCTGCGCCATGAGTTCGCGACAAGCAAAGGATAAGGCTTCACGATAAGAAAGAACGAAGCCCACGTCACAGGCTGCCAGCACCGGACGGACGTCATCGATTAAACCTGGAAACGAAAACTGGTGACGAACACCGATCGCGTCAAGCCGAGCAACTTGATCTGCCGAGGGTGGGTCACCGATCACCACTACGTGAAAGCGATCACGTACCGCTGGATCCAATAGAATCAATGCGCCAGCGAGATCCAACCACCCCTTGTCATCATCTGTGCCACCTGAACTACCCAACACTATTTTGTCAGGCAACGGTGAGCCAAGATGTTTCACACGTAAAGCCTGGTATTCGGTTTCAGTCACTGGCGTGAAGTAATCAGTGTCGATACCATGTCGAACCGTCACGATTCGATGCCGCCGGTAAGGCGATTTCAATAACAATGCAGAAATGAAATCACTGACGCCAATTGCCGCATGGGTGGCGAGCATGGCTCGAATCCAGTTGCCAATACTGTTGATGGGATGATCGTTATGCTTGGTCAAAACAATACGTGGTTTGGGCGACAACCCAATCGTCGCCAGCATCACTAGTTTGTGATCACTTGAACCATTGACATGAATGACGTCAAAGCGATGATGTTTGATCAGGCGTCGCAACACTTTACAGGGCCCAGCAAGCTCGGTAACGCGCCCAGGGAACGACAAATCTACCCGATTAACGGCAGGAATATCGGCCGCATAACGATACAACCGACTCGATGCCGGCGTGGCCAAGGTGATTTCATTGTGCCCCGCCAGTCCCCGCATCAGATTCATGAGGTAAGTCACGTGACCGCCGCCATTGCGGGGATGAAAATTGGTGTACAGAATTTTCAACGCTTGTCTCGCTTGTTGCGCTGGTCATGCGTTGAGCGGTGATCGTTGATCAGCATCAATTTGGCATACCGATAAAAACTACCGGACGCAGCGGTCACGGCAAGCACAAGCCCATATCGTCCGTCTAAGAACCCACGTCTCAAAAAATAAATTCGAATAAACGTCCAGAAAGCGTGCCCTAAAGCACCGAAAACACTGGTGCGCTTGCCTTTGTTTGCCATCATGGTTGCTGCATCGCTCGAATAGCGATTGATTTTGAGAATCAACGCATCGAGATCGGGGTACGGAAAATGTAGCAAAGAGGCCTTCAGTGTCCCGACACGATCTTTTGTGACAACCTTTTCATGCACTGGAACATCAGAAAATCTTGCGCTTTCCCTTTTGAACAACCGCAAGACATGATCAGGCCACCAGCCGCTGTGGCGAATCGCCTGCCCACAAAATTCAGATAATCTTGGTATCTGGTAGGCCGACTCGATGGGGTTCAACAACACCGCGACGATTTCGTGCTCGAGCGCTTCGGTCACGCGCTCGTCTGCGTCAATGGACAACACCCAAGCATGGTTAGCCAAATCCAGTGCGCGATTTTTTTGTGGCCCAAAACCTGGCCAGTCTGCGACAACATGGACCTGAGCGCCGCAGCGCTTCGCTATATCAATCGTGCCATCGGTGCTGCCAGAATCAAGCACAATCACCTCATCAGCAAAGGCGACCGAGGCTAAGCACGCTTCAATATGGCGTGCCTCGTTCTTGGTGATAATGATCACCGACAGTCCTAAGCTTTGTTGCGGCGTGCTCGCTTCCATAACTTCCATTTGTTGTAGAGAGGGCCCCAGAAAGGATGCGCAGCAAGCCAAATGCGTTGTGCAATCCAGAGAAAACCTCTGTTTCTGACAGCGAACCGGTAGATATGGGCCGTATCCTGGCCGGCGACGTTCTGACCATACGCATCGGTCGTGTAGAGATGTTTAAAACCAGCCTCTTTCGCCAAGGCGACATAATCTTGATCAAAATACCCTTGTGGCCAGCATAAATGATCTGACACTGATCCGAGTCTTTCTTGCAACACGCGGCGCGACTGAGCAAGATCCTCCATCATTTTTGCATTTTTACTCTCTGCATCAGGTAGCAACAAATCCCAACGCTCATGTGTATGCGTATGGCTATGGAACTCGAAACTACCTGTCTGCCGCATGAGTTCAACTTCGCTCCAACGCAGCATGACCTCATCCTTACGGTCTGAGAACATCAACGCTTTTGCCGTTTTGTGTGTCGGGGTATCTGGCAACGCTGAGCCACTGCCCAGATGAGGTCTGCAAGGGCCCTCACCGATCAAACCAGTAATCACGAATAACACGGCGGACATGCCGTATTTCTTGAGCACCGGGTAGGCGTACACGTAGTTATCAAGATAACCGTCGTCGAAGGTAATCAAGATGGACTTTTTCGGAACCGGCTTGCCTTGCAAAAAACTCGCAAATTCGTCACACGTCAGGCTGCGATAACCCGATCGCGCCAAACAGCTGATTTGACGTTCGAAGTTGGCGGGCGACGTGGTAATCATGCCCGCACTCGGTGAGACATGGTGGTACATCAAGACGGGCACACAAAACGCTTGGCTCATGAGTTGGCGGGCCCAGTGCAGGTTAGATGACCCAAATCCTGCAACCACTTAACGTATACCTCTTCGGTGCGTTCGCCAAGGCGCTCGGTCGTGAAAATCCCGTCAGTCCAGATGCGCTCGAAGCCGATTTGACCCATGCGCACGCGAACATCAGGATGATCAACTAAGGTTTGGATGGCTAACCGTAAGGCGTTTGTATCTTTAGGCGGCACGAGTAATCCCGTCACGCCTGGGATCATCATTTCTCGTACGCCCCCGACATCGGTACCAATCACCGCCAAGCCACTCGATGCGGCTTCAACGAATACGGTACCCAACGCCTCTTGTTGGGTCGCTAAGGCGAAGAAATCAAAACCTGCCAACAAATTCGGTACGTCTTTGCGAGTCCCGAGAAAGTGCACCTGTTGAGCTAGGCCTGCGGTTTGTACCCGCGCCTGCAGTGCTTCGATTAACGGTGAACCGCCACCGACGAGCACCAAATGAACCGTCCTTTGTGCATGCAGAATTGGCTCGATGGCATCCAGCAAATACGCATGCCCTTTATTCGGTCGCATGACGGCGACACAACCGACGACGGTGTCTTCGGCTGATAAGCCAAGTTCGCTTCTCAGCGTCGATTTTTCAACGGGCGGGGTCAACACCACACCAGTGTAAATTGTCTCAACCAAGTCGCTCGACACGCCGCGCGCAATGACTTGGCGGCGGACGTATTCGCTGACGGTTGAAATTCGGTGCGGCAACCAGGTATAGGTGAGCAGTGAGCCAATCTTGCTCGCCAAATGTCTGGTGCGAACGATCAGCGGGATTTTGGCCAAACGCCCTGCCGCCGCAGCGATGAGCGTATCTTGTCGACTATGGGTATTCAGCACGTCGAAACGACCTTTGCGCAAAATTCGTGTGAGCTGAATCACGCCTTTGAGGATGTTGACCAGACCGTCCATGTACAGGGTGTGGACGACAAAACCAGCGTCTCTCAGCTTCTGCGTTAATTCTGCGTCGGGTTGACAGATCGCTTCGAGGTAATGACCACGGTCACGCATGGCTATCATCTCTTTGTAAATACGATGCTCTTGACCACCAAAGCTAGTTGCTGCTTCAGAATGGACAATTCTTAACGTCTTGTTCGCCTGCATCAATAAGTTACCTGCACATCCGAAGGTGAAGTCCAGTGAGTGAGTTGCTCGACCAGAGAGTCGGGCAAGCGCACTCGCCAAGAGTCTCCGAGCCGGATCGTACACTGGGCCTGCTTTGTTTCATAGACGATTTCAACGGGCGTGCCAGTGCCTGCGTTATCTTGGGTTGCACGGTGAGGATCGAGCAAAGATTTAAGTTTTTTTGCGTCTGCGTTTCCATTCAAGCGAATGCGCAGCACACGAGCGCGAGCCTCTCGAGCCAGTTGCAAATCGTAAATGCTATCGACGATGATTCGTAAATTGCCTTCATGATCCTGGCTGACCTTGACTTGTGCCATCATGAGGTGATCTTCTTTGAGGCGATGCTTGTGTTCGTCAAAAAGCTCTGAATAAACCGTCATCTCTTGTTGGTCACTGCCATCGTCGAGCACAATGGTAGACATTTTTTTGCCGTTCTTGGACATCCGAGTCTGGATGCTGGAAATCACACCTGCCACCCACTGCTTGTCACGCGAAGGTTCTAAGCGTGAAATCGGTCGAGGGACTAAGGTTCGAACTTCTTTTTTCCAGATATCAAAAAGATGACCGCTAAAAAAGAAACCAAGCGCAAGCTTCTCTGCAGTGAGTTTGTCTTTTAAATCCCACGCGGGGACTCGGGCGAGTTCCATGGCAACGACCTCGCCGCTATCGTCTCCAAACAACGATACCTGATTGGCGCTTCGCTCAAATTGCTCTGCGGCGTCCATTGCTGTTGCTAAGGATTCAATCAGCGCAGCACGATTCGGCTCAATCAAATCAAAAGCCCCGGCACGAATCATTGCCTCAATGCAACGACGGTTAACGGCTTGGCGATTGATGCGTCTGCAAAAATCGAACAGTGACTGGAATGGACCAGACTGACGCGCCAAGATAATCGCTTCGATCGCCGCCTGACCCGACCCCTTGATCGCCCCCAGACCATAGCGAATGGTTCGTGGCGGTAAACCCTGAGCACTATAGGTGTCAAACACAGGCTCAAACCGATAACCAGACGCATTGATATCTGGCGGTAATACTTCAACGTTGTTCGCTAGACAATCACGCCAGAAAATCTGCACCTTCCCGGTATCGTCCATATCCGAGGACAAGGTCGCTGCAAAAAACTCGGCTGGATGGTGAGCTTTCAACCAAGCAGTCTGGTAGGCGATGAGCGCATACGCAGCTGAGTGAGATTTGTTAAAACCGTACCCTGCGAAGAGCTCCATGAGGTCGAACAGTCGCACAGCCATCTGGGTGTCGTAGCCCTTTTTCGCTGCCCCTTGCTCAAATAACTCACGGTGAGCGGCCATCTCTTCCGGCTTTTTCTTACCCATAGCCCGGCGAAGCAAATCAGCGCCGCCAAGCGAGTAACCACCAATAATCTGTGAAATCAGCATCACCTGCTCTTGATAGACAATGACGCCATAAGTACTTTTCAGTGTCTGTTCAAGATCTGGATGAAAATAATCGACGGTTGCACGACCGTGCTTACGATTGACGAAATCGTCGACCATCCCTGACTCAAGCGGACCCGGTCTAAACAGAGCAAGCACCGCAACAATATCCTCAAACGTATTAGGTTTGAGCTTTTTCAACAAGCCTTTCATCCCGTGGGATTCGAGCTGAAACACGGCTGTCGTGTTTGCATCGCAAAGCAACTTGTAACTGGCAGGGTCGTCCAGCGACAACGACATAATGTCAAAATCTGCGAGCTTGGGATTGAACTTGCGAACAAAACGGACAGCCCAATCGAGAATCGTCAGGTTCCTCAGACCGAGAAAGTCGAATTTGACCAATCCGACTGCTTCAACGTCATCTTTGTCAAACTGAGAAACAGCGCTGCCCTCTGCCCCTGGCTGACAATACAAGGGGCAAAAATCCGTCAGTTTGCCAGGCGCAATCAACACCCCGCCCGCATGCATCCCGACGTTGCGTGTCAGGCCTTCAAGCGGTTTAGCAAGGTCAACAAGCGCTTTGACTTCTTCTTCGTTTTCATAGCGTTCACGAAACTGTGGCTCTTCATTTAACGCGCGGTCAAGTGTCCAAGGATCAGCTGGATTCTGTTGAATCAATTTGGATAAGCCATCGCAAAGCATATAGGGCATATCCAAGACACGCCCTGCATCACGCACCACAGCCTTGGCGCCGAGGGTACCGAACGTTGCAATTTGGCTCACGGCTGCCCGACCATACTTCTCTTTGACGTAAT
This sequence comes from Jezberella sp., assembly GCF_964834465.1. Classification (NCBI taxonomy): domain Bacteria; kingdom Pseudomonadati; phylum Pseudomonadota; class Betaproteobacteria; order Burkholderiales; family Alcaligenaceae; genus Jezberella; species Jezberella sp. The sequence continues at coordinate 13,641 of NZ_CBAZRM010000005.1, forward strand.
CGATCACACGTTCTCGATTATCTTGACAAAAATCAATGTCGAAATCCGGCATAGAAACCCGTTCAGGATTCAAAAACCGCTCAAACAGCAAGTCATAACGAATCGGATCAAGATCGGTAATGCCTAACGAATAGGCAACCAAGGACCCAGCCCCTGATCCGCGCCCCGGACCCACGGGTACCCCATTGTTTTTACCCCAGTTAATAAAATCCTGAACAATCAGAAAATAGCCAGGGAAACCCATTTGGACGATGGTCTTGCACTCAAGCGTCAAGCGGGCGGAATACGTTGGATATTGCTTTTCACGCTCGATCGGGTCTGGATAAAGTTGCGCCATGCGCTTGGTGAGACCCGCCTCAGACAATTGAAACAAGTAATCATCCAGCGAAACGCCCTCTGGCGTCGGAAAATCTGGCAAACGGGGCCGACCCAGCTCTAAGGTCAGGTTGCACCGCTTGGCGATGGCGATCGTATTAGCAAGCGCGGAGGGAATATCAGAGAAGCGCTCAACCATCTCTTCGCTGGATAACAAATATTGATCTTCGGTAAAAGCCTTGGGGCGACGCGGATCGGTCAGAATCTGGCCTTCTGCAATACAAACCCTGGCTTCATGCGCCCTGAACTCATCTTTTTCGAGAAACTGCACAGGGTGTGTGGCAACAACAGGCAAACCACAATCACTCGCCAAGCCAAGCGCTGCCTGCACATAGGTCTCGTCGACGTCGGATCCACGGCGCTGCAACTCAATGTAAAAGGCGTTTGGAAAGCACCGTGCCCACTCACGGGCAAGGGCTCTCGCCAATTCTTGCTGCCCGTTGAGTAATGCTTGACCAATATCCCCTGAAGAAGCCCCGGATAGTGCAATCAACCCTTCGCAGTCGTTGAGCCATTCGCGTCGGATCTCACCCTTGCCACGATACGCATTGGTCAACCAGGCCTGCGTTAAAAGCTCACATAGCTTTAAATAACCCTGATGGTTGGCAACCAGAAGTAGAATACGACTAGGTTTGTCGCGATCTTGATCGTTCGTTACCCACATATCGCAACCGGCAAGCGGCTTAATCCCCGCCCCGCGAGCGGCTTTATAAAACTTGATCAAGCCGAAAAGGTTGGTCAGATCGGTTAAAGCAATTGCCGGTTGGTTAAAAGCAACCGCTTTGGCGATCAAATCAGGCAGGCGAACGGTCCCATCCACCACCGAAAACTCGGAGTGGACGCGTAAATGGACAAAACAAGAGCTGGTGGGAGTTTCAGGCATCTGAGAATTGTACCCATTTGCAGGTGGCCAGACGCAAGGATTTTTAAGACGTCATAACGGCGGTTCGAGAGGATGAAAATATGAAATGGGTGGTACTTTGTGCCTGGTTAGGTTCAGTCTTATTTGCACATTTTCGTGGCTACGTGAGGCTGCCCTTGGGCAGGCAACTGCTTGACCACTCAATTTTGCTGGCGCCTTTGAATGCTTTCATGGTGCTCACCTCTAAAGTCGCCACAACGCCTTACATCCCCGTTCAAACCCTGAGTGAACTGAAACTACTTGAAGATAACTGGGAAACCATCCGCGACGAAGCGCTGCATTTGGCGCAATTGCGTGAAATCAAAGCACCTGAGTTACACAATGACATTGGCTTCAATTCTTTTTTTAAATACGGCTGGAAGCGGTTCTATCTCAAATGGTATGACGCAAAACATCCCTCAGCCGAGGCGCTGTGCCCCAAAACGGTCGAGTTGCTGAACCGAATCCCAAGCGTTAAAGCGGCCATGTTTGCTGAACTTCCCCCTGGTGGGCAACTGAATCCGCATCGCGACCCATATGCTGGGTCTTTGCGTTACCACTTAGGCTTGGCGACGCCCAACGATGACAAGTGCTATATCGATGTTGATGGTATTCGGCACAGCTGGAGAGACGGTTTGGGCGTCATTTTTGACGAAACTTATATCCATGAAGCATACAACCGCACCGATAAAAACCGCATTATCCTGTTCTGTGACGTCGAACGCCCGCTCAAATGGGGCTGGGCAAGCGCGTTTAACCATTGGTTTGGACGAGTGATGATGTCGGCCGCTAGCTCGCCTAACGCAGAAACCGATCAGACCGGGTTCATTAACAAGTTAACGCACTGGCACTGGGTCATAGACCAAAAGCGTAGAGCGTTTAAGAAAGCAAACCGGCCGCTTTACAAAGCAACCAAGTTCGGTTTGATTGCCTTGGCGATTATTTTATTTATCGTTGCCTAAAACGACGTTAACGTTGCATCGCAGCCCAAGCTTTTTCAAGTCTCTTGACTGAAACGGGCATCGGGGTTCGCAGCTCTTGGGCGAACAGCGCGACACGCAACTCTTCGAGCAACCACCTGAACTCATCTAGCGCAGGGTCGCTCGCGCCCTTGAGCGCCGATCTGGCGCGCACATATTGTGACACCAAGGGCGCCATCTCGGACATCAGTTTGCTATCTCTGGCGGGATCGTTTCGTAACTTATCAAGTCGACTGAGGGCTGCTTTCAAATACCGCGGGACGTGTGTCAGTTGTGCATAGGGAATATTGGTCACAAAATCTTTATTCACCAAGGCTTGAATTTGCTGATGTATATCCTTGTAGGTGGCCGGATAGGCTTTTGCCTGCGGTAATTTGCGCATGAGCGACGCGTACGCATCGAGCACAGTGCCTGCTAAACGAGCTACTTCTTGTGCCAACAAGCCTATTTTCGCTTTACCTTCGACCTTTCTCTGCTCAAACGCCTGCTCATCGGTCGGCAAAGGATCAATGAGACAGGTCAAATCAATCGCGCGATCAATCAACTGGTCTCGAAGTTGTTCTTGAGTCCCGAGTGGCAGAAACAGCATACTGATTTTCGTCAGGTCATGAAGGTTTTTTTCAAGAAACTTAACTTGCTCTTTTAATCCCAGCTTAAACAACCGAAGCAAGCCTTTGCGGTGCGCACAGGCTGCTGTTTGAGGATCTTCAAAAACGTCGATGGTGCATTCAGCACCTTGATCGACCAGCGCCGGATAACCAATCACGGTTTGCGACTTCTTTTTTATTTCAAGCAGTTCGGGCAGGGTACCGAAGCCCCAGGCAGTAATATTTTCGTGGGCGATCGCTTGCGCTATCTGTTGGTCACTCGTCACCATTTTCGTGAAACTTGTCTGGGCCTGTTTGCCAAGGTCTGCCCGAATTTGCGCCAAGTTACGTCCTGCCGACAACATCCGACCGTGTTCGTCAATCACCCGAAAGGACATGAACAGATGGGCGGGTAGTGTCTCGACCTTGAAGTCAGCGACAACAGGGCGGATACCGAGTTGCTCGGACATATCGCAGATCAGTGCGTCAATCAGCGTGCAACCGGGATCACCCAGTCGATCAAACCAGCGTTCGTAAAAGCCAGCGGCATAATCGGGCAAAGGGACACAATGACGGCGAATTTTCTGAGGTAAAGACTTCAGCAGCAGATGCACCTTTTCTTTCAACATACCTGGCACTAGCCACTCACAGCGGTCTGCCTCGACTTTATTTAAAAAGAACAGAGGCACGGTCAATGTGACGCCGTCTTTGGGAGACCCCGGCTCAAAGTGATAATCCACAGACAAATCAACGCCTTGCCAGCGCAACACCTTGGGAAAGACGTCAGTCGTGACACCTGCCGCCTCATGACGCATCAGAGCTTCTCGCGTCAGTAGCAAGGTTGACGCGGCTTCCTTAGTCAAACCTTTGTACCAGTGCTCAAGCGTCGCGGTTTGATGGATACCCTCAGGCAGTGCCGCTTCGTAAAAGGCCTTGATCAAACTATCATCGACCAAAATATCTGGGCGGCGAGACTGATGCTCGAGTTTTTCGATCTGCTCGATCAATTGACGATTTTTCGCAATAAACGGCAGCGACGAATTGATTTCACCAGGGACCAAGCCCTGTAAGATAAAAATCTCGCGTGCCTGTTTTGGGTCGATTGGGCCGTAATGAATGCGTCGACCTGAATACACGTTCAAACCATACAGCGTCGCTTTTTCGTTGGCCACGACTTGCCCGAGCTTTTTCTCCCAACGGGGATCAAACCAGCTTTTGCGTAATAAGTGTTTGGCGCAGCGTTCAATCCAGAGTGGATCGATTTTCGCGACACAGCGCGCATAGAGCTTACCGGTATCCATGATTTCGGCGGCCATGATCCATTTGCCCGCTTTTTTGGCCAGTTTAGACCCCGGATTAATCACGAACTTAATATCCCGAGCCCCAAGATACTGATTACCTTCCTCAGATTTCAAACCGAGGTTACCGAGCAACCCCGTCAGCAAGGCGAGGTGCAACTGATCGTAGGTCGCCTGCGTTTGGTTAAGCCGCCAGCCGTGCTCGTCAATCAAGGTTTTGAGCTGGTGGTGGATATCGACCCACTCACGCATGCGCATGGGCGACAAAAAAAGCTGGCGCAATAACGCGACGAGTTTTCGTTGCGGCATTTTTTGCGTTAATTGCTCCTGGTACCAGGACCAGAGCTTGAGATATCCCAAAAACTCGGATTTATCGTCTGAAAACTTACTGTGTGCTTGATCAGCGAGCTCTCTTGCCTGCATGGGTCGATCACGAGGATCCTGCACGGATAAAGCCGCTGCGACCACGAGCATTTCTGTCATGCAATCTTGATCCCTGGCCGCCAAAATCATTCGGCCGATGCGAGGATCAAGCGGCAACTTTGCCAACGCTTTGCCCGTGGCCGTCAACGCGCCGCCATGCTCAATGTCCTGTCGCAGTGCGCCCAGCTCTTGCAATAGATGATAACCATCGGCAATGGCCCTACCGGTAGGTGGATCGACAAAAGGGAACTGTTCGATCTCATCCCAACCCAGAGATTTCATCCGCAAAATAACGCTTGCGAGCGATGCGCGAAGAATTTCTGGGTCAGTAAACGCATCACGTTGTTTGAAATCCAGTTCGTCATAGAGACGAATACAAATCCCCGGCCCTAATCTGCCGCAGCGCCCTGCCCGTTGGTTGGCAGAGGCTTGACTCACCGGCTCAATTCTTAATTGCTCCACCTTATTTCGCCAGGAGTAACGTTTAACTCTGGCCAAACCGCTGTCAATCACGAACCGTATACCCGGAACTGTCAGTGAGGTCTCAGCAACATTGGTCGCCAAGACAACGCGACGCGCATTTGTTTTCGGCTTGAAAATCTGCTCTTGCTCTTCTTGTGAGAGCCGCGCATATAAGGGCAGAATTTGAGTCGTCGTTTGCTGAGTTTTGCGAAGTGCCTGTGCCGCCTCTCGGATTTCGCGTTCACCCGGCAGAAAGACGAGGATATCCCCAGCGCCAGTGCGTGTGCATTCATCCACCGCATCGACCAGCGCGTTAAGCAGTTCTTTTTCTTCGTCTCGAATAGAAACTGGCTGCGACGCAGTATTGCCTGATGCCGCGCGCTGCGGTTCATCCTCTTGGTCAACCTCAGGTTTGATGGGGCGATACCGAATATCCACCGGGTATAGCCGACCAGAAACATGGATCACCGGGGCGGGATCACCGTTGGCATTGGCGAAGTGTTGAGCAAAACGAGTGGCATCGATCGTGGCGGACGTAATGATGACTTTGAGATCGGGGCGCCGAGGCAGAAGCTGCTGCAGGTAACCGAGCAAAAAGTCGATATTCAGACTGCGCTCGTGCGCTTCGTCAATGATGATGGTGTCATAGCGACTGAGTAATGGATCGCGTTGTGACTCAGCCAGCAAAATCCCATCAGTCATCAATTTGATGGCGGTCGCTTTGCTGCTCTTATCTTGAAAACGAATCTGATAGCCCACCCAGTCGCCCAACTCACTCTTGAGCTCTTGCGCGATTCTCTTGGCTACTGAACTCGCTGCCAACCTTCTGGGCTGCGTATGGGCGATCATTTTGTTCAGCCCTCTGCCAAGCGCTAAACATATCTTTGGTAGCTGAGTCGTTTTACCCGAACCCGTCTCGCCGCTCAGAATAACGACTTGGTGTTCGCCAATCGCGTGTGCGATTTCAACCCGGCGAGCGCTGACAGGGAGATCCTCGGGGTATTCGATGGTAGGGACTTGGCGTGGGGAATTGACAACGCTTTGCGGTGTGAATTCGGATGACAGCAGAGTTTCGGGCATATATTCCTGTCAAAAGTTGAACGCATTATAAAATCCCGCAACATCATATTTTCTATTCACCACTTTTGAGACAAAACAATCCGTGACAACACCCCCTCTCGAAGAAGTCGAAACCCTATCCGCGCAAGAAGCCACTGAGTTTTCACCAGCTCAATTCGTTCGATGGTTTCGAGAGGTTGCGCCCTATGTTCACGCGTTTCGCGGTAAGACCTTTGTCGTCGCATTCGGTGGCGAACTGGTTCAAGCCAATGCTCTCAATAATCTGATCGAAGATTTGTCACTACTATCTGCACTGGGCATCAAGCTCGTTTTGGTGCATGGTTCTCGCCCTCAAGTCAACGAACAGCTTCGCCTGAAAGGTTTCGAACAACAGTTTGGTCGAGGCCGCGAGCCAATGGATACCGCTGCGCTCGAATGCGCAAAAGAAGCGGCTGGCGAAATTCGCTTGGATATCGAAGCGGCCTTCAGCCAAGGTTTGCCCAACACGCCCATGTCTCATGCCCAGATCAGAGTGATTTCTGGCAATTTCGTTACTGCCAGGCCGACGGGTATCATTGACGGCGTCGATTATCGGCACACCGGTCAGGTCAGAAAAATCGACGTTGAAGCACTCAAATTCGCCATTGAACGCGGCTCGATTGTGTTGCTGTCTCCGCTGGGCTTTTCACCCACCGGTGAGGCGTTTAACCTTGCGATGGAAGAGCTCGCCACCAGCGTCGCGACCGCGTTGCGGGCTGAGAAGCTCATTTTTCTGACGCAAGGCCCTGGGGTGGTTGGTACGGACGGCAATGTCAGTACCGAGCTGGCCCGGCTGGACGCGGATGCGCTGCTTGCAGCGGGCGATCTTGATGAAGATACCGCCTTTTACCTGCAATACGCCTCAAAGGCCGTCAAGCGTGGCGTCACGCGCGCCCACTTGGTGCCGTTTAATACGGATGGCGTCGTTTTACTTGAAATTTTTACCCACGACGGGGTTGGCACCATGGTTGTCGAAGACACGCTCGACGATTTGCGGCCAGCCACCATTGATGATGTGGGCGCTATCCTGCAACTGATCGAACCGCTCGAAGAGGACGGCACCTTGGTCAAGCGCGGCCGGGCCGTGATTGAGCGCGATGTGGAAAACTTTACCGTGTTAGAGCACGACGGCGTCATCTATGGCTGTGCCACCCTGCATTCGTTTGCTGCGGATCAGATGGCAGAAATGGGCTGCCTGATTGTGCATCCCGAGTGGCAAGGCACAGGTGAAGGTGAAATTTTGCTCAGGCATATGGAATCTCGCGCTCGTGGGCATGGTGCCAAACGGCTCTTCGTGCTGACCACCAGGACTTCACACTGGTTTATTAAACGTGGGTTTGTTCAAGGCGGTGTGACAGATCTGCCCAAAGAAAAACAAGCACACTACAATCGGTCACGAAACAGCCTGATTTTTATCAAACGTCTCTAAGACATCACACGCATGTTTTGCAAGCTGTCAGCGCCGTATTAAAGGAAACAACGATGAGCCGTACCGTCAATTGTCTGAAACTGAAAAAAGAATTGCCTGGTCTTGATTTGCCTCCCTATCCTGGTGACATGGGGACAAAAATATGGCAACAAATTTCGAAAGAAGCGTGGCAGAACTGGATGGATGTTCAGACTCGCCTCGTCAACGAGAATCGGCTGAACCTCGCCGACGCTCGTGCCAGAAAGTACCTGAAAGAGCAAATGCAGAAATACTTATTTGAAGATGGCGACGTCGAAGCGCAGGGCTACGTCGCCAGCTAGCGTCTACGGCTGGGCAGGTGTGTCGCCTTTCGCGGTGACAAGGGCTTCCGCAAATTTGACGCCTCGATGACGTACATCATCGCCATGAATCATATAAATGATGCGCTCTGCCATATTTTTGCTGTGGTCACCAATACGCTCAATTGAGCGGGCGATAAACATCAAGTCGATGGCGCGAGCGATGGTTCTGGGATCTGCCATCATGGCATCGATCAGCTTGAGAAGGGTTGCCTTCCACTCACGATCGACTTCTTTATCGCTGCGAACGACTTTTGCCGCGAGCACTGCGTCATGCCGAGCGAAAGCATCCATCGTTTGATTGAGCATCGAAATCACACAATTCGTCATGTGCAAAAGCTCAACAGCAGGCAGAAATGCCTGCGTATCAGTGTGGATACGTTTTGCCGCAGCAGCAATCTTTTCTGCTTCGTCCCCTGAGCGCTCCATGTCGGTGAGCATTTTCATGATCGACAGCAACATGCGCAAATCGACGGCGGTTGGCTGATTTCTGACCATCGTGCCGGTGACGCGTTCGTCAATCTCGATTTCAAGCTTATTCACTTCCTTTTCGCGAGCCTTGATACGCTCAATAATGGTTAGATCGCCCGTCGAGAGCACACCAATGGCGTCTGCCACCATGGATTCAACTAACCCGCCCATCTGGAGCAGCATAGTGCGAACGCGCTCGATTTCAATGTCAAACTGCTTCAGTGTGTGCTCAGTCATGTCTGGCCTGTATCAAAAAAATCGGTCGAGTCAAGTGAACCTCGACTCGAAACTCATCTTAGTTATCTTTGCATTGCATGTTAAGTGTATGTTATGTCACTTTCATGACACAACATGACGACTTAGGGCAAGTCATTAGCCGATTCGATAAATGCCCTTGTCATTTGTGGCTAATAGGGCAATATCAGCCCCTTTTAAGGCGAACAATCCGTTGCAAACGACGCCAGGGATATTGTTGATCGCGGTTTCGATCAGCTTTGCGTCAACGATTGGCAAATGATGGACATCAAGAATTTCGTGACCATTGTCGGTGACGAAACCAGTTCTGGGGATAGGTTGACCCCCCATCAAAACCAGTGCTCGTGACACGGACGCACGCGCCATCGGGATCACTTCGACTGGCAAAGGAAATTGCCCAAGCTGATGCACCAACTTAGAGCCATCTGCGATACAGATAAACTTCTCTGCAACCGATGCGACTATTTTCTCACGGGTAAGTGCCCCGCCCCCACCCTTGACCATTTCTAAGTGGTGGTTGATCTCGTCAGCACCATCCACATAGACTGGCATGGCGCTGACCGCGTTTAAATCCAGCACGCGAACGCCACCAGCAATCAGTCGTTTAGCACTTCTTTCAGAACTGGCGACTGCCGCGTAGAACTGGTCTGCGTGTTTAACGAGAGCGTCAATAAACAGATCTGCTGTCGAACCAGTCCCTATCCCGATCACAGATTGTGTATCGAGCATGGGCAAAACCAATGCTAATGCGGCATCTGCAGCCTGTTGCTTTAACTCTTGTTGCGAAAACATATCAAATTTCCCCCGCTTTAAGGCTGGAATCGTAACCGATCACTAATGCATGGTAACAATCGTCGATTAAGACACGATTGACCTTAAGAACTGACCGCTTCAACCGAGCGAGATTCGACAACCGCGCCGCTTCGCTCGGGCGACCTTGCCAACACCGATCGAAATCAATCAACCAAACCTCGTCGTGTTGGTCGACCAAAATATTGAAGACATTCAAGTCAGCGTGATACACCCCGAGTCGATGCATCTGCGCAATCACTTGCCCCGCCCGCCCCCAAACTTTCGGGCTAGCAGCGTCACTGATTGGCCGAGCCCCCGGAATTCGTTCGGTCAGCATGGCAGCTTGATAAAACAAGCCACGATGCCACACAGCCATCGCCAACGGGCGAGGGACTCTCAGCCCTTGCACATAGAGCTGATGTAACAAGCCCAATTCTTGGTAGGCTCGGGTGTTTTGCAGCCCAATCCACAGGTAATCGTGCTTGGATAGCTTGGCCGCCCACCCCCCCCGACGATATTGCCTGAGAACAGCATTGACCCCTTCAACCGATACAAACCAAGCAGCATTACGCCCGCCTTGCGACACAGGATGAGCCGCCAAGCTACTATGGGTGGGATCAAACCAATCAACACTGGGTGCTTTAAGCTTGGTTTGATCAAAAAATATATCAATCGTTGAGCCGCTGGCGTGGGTAAAGCCAGGCATTAGATCAGCCGTTTTGAGGCTTAAGACTAACGAGGATGGTTTGGCTGGCGAGATCGTCATTAGATTAAGCTGCCAATTGACGCAACACTGCCAGTGGTGGCGAGCGCAGCACATCGCGCAAGGTCACCGACCCAACCAGCCAGCTACTCAACACGCAGGCCAAACTACCGATCAGCCAAGGCGTGACAGAAGGCGTGATTGAAAAATGAAATACCCACGTAGCCAGCGCCCAAGCAATCAGGCTTGCTCCCGCTGCCGCCAACAGCCCGGAAATCAATCCAGTGACAAGGAATTCGATCCGCTGCGCCCTGGCCAATTGCTCGCGCGTCGCGCCAAAGGCTCGCAATAAAGCTGCCTCCCGAATTCTTTCGTCTCGTGTCGATGAGAGAGCCACAACCAACACCAGCATGCCAGCCACGACAGAAAAACCAAATAAACCCTGCACAGCGGCCGTGACCTTGTTGAGGACCTCGCGCAATTGGATCAAAATTGCACCAACATCAAACAAAGTGATGTTCGGATAGGTGCGCACCAACGACTGCAGCCAAGGCGTCTCGCCGGGCTTGAGTTGGAATGCCGTCATCCACGTTTGCGGCTGGCCTTCCAGCGCCCTGGGTGTCGTGATTGCGAAGAAATTCGGTTTCATTGAATCCCAGTTCACTTTGCGGATACTAGTCACTTTCACATTGACCAGCCTGCCTGCCACGTCAAACACAAGACGATCGTCGATCGCAAGCCCCAACGTGGTAGCCAAGCCAGCCTCAAGGGAAACCTCGGGTTCACCAATATCCAGTGCGCGACCGCGCGTCAATTGAGCTTCTTGCGGCAGTTGCGTGGCATAAGAGAGGTTAAATTCGCGGTCAATCAGTTGTTTGGCTCGAGCATCAGTAAAGTCAGCAGACCCGATCGGTTGCCCGTTGCGTTGAATCAAACGCCCGCGAATCATGGGATACCACTCAGTATCGGTGCGCTGCTGCCGCGCAAAATCACGTTTGATTGAAGCCAGCTGATCGGTCTGAATATTGATCATAAAGCGATTCGGTGCGTCAGGCGCAATGGTTCTTTGCCAGCCCTCCAGCAAATCAGTTCGAATGATAATCAACAACAAAATTGCCATCATGCCAATCGCCAACGCACTCATTTGAACGACAGTGGCATGTCGTCTGCGGATCAAACAAGATAACCCAAAGCGCAAACTCGCCCCTGTGACAAAACGGACACGCACAACGTCAAGCAATCTGAGAGAGCCGTAGCCCATGATAGAAAAAAACGCGGTCGCGATCGCAAAGCCGACTGCCATTAACAACCCCAGCTTAATGTCCTGTGCAACCCAACATAAAAAGACTATCAATCCCGCGCAGGCGGGTAAATAACGACGGATCGGATCCGCCGGCAAAATACCCGATTTGACTCGCATCATCTGAACAGGTGTTCTGCGGTTCAAGTCGTTCAGACTTGGCCAAGCCAATATCAACAGCAAAAATATGCCGAGTCCCAAGGCCTGAAGCATCACCAACGCGCTTGGTAATGGGAAAGACACGCCTATCAAACCGCTCAATGTATTGAGCAAGAGCCAATTGGCGCCTAAACCAATGGATATCCCCACGACAGAACCCATTAAACCAACAACGAAAAACTCAAATAAAAACAATTGAGCGATGACCCTTTGGGTAGCCCCAAGACAGCGCATCACTGCCACGCCCACGAGATGACGTTGGCGAAACTGTCGTGCGCCCAAGACCACGGCAATGGCAGCAATTAACGTGGCGAGTAAACCAACAAGGGTCAAAAACTGTTGCGCTCGATCTAACGATTGACGGATTTCAGGTCGTCCGTCTGAAACGGTGACCACTTTCTGCCCCGGCTGAAGGCGCGTCTCTAACCAGGTTTTAAATCCAGCAACGTGTGAGGGTTCGCCGGCAATGAGCAAGGCATACTTCACTCGGCTGCCCAACGTCACCAGACCGGTACGATCAAGGTCTTCAGCGTTGATCATTGCTCTTGGTGCCACATTAATAAATTGCATCCCCCGATCTGGCTCGTTAATGATCAACGTACTCAGGGCGAGCTTGATATCGCCGACAGTGATGGAATCCCCTAGCTTGGCATCAAGACCCGTCAATATCTGAGGATCAACCCAAAGCTGGCCCGGCAAGGGAACCCCGCTCGCCTCCCGCTCAACGCCGGTCGCGCTGGTCGTTATCTTTAAACGCCCCCTCAGTGGATACCTGCTGGACACCGCCTTGACCGACGCCAACTGCGACTGCTGATCGGTGGTGAGCATTGACGCGAACTGCCAGGTCCTGGCGATGTCCAACCCCGATTGTTCAGCGGTTGCGATCCAGTCCAAAGGGATAGGGGTGTCTGCCTCGACCACTAAATCTGCCCCCAGCAATTGACCAGCGTCTCGCTCTAATCCTCGCCTGACGCTGTCAGCGAGCATGCTGACCGTGCTCATGGCAGCCACCGCGATCACAATGGTGAGTGCCAGCAGGACCAAATCCCCTGCGCGAATGTCGCGCCAGACTTGCTTTACCGCGAGTTTGAAGATCCCTGACATAGAGGTGGCTCCGGGTGCATTCGTTAGGCCATCAAGACCGCAACTTATCCATCATCTCTTGCAATCGCTCGACGGGCCAAATTTCAAGCCCCTCGATGGGTTGCTTCGGTGCGTTTGCTTTAGGGATCATCGCGATCTTGAAACCGAGCTTAGCCGCTTCTTTTAATCTTTCTTGCCCTCTTGGGGCAGGTCTGACCTCACCAGCCAAACCGATCTCACCGAAAGCAATCAACCCCGCTGGTAGCGGTTTATCGCGCAATGAAGAAATGATGGCAAGCAAAACCGCCATATCAGCGGCGGGCTCTGTGATTCGAACCCCACCGACCGCATTGACAAAGACATCTTGATCATAGGTCTTCACACCGCCGTGTCGGTTGAGCACAGCCAACAGCATCGCCAAGCGGTTACCCTCCAGTCCCACGGATAATCGGCGAGGATTCGGGACGTGAGCGGTATCAACCAAGGCCTGAATCTCGACCAAGAGCGGTCTTGTCCCCTCTTGTGTCGCCATGACGCAAGCACCTGCCACCTGACTTGAATGTTGCGACAGAAAGAGCGCTGAGGGATTAGCGACGCCGCGCAATCCCCGATCTGTCATGGCAAACACCCCGAGCTCATTGACCGCACCGAAGCGATTTTTAAATGCCCTGATCAAACGAAACGATGAGTGCGTATCGCCCTCAAAGTACAACACGGTGTCCACCATGTGTTCTAGCACTCGAGGGCCGGCGAGCGCACCATCCTTCGTGACATGTCCGATCAGCACGATGGGGACACCGGTTTGCTTGGCTAATCGTGTCAGCTGTGCGGCACATTCTCTCACCTGCGAGACTGAGCCTGGTGCAGCCGTCAAGTCTGCGGAGTATAAGGTCTGTATCGAATCAATGACTGCCACCGACGGCTTGTGCTCAGTCAGCGTGTTGCGGATGACATCCAGTCTGATTTCTGCCAGCAAATCGACCGAAGCCCCAGAAGCCCCCAACCGTCTGGCACGGAGAGCAACTTGCTCTGCGGATTCTTCGCCGGTGACATAAAGCACACGTGCCTGCGCAGACATCGCAATCAATGCTTGCAACAGCAGGGTGGATTTACCAATCCCCGGATCGCCGCCGATCAGTACCACGGCCCCTGCGACCAAGCCCCCGCCTAGTACCCGATCGAACTCTGCGATGCCCGTGCTGCGTCTGGGTAACTCAAGGGCTTCGACTGAAGCCAAACTTCTCAACTGACTTGTCGGCGCCAATGGCGCATATCGATGATCGGAAGCCGTCACAGCGCCGCTATCTAGCGACTCTTCGAGTGTGTTCCAGGCGTTGCAGTGTGGGCACTGACCCAACCACTTCGGGCTGACCCCACCGCAGTCGGTACAAGCAAATACAGTTTTAATTTTTGCCATGCGTTGATGTCACGAGCTAAGCGGGTGAGCCTGCTAGACTGCCACCCCCATCTATGCCGATCACCTGACCGGTAATGAACCCGGCATCCGCCGATAATAGAAAGGCAATCAGCGCCGCGACTTCATTGGCCGAGCCCAGCCGACCCAGTGGTACCTGGGTGCTTTGTTGCTGAGCCATGTCTTTGCCCGGCGTTGCATGCATCAACATTTCTGTGTCAATTGCCCCTGGCGCAACTGCGTTAACCGTGATGCCATAAGACGCCAATTCTAGGGCCCAGGTTAACGTGCAACCGATAATTGCGCTCTTAGCGGCAGCATAGCTGGTCGAGTCTCTTGCGCCTCTTGCGGATAGACTGCATAGATTAACAATACGACCGGTGCGACGGGCTTTCATTGACTCGATAAACGCTTGCGTGACTTGGACTGCTGTTCGCACGTTGAGGTCAAAGGTTTCGAAAAGGACTGACAGCTCGACGCTGCCAAGCGGCTGAGAGATGGCGGAACCGACGTTATTGACAATTGCGTCGACCGGAAATTTATCGCGGATCGTCCTGAGTATCTCTTCCGTTTGACCTGCGTCGGACAAATCGCATTCATATAAATAGCCAGGGAAATCAATTTCAGCCGTGTTGCGCGCGATTCCCACCACGTGGCAACCCAGATCGGCAAGTTTTTGACTCAACGCCCAACCGATCCCCTTGGTTGCGCCTGTAATCAATACGCATGTATCTTTCAACTTCAGTCTCCTTTTCGGGAGCTAATCGGAGCAACCCTGAAGTGTTAGTCTACCGCACTGAGCTCATTTCTGATGTTTCTATTCGCCCTTTTGTCAGTAACCCTACCCCATGTCTGTTGATCACTACGAGAACTTTCCGGTCGCCTCAATTATTTTGCCTAAGTATTTGCGTCAGCCCGTCATCAGCATCTACCGGTTTGCGAGAGCGGCTGACGACATTGCCGATGAAGGTCATGAATCTGCAACAGAGCGGTTGACCGCACTGCGCTCGTTTCATGAGGCACTGCATCTGATTGCTACCGGACAGCGTCAACTGCTGGCTGACATGCCCGTTTACCTCTCATCGATTTTCGTTCCGCTAGCAACCACCATCGCTGAGCATCAATTGCCGCTCGTCCCGTTTTTTGATCTTCTGTCTGCGTTTGAACAGGATATACAAACCAAGCGTTACGATGACTTCGCCACCTTACAGGACTATTGCAGGCGATCCGCTAATCCAGTGGGTCGTCTGATGCTCTACCTGTACCGGCAGACCGACCGCAGCTCAGTGGAACAATCCGACGCCATTTGCACAGCTTTACAACTCATTAATTTTGTTCAGGACATTGCTGTCGACTGGCAAAAAGATCGTATTTATCTGCCAAAAAATGAAATGGCTCGTTTCGAAGTGACTGAAGAGCACATTGGCGAGTTCGAGTGCAATGCATCGTTTCAGAAGTTGTTGGCGTTTCAGATCCATCGATGCAGGAGCTTGTTAAAATCCGGCGAGCCTTTAGGCAAACACCTTTCAGGCCGAATCGGTTTGGAATTACGCCTCATGATGCACGGTGGCTGGCGCGTTCTGGATCTTATCGAGAAAAATCAATATGACGTTTTTCGTCATCGACCTACGCTAGCCAGAAAGGATTGGGCGATTCTGCTCTGGCGCGGATTATTGCGAAAACCACTATGACTCCCATCGAATACTGTCAGACCAAGGCGGCTAAAAGCGGCTCAAGCTTTTATTACGCTTTTCTTTTCTTACCACCGGAAAGACGCCTCGCGATCACGGCTTTGTACGCATTTTGTCGAGAGGTGGACGACGTTGTGGACGAATGCAGTGACGAGTCCATTGCACGCATCAAACTCGCCTGGTGGCGTACCCAGATCGAGGCCATGTTTCAAGGTAAACCAGAACACCCTGTGACCAAGGCACTGGAACCCTGGCTGGTTAAATTCAACATCACGTCCGATCGACTCAATGCGATTATCGACGGGATGGAAATGGATCTCAGTCAAACCCGTTATCTCGATTGGGTTGGCTTACGCACGTATTGCTGGCATGTCGCCGGCGTCGTTGGTGAGCTTTCTGCGAGCATTTTTGGCTATCAAGACGCACGCACACTAGCGTACGCGAGCAAATTGGGGCTCGCATTTCAAATGACCAACATCATCCGCGATGTTGGTGATGATGCTCGACGTGGCCGCATTTACTTGCCCATCGAAGATTTACAAAAATTCAATATCAAAGCGGCCGACATTCTGAATGGTAAGCACAGTGCCGGTTTCGAAGCCTTGATGGCCTTTGAGGCGGATCGAGCACGGCAACTTTATGCAGAAGCCATCGAGTCGCTCGCTGAAACCGATCGTCGCGCCCAGCGGCCCGGATTGATGATGGCGGCGATTTACTATGCATTGCTGGAAGAGATTCAGCACGAAAAATGGCAAGTGCTGGATCAACGGATTTCACTCACGCCAATCCGAAAGCTTTGGTTAGCCTGGAAAAATTGGGTATTGGCGGGGCAAAGCGTGATCAAACAAATTAAACAGAGCGGCCTCACGTCTTGAAAATCGCCGTGATCGGTGCTGGCTGGGCAGGCCTCGCCAGCGCAGTAACACTCGCTGATGCGGGCCATGACGTCACCGTATTCGAAGCAGCCCCCAACGCAGGCGGCAGAGCACGGGGCATTGAGGATGACGCGCTGGGCATGATCGACAATGGCCAACACATCCTGCTGGGCGCTTACACCCATTGTCTGAACTTGATCGACCGGTTACACCCAGATCGCGATATTGAAACGTTGATTGATCGATCGCCGTTGCAGCTAGAAAGTGCTGATGGCGAATTTTGTTTGCGTGCGCCCGCTCGAGCGGCAGGCCTGAGCCTCTTGATGGCGCTTTGGGGCGCACGCGGACTGAGCCTCACGGACAAGTGGTCAGCCACCCGAATGATGGTTGCGCTTCGTTGTGCTGGTTGGCAAACGGATAGCCATCAAACCGTGCAAGCGTTACTTATCGCGCATCGACAGCCAGACCGGCTGACTCGTGCGGTATGGGCACCGTTGTGCTTGGCAGCCTTAAATACGTCAATGACGGACGCGAGCGCGCAACTGTTTTTAAACGTCTTGCGAGATAGCCTGGCGGGTGCTGCCCCGCATAGCGACTTGATTATCCCTCGCGTGGATCTGTCGACCCTCTGGCCAAACCTTGCCGCGAGCCTTGTGAGCATGCGTTTTCGCCATATCGTGCGCGAGATCTGCGTGTCGGCCCATCACGTTGATGTTGATGCTGAGCGCTTCGATGCCTGTATTTCGGCTATCCCTCCTTACGCACTGGCCAGGACACTACAAACGGATACTGAACCAGAGGCGAAAGCACGCTTACAAAGGGATTTACTTGCATTTTCATACAACGCGATCGCAACGTTGACCCTAAAACTGGCACATCCATGGTGTCTGCCAAGCCGCATGCTCCTGCTTGACGAGGATCACAAGAAAGGCTGGGTCGGGCAGTGGGTCTTTAACCGAGCTCAATATCCCGATCAGCTAACCGTGGTGATCAGCGCCGCAGACGATTATTTGAAGCGAGACAGAACGCAGTTTGTCACCGCGATCGCGGCGCAAATCCAAACTCAAGTCAGTCGCCATTCAGGCAATCTGATAGCGATGCCCCCGGTCAAAGCGCACAAGCTGATTATCGAAAAAAGGGCCACCTTTGTGGCTCAGCCAAATCTGATCCGCCCGAGTGCCATCACGGCTTGGCCCCGTCTATTCTTGGCGGGAGACTATACGGACACAGGCTATCCTGCAGTGCTGGAAGGGGCTGTCAGAAGCGGGATAAGCGCCGCAAAAGCGCTATTAAATGTTAAGTTCTCGGCTTGACCGCAAACAAACACACAAATACCCTATCGCCTCACGATTCTTCACCTGCCTCATAGAAACCTAGCTGTCATGCAAAACGAAAACACGCCATCATGGCTCACTGCCTTGCGATACTTCGTCAAATGGGGTTTGCTGGCCGCGCTGGTCGCACTGATGGCGGGTAGCGCATCGTCGGTTTTACTGTTTACCCTCGACTGGGCCACCAACACCCGCCACTCGCACCGATGGTTGTTGGCCCTGTTGCCCGTCGGTGGCTTTATCGTCGGCTGGTCTTATCTGAAGTTCGGCAAGCAGGTCGAAGGGGGCAACAACCTGCTGATCGATGAAATACACGACCCCAAAAAAACAATACCGCTTCGCATGGCACCATTTGTCTTTATTGGCACAACTGTCTCACAGCTCTTGGGCGCGTCGGTGGGGCGCGAAGGCACTGCCGTTCAAATGGCAGGCGCCCTTGCTGACCAAATTGCACACTACCTGAAATTAAGCCAAGATGATCGCCGATTGGTTCTCATGACAGGCATCAGTGCGGGATTTTCGTCAGTGTTTGGCACACCGATGGCGGGCTGGGTGTTTGGGATAGAGGTCCTTGCAACCGGTCGCATGCGCTATGAGGCGATTTTTCCGTGTGTTTTAGCAGCGGTGTTAGCCAATCAAGTCGGTGATCTCTGGGGTGTGCATCACACCGTCTATTTGTCTGGCGTCGTGCCCTCGCTTTCAGTTTGGGGATTTGTGGCGACCATGATAGCGGGTGCTGCCTTTGGGCTGACAGGTCAACTATTTGCAAAGTCGACACATTTTTTATCTGGTCAAATGAAACAGCGAATCCCGTATGCACCATTGCGCCCTTTTGTGGGCGGTGCCGTCATTGCCTTGAGC
Source organism: Jezberella sp. (assembly GCF_964834465.1). Classification (NCBI taxonomy): domain Bacteria; kingdom Pseudomonadati; phylum Pseudomonadota; class Betaproteobacteria; order Burkholderiales; family Alcaligenaceae; genus Jezberella; species Jezberella sp. The sequence goes on from NZ_CBAZRM010000005.1 coordinate 32,467, forward strand.
GTCTGGCTATTGAGTGCAGATCGCTACATTGGCTTGGGAATCCCCACCATTGTTTCAGCCTTTGAACAGCCTCTGCCGCTCTATGACTTTTTTTGTAAATCACTGTTCACCATTGCCTCTCTTGGTGCCGGTTTTAAAGGCGGTGAAGTGACCCCCTTGTTCTACATCGGCGCAACGCTGGGCAACAGCCTTGCCCAGTTGCTGCATATGCCGGTGACGTTAATGGCAGGTTTAGGTTTTGTCGCCGTTTTTGGGGGGGCCGCGAACACGCCCATCGCGGCCACCTTCATGGCGATGGAGCTATTCGGGGCTGACATTGGCGTCTATGCTGCTATTGCCAGTGTGATGAGTTACTTATGCTCAGGGCAATCCGGCATCTACCGAACGCAACGTCACGGTCACATCAAGTTTTAACGGGTATCCGTAATTTGTTGTTGACAGTCAACTATTGTCAATGTATATTAAACCGTAATACATTGTTTATTTAAGGGGCTTTCATGCCTACCATTAGCAGCTTTTACGGCATCCTCATTCGGATGTTCTTTAACGATCATGCGCCAGCGCATTTCCATGTGCAGTATGCCGAATACAAGGCTACGGTTGATATTGAATCATTAACTCTTTCTTCTGGCGAACTACCCCGCCGCGCACAAGAACTGGTGCTTGACTGGGCTGAACTGCATCAACAAGAATTATTGGAAGACTGGCGTTTGTGCATGGAAAAGCAGCAACCAAAACCAATTGAACCCTTAAAGTGAGGCCACTTATGAAATGGGATGTTATTGACGTTAAGAAGATTGCACCACTGGCTTTGCAAGTCCAGTTTGCGGATGGAACTGTTGGCAAGGTGAAATTTGAAAACAGTCATTTGACAGGTGTTTTTGAGGCACTCAAGAACCCAACCACTTTCGATCAGGTTCACATTGACAATGGCGCTGTTGTCTGGCCTGGAGATCTTGATTTAGCTCCGGATGCCATGTATGCCCAAATCAAATCGCAGGGCGAATGGATTTTGCGTTGAGCTTAGCAGGTAAATCATGATTACCTCGGAATTCGCACGCCAATTTTCCCAAGAATGGCTATCTGCTTGGAATGCCCATGATTTAGAAGCCATCCTCTCGCATTACGCCGATGATTTTGAAATGATCTCGCCGTATATTGTTGCCATTACAGGCGAGCCTTCAGGAGCTCTGAAGGGCAAGAGGGCAGTAGGAGGCTATTGGGCAACAGCTTTAGCCAAATACCCAGAGCTGCATTTTGAGTTACGCCAGATCCTCATCGGGGTTCAAAGTGTGGTCATCTACTATCAAGGCATTAAGGGCATGGCGGCAGAAACTTTTATTTTTAACCAAGAAGGTAAGGTGATGAAGTCTATTGCCCATTACGAATAATCCTTAATCTAGTGTAAGAAGCATGTCGCAAATAAAAATATACGGCCTCAAAGATTCGCTCAAAGACCATCAAGCCCAGCTCTCAGATGCCATTCATAAAGCAGTTGTGCAAAGCTTGGGCCTTCCAGTCGATAAAAAATTTCATCGCTTTATTAGCTTAAATCAATCGGAGTTCATTTTTCCTGCCGATCGCAGCTCCAGCTACACCATTATTGAAATCTCAATGTTTGAGGGGCGATCTGTGGAGACGAAGAAAACCCTAATTCGATTACTATTTCAGTATATTGAGCAAGACACTGGCATCGCTCCTCAAGATATTGAAATTACGATCTTTGAATCTCCAAAACACAGCTGGGGAATTCGAGGGCAATGCGGTGATGAGTTGATGCTTGGTTATAAGGTTGGCGTTTAATTTACCCACTTGCGCCTGGGGAAATATTGGTTGCAGCATACTCGCTCAAATTTCTGCCAATCTAAACAATGCCAACCAACATTTTAAATCTGCCATCCGTCGTTATTGATAGAGTGGATGAGGCGGAACATGATTACCATATATACGCACACGCATTAAAGAGCCCAAGCTCTTGCTCGGCTTGTATGGGTAGTGAAGTTGTCGGTTTTGGACGCAACGAACAGCTCGTAAAAGACCTACCCATACACGGTAAGCGGGTCGGGATTTACTTTGAAACGCGTAGATTTAGATGCAAAGTCTGTAGCAAAACCTTCCTTGAGCAGCATGCCGACTTCCATCCAGAGCGCGCAATGACCACCCGGCTAGTGAATTGGATTGGGAGGCAGTGCATCAAGCGCACCTTTGCCAGCATTGCCGAGGAAACAGGTGTTGTTGAGGGAACTATTCGCAATATCTTTCGCGACTACATTAATGATCTAGAGCAAACCATCCGCTTTGAAACCCCCAAGTGGATGGGAATTGATGAAATTCACCTTATTAAACCAAGAGGCGTGATTACCAATATTCAGAACAATACGGTGGTCGAATTGCTGCCCAATCGCAACAAAGAAACGATCATTAAATATCTAACAGGACTACAGGGCAAAGAAGAAATTGCTTATGTCGCTATGGATATGTGGGCACCTTATCGCGATGCCGTCTTGCAAGTGCTCCCAGATGCCAAAATCGTGATTGATAAGTTTCATGTGGTCAAAATGGCTAATGAAGCGGTGGAGAGGATACGCAAGAGTTTTAAGGCGGAACTAGCGCCCAAGATTCGGCGCACTTTAATGCACGATCGTTACACATTGCTTAAGCGTGAGTCTGAGCTGACTGATAAAGAGGCGCTGCTTCTGTCTGGCTGGGCAAATAACTTCCCAACCCTAGCCTTAGCATACCGACTCAAAGAAGACTTCTTTAAGATTTATGAAGCTAAAACTCGCAATGATGCTTTAGCGCTCTTTGCCAATTGGGAAATATCCGTTACCCATGAAGTCCGAGATGCCTTTAGCGATCTCATTCGGGCTTGGCGTAATTGGCAGCCGTACATCCTCAATTACTTTGATCATCCAGTAAATCAACCGATTACCAATGCCTATACCGAATCGCTCAATAATCTGATTCGGGTCATGAATCGCCTGGGCAGGGGTTACAGCTTTGAGGCGTTAAGGGCCAAAATCCTCTTTTCGGAAGGGGCGTTTAAGAAAGAGCTACAACGCCCTAAATTTGAAAGGCGAATGGGTTATGGGGTTCCTGATATGCCTATGATGTTCCGTACCGTTCCAGGCCTAAGCAGTAAGGTTATAGAGGTCGATGAGAATGCAGCTGAAGTTAATTATGGAGTGGATATATCAATCCTAACGAGAATGATTGAAGCTGGTGAGATTTAGGTCAAATCAATGGATTACGGATACCCGTTTTAACCAGCTTCAGGGCACAACATGCTCGCGTATATAAGCCCCTACTGAGGCCACATCGCAAGGCAAAACGGTCACCTTTTGTGGCAAAGACTCTAGGCTTTCAAGCCCACGGGGCGTTGGTGCAGGCTGCCCGATCGCCTCTTCAATCACGTCAGAGAACTTTGCGGGCAAGGCTGTTTCTAGCACCAGCATCGGGATACCGGGTTCGACAAACGCCGAAGCAACCTTGACCCCATCAGCGGTATGAGGATCAATCAGCACACCGGTACGTTCATAAACAGACTTAATGGTGGCCAGTCGATCTGCGTGGGTACTGGTGCCTGAGACAAAGCCATACTGCTTTTCGAAGGTCGGTTGATACGAAGACAAATCAAACTGCCCTGTTTGCCCAAGCTCTGTCCAAAGTTTAGCCACGCGTGCGGCATCGCCATCCAGCAGATGAAAGACAAAGCGCTCAAAATTCGAGGCACGTGAAATATCCATTGACGGGCTAGAAGTCACATGCGTCTGCGCTGCCGACCGCGGACGATAGACCCCCGTGCGAAAGAATTCTTCTAGGACATTGTTTTCGTTGGTTGCCAAGACCAAGCGCCGAATAGGCAAACCCATCATGCGCGCAATATGACCCGCAAGAATATTGCCAAAATTGCCTGACGGAACAGCAAACGACACCAATTGATCGGCCCCTGTCGTCGCCTTTAACCAGCCATGAAAATAATAAACAACCTGAGCTGCAATGCGCGCCCAATTGATCGAATTGACTGCACCAAGCTTGTACCGGGATTTAAACGACAAATCGCTTGCCAAGGCTTTGACGACATCTTGTGCTTGATCAAAGTTACCCTTCACTGCCAAATTGTGAATATTGGCGTCTTGCAAAGAATACATTTGTGCCCGCTGAAAGGCACTCATCCGACCCAGAGGAGACAGCATAAAAACGGCAACGCCTGCTTTGCTTCGCATCGCGTACTCAGCGGCCGACCCCGTATCACCTGACGTCGCGCCAAGAATATTCAAGCTGGTTTGCCGAGCAGCCAAAACATGCGGAAAAACCTGCCCGAGAAACTGCATCGCCATATCTTTAAAGGCAAGCGTCGGCCCTTCAGATAAACCCAGCAAAGACAAACCATCAGAAAGTGGCTTCAACGGCACGATTGCCTCGGTTTGAAACGATTGTGCGGTATAGGCATCATGCGTTAACTGTGTCAACGTCTGTGCGGGCAGATCAGTCACAAAATAGCCCAACACCTTGGCCGCTAATTCAGCGTAAGACAAAGCTCGCCAACTTTCGAGCTCACGAGATGAAACCACAGGCATTGATTCTGGGATGGCCAAACCACCGTCTGGAGCTAAGCCTTCAAGCAGCACGTCTGAAAAATATTGCGGATCCATACCCCCACGGGTCGAGATGTATTTCATGCGAGAGATTCCATTCTCAGTCGAGTCACTTTAGATTGAATGAAGGGCAGTGCTTCAATGCGGATGATTGCTTTGTTGATGTCGCGTTCGACGGCCTCATGCGTCACGAAAGTCAACTCTGCCGTGTGATCTTGTTGCCCCGGCTGTTGAATCATCGCCTCGATGGAAATACCCGCATCAGCCATCAGACGAGTCAAATCTGCCAACACGCCTGGCTGATCAACAACTTTCATTCGCAGGTGATAGGAAGTCACCACGTCTTCGATGCCCAGAATGGGAGTATCTGCCATCGCATCGGCCTGAAACGCAAGGTGCGGCACGCGATGTTCTGGATCGGCAGTCAACAAGCGCGTCACATCCACCAAGTCGGCGACCACCGAGGACGCGGTTGGCTCTTCGCCTGCCCCTTTGCCATAAAAAAGAGATTGTCCCACCGCGTCACCACGCACGAGCACGGCATTCATCGCGCCTTCAACGTTCGCAATCATCGAGTCTTTCGGCACCAGCGTGGGGTGGACACGCAATTCAATGCCTTCAGGACGGCGCTTGGTGATGCCCAGCAACTTGATTCGATAACCTAGCCTGTCTGCCATTTCGATGTCTTCAGCCGAAAGCTTCGAAATCCCTTCAATGTAGGCTTTGTCAAACTGTACTGGGATACCAAAAGCGATGGAGGCCAACAAAGTGAGTTTATGAGCGGCATCGACCCCTTCAATATCGAAGGTGGGATCCGCTTCTGCGTAGCCAAGTGCTTGAGCAGCCGCCAACTCAGTGGCGAACGAGGTCCCCTTGTTACGCATCTCAGAGAGGATGAAGTTGGTCGTGCCATTAATGATGCCAGCAACCCACTCGATGCGGTTGGCCGTCAAGCCTTCACGCATCGCCTTGATGATTGGGATGCCACCGGCGACTGCGGCTTCGAAGGCGACAATTACCCCCTTTTTTGATGCCGCGGCAAAAATCTCATTGCCGTGCTTTGCCAGCAATGCTTTGTTGGCCGTCACCACATGTTTGCCGTTATCGATTGCCGTCAGCACAAGTTCACGTGCAAGCGTGTCACCACCAATCAATTCAACCACGACATCTATCTTGGGATCGCACACCAACGCCTGGGGGTCTGCGTCAACCGTCACGGCAGCACCAACCAGTTGCCGAGCTTTAGCCACGTCCCGAACCGCGACTCGAGTAACTTCTATGCTGCGGCCGGCGCGGCGGGCGATTTCTTGCGCGTTACGGGCGAGGACCTTCCAAGTCCCACCACCAACGACACCCAAACCCAACAACCCTACTTTGATAGAATCCATTACAGCAACCCATCCTTACGGAACATTTCCTTGATGCCGCGGACCGCCTGTCGGGTGCGTTGCTCATTTTCGATCAAAGCGAAACGCACGTATTCGTCACCATATTCGCCAAAACCAATCCCAGGTGAAACCGCGACTTTCGCTTCATGCAAAATTCGCTTTGAAAATTCTAACGATCCAAGATGACGATAAGGTGCTGGGATGTGCGCCCAGATGTACATGGACGCTTTGGGAATATCAACCATCCAGCCTGCGTCATGCAACCCTCGGGCGAGCACGTCTCTGCGATTTTGATACATCTTAACGACTTCAGAGACACAATCTTGTGGCCCTTCTAGAGCGGCAATGGATGCCACTTGTATGGGCGTGAATGTCCCGTAGTCGTGATAGCTCTTGATGCGAGCCAAAGCGCCAACCATGTCTCGATTACCGACCATAAAGCCGACGCGCCAACCGGCCATATTGTAACTTTTGCTCATGGTAAAAAACTCGACCGCGACATCACGGGCACCTTCAACTTGCATGATTGAGGGTGCGACATAGCCATCAAAACAAATATCGGCGTATGCCAAATCATGAACGACGAGAATATCGTGCTCACGAGCTAACGCGACTACGCGCTCAAAGAAAGATAAGTCAACACACTGAGCCGTCGGGTTGCTTGGAAAACCCAGAATCATCATTTTCGGCTTCGGAATCGATTCGCGCACCGCCCGCTCTAACTCGACAAAAAAATCAGTCCCGGGGGTCATTCGAACCGAGCGGATATTGGCGCCGGCAATCACCGCACCATAGATATGGATGGGATAACTAGGATTGGGCACGAGCACCGTATCACCAGCATCCAGTGTGGCTAGCATTAAATGCGCCAGGCCTTCTTTTGAACCGATCGTGGCGATTGCCTCTGAGTCTGGATCCAAGTCGACGCTGTAACGCCTGGCGTACCAGTCAGTAATGGCTTTTCTTAATCTTGGTATCCCTTTTGACACCGAGTAGCCATGTGTTGTTGGCTTTTCTGCACACTCGACCAGTTTTTCAACAATGTGTGCAGGGGTCGCACCATCAGGGTTGCCCATCGACATATCGATGATATCTTCGCCCTTGCGCCGCGCCGCCATTTTTAGCTCACTGGTGATATTGAACACGTAGGGCGGTAAACGCTCGATGCGGGGGAACTTCCTCATTCATCAATCCTTGATTATTTAACTTCATGCGTACGACGGAAAACCCATTAATCTAGCTCAACCGCCACTTTGAGGCAAATTGACACAAAAACGACGTCAAAAACGACTGATTTTCGATATAAACCACAGATTCATCTTCAAACAGGTAGCATTTGAGTACGTTATGATCAGTAAAACCTGCCGGAGTCATTATTGAAGCTTCACTCAGATACAAACTCGGCAATGAACGCGGTAACTGCCTACGATGCCGGGTTCGTCGAGATAAACAGAATTCGCTTTGACCATGCGATTGCTTTTGGCCCCCTGGGTGAGATCACCCGTTGGCCTGCCCAAAATCCCCTTGATATTTCATTTGAATTGCTGTTGCAGGCGGCCAGATTATCGCTGGCTGCTGTCGATCCTCTGTCTTTTCTTGATGAGGACGAGTTCTCAGCACCTCGTATAGAGGGCGATAAACCAGAAGTTCTGCTGGTGGGCACCGGTTCGACTCAAGTCATGTTACCGCATGCCATCACGCAGCAGCTGTTGCGCATTGGCGTGGGTGTTGAGGTCATGAGCACGCCGGCTGCATGCCGTACCTACAATATTTTAATGGGTGAAGGTCGCAAGGTGGTCGCGGCCCTCATCCCGCCGACTGAGTGAGTGTGAGCCATGTCATCCCTCGAAATATCAAAGCCAGTTCCTGAGTTTGAGGCCAATAGCACCTTTGGACCAATTTCACTCGAGCGTGTTCGAACAAAAACGCTCGTGTTGTACTTCTATCCCAAAGACAATACGCCCGGCTGCACCACCGAGACCGAGGGTTTCAGAGACCACCATCAAGCCTTTTTAGACGCTGGTGCGGTGGTGGTGGGTGCTTCGCGCGACCCGCTTAAATCGCATGAAAACTGGAGCGCAAAACTATCGCTGCCTTTTCCGTTGATCACTGACCCAGATGAAAAACTTTGCGAACTATTTGGTGTCATGAAAATGAAGAACATGTACGGCAAACAAGTCAGAGGGATTGAACGCAGTACTTTCCTGATCGACGCCCGAGGTGTACTTCTGCGTGTATGGCGAGGTGTCAAAGTACCAGGCCATGTCGAAGAAGTTTTACAGGCAGTAAAAGCATTAAGCAGTCACTAAAAACCATCCCCTTATTTGGAGAGTGCCCCCAATGCCGCTTCCGAAGTTGCCCACGCACCCAGCCAGTATCCTTGACCTCAATGGGGCAGAAACCCCAAAACTGTCGACACTCCCCAAGATTGCAGACATTCAGCCTGCGCTAAGCGGACTAGAGGACCCTGCGGACACCACGCCGACCAACTTCGCGATGAAACCCACCGCAGCACCGGCTTTCGCGCCCGCCAGAGCAGCAAATCCGGCTACAAAAACCAAAGCCCCCGTCAGATCACCTAACCCCAGCCAAACGAAACCTGCGCGACCGGTGGCGAACCCTGCAGCCGCCCGTGCAACCAAACGCAGTGCTGGAAAATCGGCCAAGCCGGAGGTCTCCAAGCTTTTCGTGCTGGACACCAATGTGCTGCTGCACGATCCAAGCTCTTTGTTCAGATTTGAAGAGCACGACATTTTTCTGCCCATGATGGTGCTAGAGGAATTGGACCATCAGAAAAAGGGCATGTCAGAAGTCGCACGCAACGCTCGACAGGTTAGTCGCTCGCTCGACTCGCTGGTCGGTGATCATAAGTCGTTGGCGGACGGCTTGCCCTTGAGTGCGCTTGGCCACAAGGACGCGACTGGCAACTTACACTTCCAGACCAAAGCGCTCGACAATCTGCTGCCCTCGGATATGCCAGCGGGAAAAGCTGACAACATGATTCTGGGGGTCGTGCGCGCGCTGCACGACAAACACCCAGAGCGTCAGGTGGTGTTGGTCTCGAAAGATATCAACATGCGCCTCAAGGCTTTTGCCTTGGGTCTTGCTGCTGAGGACTACTTTAACGATCAGGTACTGGAAGACTCTGACCTGCTTTACTCGGGTGTCCTGGAGTTGCCAGAAAACTTCTGGAACAAGCACGGCAAGGGCGTTGAGTCATGGCAGCAAGGGGGCATTACCTACTATCGCATCAATGGCCCGCTTTGCAGTCAGTTCATGGTCAATCAGTTTGTCTATTTTGAAGGCTCCATGCCCCTGTATGCTCAGGTGCGGGAAGTCAACGGTAAAACGGCTGTACTGGCCACGCTACGCGACTTCACGCACGGCAAGAACAACGTCTGGGGGGTCACCGCTCGCAACCGTGAGCAGAACTTCGCCATGAATTTGTTAATGAATCCTGACTGCGATTTCGTCTCGCTGCTAGGTCAGGCAGGTACTGGCAAAACCTTGCTGGCGCTCGCTGCTGGCTTGGCACAAGTACTTGAGACCAAGCGCTATACAGAAATCATCATGACTCGCGTCACTGTGCCTGTCGGGGACGATATCGGATTTTTACCCGGCACTGAAGAAGAAAAAATGCTCCCGTGGATGGGCGCACTGGAAGACAATCTGGATGTCCTTAACATGGGTGATCTTGATGCCCCGCAAGGGGGGGGTAACTCGAACGGACAAGGCAATGATTGGGGGCGGGCTGCAACCATGGACCTCATCAGATCGCGCATCAAAGTCAAGTCACTGAATTTCATGCGTGGCCGAACTTTCTTGAATAAATATCTCATCATCGATGAGGCACAAAATTTGACGCCCAAACAAATGAAAACCTTGGTCACCCGAGCAGGCCCAGGCACCAAAGTCATTTGTCTTGGCAATATTGCACAGATTGATACGCCCTACTTGACCGAAGGAAGTTCAGGTTTGACTTTCGTGGTCGATCGCTTTAAAGGCTGGCCGCACGCGGGCCATGTCACCTTGCAACGTGGCGAAAGATCTCGTCTGGCCGACTATGCGGGTGATGTCCTTTAACGCCAAACCGCTTGCTTTAACGATGGGGGATGCCGCTGGTATCAGCCCCGAGATTATCGTGAAGCTGCACATGGAGGGGCTACCCGCCCCTTGCGTAGTGTATGGAGACGCTGGTTCGCTTAGACGTGCAGCGCAGCTGCTCGGCGTTGATTTGCGTATTGAGGCGGTGACTGGCCCCACCAGCGATGGTTGGGGTCAAGTCGCGCAGGGGGCGTTATTCGTCAAACAGACCGAGCCTTTGTTACCGGTCGATTTGCCATTGGGCAGCGTTGACGCTCGCGCTGGTCGAGCCGCCTATGATGCGCTTTGCATGGCCATCGATGACGCCATGGCGGGGTTGGTGAGCGGGTTAGTGACCGCGCCGCTGAACAAAGAGGCCATGCATTTGGCTGGACTCGATTTTCCTGGGCACACGGAAATTCTGGCACTGCGATCTCACACGTCACACGTATCCATGATGCTGGTCAATGACGAATTGCGTGTCATTTTGGTGACGATTCACGAAGCACTCGCCCATGTGCCTCAGTTGTTGACTCAAGCGCTTGAGCTACTGACGATCCAGCAAGCTGAGCTGGCTTGCAAGCAACTGGGGATAAAGTCGCCTCGGATCGCCGTTGCTGGTCTTAATCCGCATGCGGGCGAGAATGGCAAATTTGGCCTGGAAGAACGCGACGTCATTGCCCCAGCAATCGCTCAAGCAAGAAACTTAGGCATCAACGTGACTGGCCCCTGGCCTGGGGACACTATTTTCATGCGAGCTCGCCGTGGTGAATTCGATATCGTCGTCGCTCAGTATCACGACCAAGGGCTGATCCCTGTTAAATACCTCGGGGTTGATCAAGGGGTTAACGTCACCGTCGGTTTACCGTTTGTTCGAACGAGTGTTGACCATGGCACCGCCTTCGATATTGCAGGAAAGGGAATTGCTGACCCTGCCTCGCTGAGAACCGCATTTAATTTAGCCTGCACACTGATCAAACACTAAACATTTCTTTTTTTTAATAAATTTTATATATCGGACAGTAAATTTCAGTTTAAGTTCGACCGCTAAGTATATAATTCAGTTGAATATTTAAGAAAAGGCGGTCGAGATGGTATCCAAACGTTGTTTGTTGCCTGCTAAACAGTTAGTAACAGCGGTTACCTGCGTTGCTTTATTCGCTTCAGGCGGAATCAGTTTTGCGCATAAAAACAGTGTCACAGATAACCAAAATACCCAATCAAAATCAGCTGCCTACAGCAATAAGTCCGACACCAAAGCTAGCTCAAAACATAAAGTCAAGGCAAAACCAGAGGTCGTCACTAGCGGTTCGCTCAGATCTCATGTGGTTTATGTTCAAGATTTGGCAAATAACAACGTGTTGTTGTCGAAAAACGACGATCAAGTACGTCCCATTGCATCCGTCACCAAGCTGATGACAGCCATTGTGGTGGTCGATGCCAAGCAACCGATGTCTGACATGATAGAAGTGACCCAAGACGATATCGACAAGCTTAAGCACAGCCGTTCACGCCTGCCCGTCGGTACCAAATTATCACGTGCCGATATGCTTCACCTTGCCCTGATGTCGTCTGAAAACCGAGCTGCTAGCGCGCTCGCCCGTTATTACCCGGGTGGTACAGCGGCACTCGTACAGGCAATGAACGCGAAGGCGCAACAACTGGGGATGCATCAGACGCGTTTTGTCGAACCTACCGGGCTATCGAGCGCGAATGTCTCGACGCCGAGAGATCTGGTCAAAATGATGCTGGCTGCGATGCAAAGACCCGCAATCCACGAGTTCACCACAGATGATCAGCAAGAGATTAGAACTGTCGGTAAATCAGCGACCGTCTTCAGAAACACCAACTCGCTCGTCGCCAAATCTGATTGGGATATCAAGGTGTCTAAAACCGGATTTATCAATGAAGCAGGTCAATGCTTGGTCATGATTGCCCGTATCAACAACCGAGACACAGCCATCGTCTTGCTCGATGCCGTTGGACGAGGCACCCGCGTTGCCGATGCCATTCGAATTCGTCAACTGATGCAACGACAAGAGCTCGCTGCCCTCTAGTATCCCGACTGCCCACCGGTAAAATTCAAGAACCGGGTGCTAGACCCTTGGAAGGTCATACGAACGGATCCAATGGGCCCGTTACGTTGTTTGCCGATAATAATTTCAGCAGTGCCTTTATCGGGTGAATCGGGGTTATACACTTCATCTCGATAAATAAACAAAATCAGATCCGCGTCTTGTTCAATAGCGCCTGACTCGCGCAAATCGCTCATGATGGGTCGTTTATTAGGCCGTTGTTCAAGACTGCGATTGAGCTGGGATAAAGCAATAACTGGGCATTCAAGCTCTTTGGCGAGACTTTTCAGAGATCGACTGATCTCTGAAATTTCAGTGGCACGATTTTCACCAGACGTCGATGCACCCATCAATTGCAAGTAATCAATCACAATTAAGCCAAGCGTCCCGCATTGTCGGGCAAGACGACGGGCACGTGAGCGTACTTCACCAGAACTAAGGGCTGGCGTCTCATCAATGTGAAGCTGTGCGTCTTGCATTTTTTGCACCGCATGCGTCACCCGCGGCCAATCTTCGGCGAGCAACTTACCTGTGCGCATTCGGTGCTGGTCAAGCATCCCGACCGACCCTAACATACGCATGGCGAGTTGAACAGCACCCATCTCCATTGAGAAGACGGCAACCGGCAGACCCTGTTCGATCGCCACGTATTCAGCGATATTCATCGAAAATGCGGTTTTTCCCATGGAAGGACGGCCAGCGACAATCACCAGATCGCCTTTTTGAAGACCTGACGTCATTTTGTCCAAGTCAGAAAACCCAGTGGGGACACCCGTCACATCAGAGTCCCCCTCGCGATGATAAAGTTCATCGATTCTGTCGACCACCTCTGATAACAGTGGTTGAATCACTCGGAACCCCGTCGTGCTACGAGCCCCCTCTTGAGCAATTTTGAATACCTTGGCCTCGGCCTCATCCAGCAGCTGTCGCGCCTCTTTGCCTAAAGGATTAAAAGCGTCTGCAGATATTTCATCAGCCACAGACACCAATTTACGTAACATCGAGCGCTCGCGAACAATTTCCGCGTAGCGACGGATATTGGCAGCTGACGGGGTATTGTGTGCCAGTGCGTTGAGATAAGCAAGACCGCCTACCTCTTCTGACTTGCCAGCACTCGACAGCGATACATTCACTGTCACCACATCTGCAGGGCGTGACAAGTTAATCAATCTGGCAATATGCTGCCAGATCAAACGATGGTCGTGACGATAAAAATCATCTTCATTCAGCGTATCGCTGATTCTTTCCCAAGCGCTGTTATCAAGCAGCAAGCCGCCAAGGACAGATTGCTCTGCCTCGACAGAGTGGGGAGGGATCCGTAAGTAATCGAGCTGTGGATCTGGTGGATTATTCATCGTTCAATGTTAACCCTAAGGTGTTCGTGACATACAAAAAACCCTGTACATCTTTGCCGGGAATCCTGCGCAGAATGGGTCCGAAGAGACGAACGATCCATGTAAACGCTACCGCCATATTGCTGAGATAGCGTTTCACGAGAGGATCGCTATTGAGCGTCAAATAATCTTGTAATAACCGATCGCATAAGGCTTGCCGTTCGACAGGCTCAATCTCGTCGGCTCTCATCCCCGCTAAGGAGGATAACATTTGATAAAAATCATACGCCTGACCCAAAGGTCTAGCCATTGCCTCACCGATATTTTCTTCAAAATCGATACGGGTTAATTTGCCACCTTCAAACATCAGGTTACGCAACTGGGCACCCCCGTGAATAAATCCAGCTCGATGAAAACTGGCGAGATCACGAGCGACAAGCAACATCCACTCGAGACGAGTAGCGGCATCGCTCGTTCTGAGAAAATGTGGCAAATCCTCACCCACGAACTCAAGCACGAGCACGCCAGGCTCATCGTGCAAAATCTTAGGGACATTGCAACCTGCGTCATAAAGGAGGCGTAAGCGACCTGCCTCTTCGGCTAACCCGTTTTGCAACAGCGTGCGAGTGGGTGGTCGTTGACCTAACACCAGCCAACAGAGCAAAGAAAGACTAAAAGACCGCGCAAAACGAAGACCGTAAACCAGGCGATCGAAGCCTTGAGGTCGACGACGCTTGACCACACACTTCTGGTCGGCAATCAAGACAATTTCTACCCCGTTAGCATCGTGGGCGTGTTCGATCAACCAAGCAGCCAGGGCTTGATCGAAGGATTGGGTAGACAGGGGTTCAGTAGACACAGGATCAGTCTTCAGCAGGGTCGCCGGTTAAAACAAAAAAGCCGGCAGACAAGCCGGCTTTTTTGCCAAAGGCAGTCTGAATAACTTAGACTACATCGCCTGAAATAACCACTTTAACGGTACTCACCACATCAGGGTGCAATGACACCTGGACGTCGTATTCGCCAATCGCCTTGAGCGGGCCTTCTGGCAAACGTACTTGCGACTTTTCGATACCTGCAAAGCCTGCTTTGACAAGCGCAGTCGCAATATCCATATTGGTCACAGAACCAAACAGACGACCATCAACGCCAGATTTCTGCAAAACAGTAATCGACTGACCTTCCATGCGTCCGCCGAGTGCTTGCGCATCAGCGAGTTTCTGCGCCTGAACCTTTTCAAGCTCAGCGCGACGCGCTTCAAAATCTTTGAGCGCAACTTCAGTGGCACGGCGGGCTTTCTTTTGTGGAATCAGAAAATTACGAGCGTAACCATCACGCACACGCACCACGTCACCCAGGTTGCCGACGTTAACGACTTTTTCGAGAAGAATGATTTGCATAATAGGCCCCGGATCAGTTGTGATTGTCAGTAAACGGCAACAGCGCGAGGAAACGTGCGCGTTTGACTGCGACGTCTAATTGACGCTGATAAATTGCCTTTGTACCCGTCAGACGGGCAGGAATAATTTTGCCGTTTTCTTGAATGAAATCGCGCAATGTGTCGATGTCTTTGTAATCAATCTGATCAACACCAGCTGCACTGAAGCGGCAAAACTTGCGACGCTTGAACAGTGGGTTTTGCTGAGTGAACTTCTTTTTTTCTTTACGTTTACCGAAAAAAGCCATGATATGCCTCGTTCAAATTTGTTTAATCAGTTGCGCATGCAACCTGAATTTCGGAGAGTCTTTTCGCATTGGTGCCAAAAAACCCTGTATCTGTACGTTAGATCCCAACTGCAACTTGCCAGTCATCTGAACCAGATCCCCCATCGCAACTACTGGCAACCTAATCACCACTTTGCGAGGCTGACCTGCTTCAACCACCTCTGACTCACTGTCGATCAAGAACTCTGAGACTGCCATACCAGCGGGCGTATAACGCACTGGCGAAACCTCAAGTACCTGACCCGCGATGTCGAGCCGGTTTATCACCAACTTATTCTGAATCTTGATCGCTTGTCACTGAGTCGGCTGAAGCTTTACGGGCTTCTTCGCGCTCGACTTGTTTCATCATGATCGAGGCTTCTGTTTGTGCAGCTTTGGTTTTAATGACCAGGTGGCGCAACACTGCATCGTTATAGCGGAACGAATGCTCAAGCTCATCAAGCGTCGTTTGACCACACTCGATATTGAGGCAAACATAATGCGCTTTCACCAATTTCTGAATCGGATACGCTAACTGGCGACGACCCCAGTCTTCAAAGCGATGTACTTTACCGCCTTGTGTTGTGACCACTGTCTGATAGCGCTCAACCATCGCGGGCACTTGCTCGCTTTGATCGGGGTGCACAATAAAAACCACTTCATAGTGACGCATGGGTAATACTCCTAGGGATATCCAGTTAGCTGCTTGAGTGAGTCGCCTGAAAGCACAAAACCTTCAGGTGAACCCACTCGGGCATTTGACTGGGAACAGCCCGCCACACCAGAAAATCAGGTTGGTCGAGCAGGAAAGCTCTCTATTATGAGGCAAAGTGACAAAAAAAGCAACGATGACAAACACTTATCGTTACTCACGGTCGTTTATTCGAAGAATCGTCGTCGAACTGACGCCTCGATCCCTTCTGCACTCAAGCCCAACTCAACCAAAAGCCCGTTTTGATCGCCGTGATCAATGAACCGGTCAGGAAACCCTAAGTGCAAGACAGGATAGACCACGCCTTTCTCTGCGAGCAACTCGGATACCGCGCCCCCCGCCCCGCCCATGACGGCCCCCTCTTCGAGAGTGACAAAACCTTCATGCTGAACGGTCAAATCAAGGATCAGATCGCGATCAATCGGTTTGACAAATCTCATATCAACAACCGTCAGATCTAACTTCTGTGCCGCTTTCAGCGCCGCTGGCAACAAGGTACCAAAGACCAGCAAAGCAATTTTCTTGCCTTGACGTCTGACAATCCCCCGCCCTACCGGCACCACCTCTAAATGTTGAGCGGGCACAATGCCTTGCCCAGCGCCACGAGGATAGCGAACCGCTGCTGGCCCGGGATATTGGTAGCAGGTGGAAAGCAATAATCGGGCTTCTGACTCATCAGAGGGCGTCGCCACCACCATATTGGGGATGCAACGTAAGAATGCGATATCGTAGTTACCAGCGTGTGTCGCCCCATCAGCACCCACCAGGCCCGCGCGATCAAGTGCAAACGTCACGTCTAGATCCTGCAGCGCGACGTCATGGATCAACTGGTCATACCCTCGTTGCAAGAAGGTTGAATAAATGGCGACGACTGGCTTTTGGCCTTCACACGCCAGACCTGCAGCGAAGGTGACCGCGTGCTGCTCGGCAATCCCAACGTCGAAATAACGATCTGGAAACCGCTTTTCAAACTCGACAAGCCCACTTCCCTCGCGCATAGCCGGCGTGATCCCGAAAAGACGGCTATCTTGACTCGCCGTGTCACACAACCATTGACCGAAGACTTGCGTAAAGGTCAGTTTGGCGGGTGCGCTAGGTTTTTGAATACCAATGGCCGGATCAAACTTGCCTGGGCCGTGATAGAGAACAGGATCAGCTTCTGCGAGCTTGTAACCTTGACCCTTTTTAGTAACCACATGCAAAAATTGTGGCCCTTTTAACGCCCGAATATTCTGCAAGGTGGGTATCAGTGACTCAAGATCATGCCCGTCGACAGGCCCGACGTAATTGAATCC
Organism: Jezberella sp.; assembly: GCF_964834465.1. Classification (NCBI taxonomy): domain Bacteria; kingdom Pseudomonadati; phylum Pseudomonadota; class Betaproteobacteria; order Burkholderiales; family Alcaligenaceae; genus Jezberella; species Jezberella sp. The sequence goes on from NZ_CBAZRM010000005.1 coordinate 49,656, forward strand.
CAGTTCTTCAAATAAAGTCGCAGGTGTCACCATGCCTTTGGCATGCTCTTCAAAACGACGAGCGAACTCAAGGACTGGCGGTAAATGTTGCAAAACCGCCCGACCAACGCTCTTGGCTGCCGCGTAAAACTGCCCTGACATCAGGCGCGCCAGATAACGATTCAAGGCCCCCACCGGCGGGGAAATTGACATGTCATTGTCATTAAGAATAACCAGCAGGTGAATATCTGGCGTCACCCCCGCGTTATTCATGGCCTCAAAGGCCATCCCAGCACTCATCGAACCATCGCCAATGACGGCAATATGCTCACGATCAACACCTGCATTGCGAGAAGCAACTGCCATCCCAAGAGCCGCTGAAATCGAGGTCGACGAATGTGCGGTGCCAAAGGCGTCGTAGACGGACTCGCTGCGCTTGGGAAAACCCGACAGCCCACCGGATTGACGCAACGTCGCCATGCCTTGTTTTCGACCGGTGAGAATCTTGTGCGGGTAGGACTGATGCCCGACATCCCAGATGATGCGGTCATGCGGCAAATCAAAAACATGATGAAGCGCGATGGTCAGCTCAACGGTACCCAGGTTTGACGACAGGTGGCCGCCAGTGCGCGACACCGAGTCAAGTACAAAGGCGCGCAACTCTTGCGCCAACTGCTTGAGCTCACGTCTATCCAGCACCTTGACATCAGCGGGTGAATGAATACTGTCGAGTAAGTTAAAAGGCATGTTCAAGTCACGTTTCAGTTTTTTCTTAATAAGATGTAGTCTGCCATACTGCGAAGCAAATCGGCGTCTTGCCCCAAGGGCTCAAGCGCTGCGAGCGCTTTTACATGCAAATCATCTGCCAATGCTCGGGCATCAGCCAACCCTAACAATGAGACATAGGTGGGCTTGTTGTTGGCAGCATCCTTGCCCGAGGTCTTACCCAATTGAGTCGCATCCTCAGTGACGTCGAGAATATCGTCGACAACTTGAAAGGCTAAGCCCATGGCTTGCCCATATTGGTCAAGACAAACACGCTGATGAGGTGGCGCATCTGCGACGATAGCACCCAGCGACACACTGGCCGCAAGTAGCGCGCCAGTCTTCAACGTATGCATGAGCTCAAGCTTTTCAAGGCTTAATTGTTGCCCCACACTATCCAAGTCTATTGCCTGGCCGCCCGCCATCCCTTGACTGCCAGAAGCAACCGCCAGTGTGTGAACGGCTTGTGCCATTCGGCTGGGTTCAATATCCATTTCGGTCAACCACTTGAAAGCCAAGGGTTGCATGGCATCGCCTGCCAACAGGGCGCACGCCTCGTCAAAAGCCACGTGAACGGTTGGTTTGCCTCGACGTAAAACGTCGTTGTCCATACAAGGCAAGTCATCATGGATCAACGAGTATGCATGGATAAGTTCAACCGCACAAGCAGCCATATCAAGTGTCGAATCGCTCGTTCGATCCAATTGACCACTCGCACTGGCGCAGGCGTAGACTAAGCCCGCCCTCACCCGTTTTCCCCCACCCATCACCGAATAGCGCATGGCTTGATGCAAACGTTCAGGAACCACGTCAGGCAAGGGCATGAGCCGATCCAGCGCGTGCTCTACTCGATCGACATGGCGGCGGCGCCACTCATCGAATGATATCGATCCTTGCTTCATACTTTTTCTGAATCATCCAGAGGCCGCAACAGCCCTGCCTCAAGCACTTTCACTTGTTGTTCTGCCTGGCTGAGCCGGTCTTGGCATATTTTGGTTAAGTCAACCCCGCGCTTGTAAGCTGCTAAAGACCTCTCAAGCGACAATGAACCAGATTCCATCTCGGAGACTAATTCCTCAAGCTCGGCAAGGGCCGTCTCAAAATCCAGGGGCAAAGGTGGTGCTTCGGCTAAAACAGCCTGCGGCTGAACAGGGGTCTTGCTTGCAGTTGCCACGCTTACTCCGCGATGAGTCAATAGAGGTAATTGCTAGATTGTACGAGATGTACCCAATGGGCACGTTAATGATATACTTCCCCTCTTTGATTATCGGCCTATCCGATTTTTCTTCGCGCCAGTGCGGGTTGCCCGTTCTGGCATTTTTTATCTTTGCGGGGGGAATCATGACCGACATTGGTCGGATGGCGCATTTGACGCCAGCACGCACTCAGTTGCCTGTCAGCACTTACTTTGACACTGCGCTGTTTTTGCGAGAGCAACAAAGTATTTTCCATCAGTCGCCGATTTACGTCGGGCACGAGAAATCGGTACCCGAACCGGGTGACTGGCGCTGCCTGACGCAAGAGAACAACGGCAGAGTGTTAGTACGCGGCGCAAACACAGTCGAATTGCTGTCGAACGTTTGCCGCCATCGGCAAGCGCTCATGCTGGGGGGGCAGCCTGGCAACGTCGCGGGCGAAGAAAATGTGCGTGGCAGCTTAAGCCACAATGGCGGCAATATCGTTTGCCCCTTACACCGCTGGACTTACGACAAGCAAGGCCAATTGCTCGGTGCACCGCAATTTGAAGAGAAACCTTGCCTGAATCTGCAAAAATTTCCGTTACAAAACGTCCATGGCTTGCTATTTGAGGGGCCAGGCAATGCTCACGCGGACATTGGTCACTTGTTCAAACGACCAGAGTTTGATTTCTCAGACTACGTCTTAGACCATGTGGAAGTGCATCAATGCAACTACAACTGGAAGACCTTCATTGAGGTCTATCTAGAGGATTATCACGTTGCCCCTTTCCATCCGGGGCTCGGTCATTTTGTGACCTGCGATGACTTATCCTGGGAGTTCAACAAAAGCCACAGTTTGCAAAAAGTGGGGATTCACCAAGCACTGGCCCAGCCCGGATCCCCCGCCTACAAAGTATGGCACGAAAAGCTGATGGATTTTCGACGCGGGCAGGCCCCTGACTTTGGGGCAGTTTGGGTGACGTATTTTCCGACACACATGATTGAGCTATACCCTCATGTCCTGGTGTTGTCGACGCTCTATCCTAAATCACCGCAAGAAACGGTCAACATTGTCGAGTTCTATTATCCAGAAGAAATCGCCTTGTTCGAGCGTGAGTTTGTCGAAGCACAACGCGAGGCTTATCTGGAAACCGCCGTGGAAGACGACGAAATTGCTGAACGTATGGACGCCGGCAGAAAAGCTTTGTTGAACCGCGGCATTTCTGAAGTAGGCCCCTACCAGTCGCCCATGGAAGACGGCATGCAACACTTTCATGAATGGTATCGCAGCAAGATGGAGAATCTGTGAAACGAGTCTTTCTTTTTCTGATCACTAACCTCGCCGTGATGCTGGTTTTGAACGTGACGTTAAACATACTTGGGGTCAACCGTTTCCTGACCTCTCAAGGCCTGGACATCACTTCGCTCGTTATTTTTTCTGGGGTCATCGGTTTCGGCGGCGCATTCATGTCGCTTTTAATGAGCAAATGGCTAGCAAAATCCAGTACGGGTGCAGTCATGATCGATCCACAGAGACCTGCTGATTCGAGACAGGCGTGGTTGTTGGACACGGTGTATCAATTAGCTGACCGAGCCGGTATTGGTCGCCCCGAGGTTGGCATTTACGACGGCGCACCCAATGCCTTTGCGACAGGTGCGTTCAAGAACGACTCGTTAGTGGCTGTTTCGACGGGTTTGCTGGAGACGATGACCGAAGAGGAAATCACTGCCGTTTTGGCCCACGAAGTTGCACATATTGCTAACGGCGATATGGTGACCTTGACGCTGATACAGGGGGTGGTCAACACGTTTGTGGTGTTGCTTGCCAGACTTGTTGGTTATTTTGTGGATCGGGTTCTGTTCAAAACCGAGCGCGGCGTCGGGATTGGTTTTTATGTGACACAGTTTGTTTGCGAGCTTGTGTTCGGCATCCTCGCCAGCATGATTGTGGCCTGGTTTTCGCGCCATCGCGAATATCGTGCTGATGCCGGCTCTGCCCAGTTATTGAGTTCGCGCGAACCCATGATCCGTGCTTTGGCTCGCTTAGCAAGCCTGACTTCCGGCGAATTGCCGCAAAATTTTAAAGCAGCGGGGATCACGGGCGAAAAAGGCATCACTTCGTTGCTCGCCTCTCACCCCCCCCTCGCTGCTCGCGTGCGAGCGCTTCAAGACCTACGACTAGGCTAGTCGATCAGGACTGTTGTCGCATAAATGATCGCCACCCCGAGGGCGACCAACAACAATTGAGGTACGGCATCTTTGAGCGAACCACGGGCATGCATTTGTGGGATCAGATCGGCGATCGAAATATACAAAAAGCTTGTTGCTGCCACGATCAACAGATAAGGCAACGTGTTCAACGCGTGTTCAAGTAACAAGTAACCGAACAGCCCTCCCAGGGCTGAACAGGTGCTGGAAAAAAGAATCAATAAAAACGCCCGTTCACGTGTCAAACCAGCGTTTGTCAGAACGACGAAATCGCCTAGCTTGTGCGGTACTTCGTGCAAGATAATGGAAGTTGCTGCAAGTACCCCCAGCGTTGGATCAGTCAAGCAGGCAGCAGCGATCAAGATGCCGTCGACCAAATTATGCAACGAGCTTCCGATCAAGATAAGCACACCGCCTTTTCCCGCAACGCTTCTATCCATGCCATGATGATGATGATGACCATCACCTTCGTGGTGATGACTGTGTCTGAGCAAGGCAATTTTTTCAAGGACAAAATAACCGATAATCGAAGCCAACATCCAACTAAAAAGCATACGCGGGTTCATCCCTTGGCTGAAGGCCTCTGGCAACAAATGCAGCAAGGCCACAGCCAAGAGGACACCGACCGAGAGACTCACCATGTGGTGAATATATTGGGCGAAGACACGGGTGCTGAGCCAATAAGCGATGGCCACGGCACACAGGCCCCCAATCGTTGAGGCGAATAAGATCAAAAACAGCGTCATTAGTGTGCCTGCTCCCAGTTATGACCCACACCCACCTCAGCCACCAAGGGGACTCTCAATGTTGCGACATCGCACATTAAGGTCGGTAGGGTTGCTTTAACCAGATCAAGCTCCTGCAAAGGGGTATCCAGCACAAGCTCATCGTGCACCTGCATAATGATTTTGGTACGAAGTTGTTTGGCTTCCAGCCAATCCTGAACCGCAACCATCGCCAGTTTAATCAGGTCTGCCGCAGTCCCTTGCATAGGCGCGTTAATCGCCGCTCGTTCAGCCCCAGCTCGTCGTGCACCGGCCGCCTTGATGTCCGCTAGCCATAGACGTCTGCCGAAAACCGTCTCAACAAACCCTTGGGCATGCGCTTGGCTTCGGGTGTCTGCCATATATTGCGCAACCCCCGGATAACGCGCGAAATAGCGGTCAATGTAGGCCTGAGCAGCATCGCGTGTAATCCCTAAGTTACTCGCTAAGCCAAATGCCCCCATCCCATAGATCAAACCGAAATTAATTGCCTTAGCCGCGCGACGCTGTTCAGAAGAGACGTCTGATAGGCTTACACCAAACACTTCAGAGGCCGTTGCCCTATGGATGTCTTCGCCGGCTGCGAACGCTCGCTGCAAATTCGCATCGTTTGACACATGCGCCATCACACGCAATTCAATCTGGGAATAATCCGCCGAAACCAGCATCCCATCTGAGGAAATAAACGCCTCTCGTACGCGCCGCCCTGCTTCGGACCTGACCGGGATATTTTGGAGATTTGGTTCGGAAGACGCAAGGCGGCCGGTAATAACGGCTGCCTGAGCATAATGCGTATGCACCCTGCCTGTGACGGCATTGACCATCTTGGGCAATTTATCGGTATACGTTGATTTGAGTTTTGCAATCCCTCGGTACTCGAGCAGCACTTTCGGCAGAGGATAATCTTGAGCAAGTTTAGTCAACACCTCTTCGTCTGTTGACGGCACCCCTTGGGGGGTTTTTCGCACCACGGGCAGTTGCATCCGACCAAAAAGAATCTCACCTAATTGTTTGGGCGAATTCAAGTTAAAGGGCTGCCCCGCCAACTCGTACGCTTTTTGTTCAAGCGACAACATTTCTTGCCCGAGGGTATGACTCTGACGACCCAATTCGGCCGAGTCAATTTTCACCCCGGTACATTCGATTTTGAATAAGACATTGGACACCTTGATCTCAAGGGCGTAGATATCATTAAGCGCCGCGTTTTGAATCACCTTAGGATATAGCAACTGATGCAACCTAAGGGTGTAATCGACATCCTCACAGGCGTATTGAGACGCACGCTCAATGTCAACCTCGTCAAAGCAAATCTGATGTGCCCCTTTGCCGCACAGATCCTCAAATGACAAGCCTTTGATGCCCAGCCAGCGTTGCGCGAGATCAGCCAGACCGACGGTTTTGTGTGACTCGAGCACGTAGGCCTGTAACATCGTGTCATGTGCAACGCCCTGGAGATTAACCCCTTCATTAGCAAAAACGTGAGAATCGTATTTCGCGTGGTGCAGCAATTTAGTCGGCCTGGGATCTTGCAGCCACGCCCGCATTTTTTCTAGCACCGCCTGCCTTGGCAGCTGCTGTGTGGCGTCTGGCCCACGATGCCCCAGAGGGATGTAACACGCCTGCCCGGTGACCACCGAGAGTGAAATACCAACGAGTTTCGCGGTCATTGGATCAAGCGCCGTGGTTTCCGTATCAATCGCCACACAGTCAGCTTGTTCTACCAAAGCAAGCCAGCGATCAAAGCTATCCCAGTCCACGACGGTCTCGTACGACAAAACCGCTGGAGGGGTTGGGCGTTCTGCGTCAACCACTTGCCGAGCATCGAGAGCGGGGGTGCGCTGAGGCTCACCCGTGATTTCTCGCAACCAGGTGCGAAAACCGTAACGTTCATAAATATCGAGCAGCACAGCACTGTCGTGAGGCTTTGGTGCCAGTTCAGCAATGTCTTTAACGTCTTGTTGCAGATCACAATCCGTCTTGATAGTAATCAGTTCACGGGTGAGGGTGAAGTTGGACAGTGCATCGCGTAGATTTTGCCCTGCAACCCCCTTAATATTCTCAGCTTGCTCAACCAAAGCCTCAATGGACCCGAATTCTTGCAGCCATTTGACGGCCGTCTTGGGACCTACTTTTTGCACGCCCGGCACGTTATCGACCGTATCACCAATCAACATGAGGTAATCAACAATCCGGTTAGGGGGGACACCAAATTTATTCAAGACACCCTGCGGATCAAGCGTCTCGTTGGACATCGTGTTCACCAATGTCACATGGGTGTTCACCAATTGGGCGAGGTCTTTATCCCCTGTCGAGATCACTGAATGAACGTCCTGCGCCGTCGCCCAGCACGCGAGCGTGCCGATAATGTCATCCGCTTCAACGCCAGGCACACTGAGAACCGTCCAGCCCATCGCTCTGATGGCGCGATGGATAGGTTCGATTTGAAGGGCAAGATCTTCAGGCATGGAGGGACGATGTGCCTTGTATTCTGGATAGATATCATCCCGAAAAGTTTTACCTTTGGCGTCAAAGACACATACGGCATAATTCGCCTGATATTCTTCTACCAGGTTGCGCATCATGTTCAGGACGCCATAAATAGCCCCCGTCGGTTCGCCTTTGGCGTTTCTCAGGTCAGGCATGGCATGGAAAGCGCGGTATAAGTAACTCGATCCATCCACCAGTAACAAGGTTTTTTTCATGGGTATTCATCAGCAGTCGGTCGCGCCCGAAATTGAGCGATCAACCCAAATTATGTCAGAGATGATCAAGGCTGCAGAAACGCTTGCAGACATTGGGGTAGCCGTCAGTGTATTCGGTAGTGCCCGTATTGAACCATCTTCCCCCTACTATGCGCTGAGTCTGGAACTGGGCCGTTTGTTAGCTCAAGCAGGGTTTGCCGTGATCGCGGGTGGTGGGCCGGGGATCATGGAGGCCGCCAATAAAGGGGCCTACGAGGCGGGCGGCAAAAGTGTTGGACTGCATATCAAAGTCGTGCAAGAAGCGACCCCGAATACCTACCTCTCAACGCAATTGGACTTTGCTCACTTTTTATCGAGAAAATCCACATTTTTTCAGCACAGTGCAGCTTATATTGTGTTGCCTGGCGGCTTTGGCACCTTGGATGAGTTGTTCGAATGTTTAACGCTCATTCAAACGAAGCGTATGACGCCCTGCCCGGTTATTTTGGTTGGTAGCGATTTCTGGGGAGGTCTGGTCACTTGGATGCGAGAGCAGTTGCTGGCTCAGGGCTTGGTCGATGCCTGTAATCCTGAGTTGTTCACCCTTGAGGATGACCCCGTTGTGATCATCAATGCCCTTAAAAAAACGCTCAACGGTAGCGTCCACCGTAACGGGTAACATTGTCATGAGTAGCCGCGCAAACGCTATCGACATCCATCAGCTTCTTATCAACAGCTTTGCATTGCATCGACAGGGGCAGTTAGAGCAAGCTCAGGCTGGCTATGAACAAATTCTTGCTGCAGATCCAAATCACTTTGATGCGCTACAACTGATGGGCGCAGTCCTGCTAGAAAAAAAACTTCACTTGCCTGCGCTTAACTACCTGTCGCGCGCTGTGGCGATTGATCATCAAAACCCTGTTGTGCATTTCAATCATGGCCAAGTATTTGAAGCGTTGGGGTTCTTTGCAGAAGCTATCACGAGCTATGAAAAGGCGATCAACCTGCAAAAAGATTATGTACTTGCACTTGAAAAATTGATCGTCTGCTTATGTTTAACGACACAGTTTGAATACGCCTTAGAGATGGCAAATCGATTGGTGGATCTCGATCCAGCTTCGGCCGTTTCGCATTTTCATCAAGCCAACGCTCTGTTTGAACTGCATCAAATCAAGGCGTCATTAAAGAGTTATGAAATCGCTTTAGCCATCAATCCATCGTTGGCCGAGGTGCTCTATAACTATGCGAACGCACTCTGTGCAAACGATGATTTAGAACGCGCATTAAGCAGCTACAACGAAGCAATTTCCCTCAAACCTGATCGGGCCGACTTTTACAACAATCGTGGCAACTTACTGTTCAGACTGAAACGTCTCGACTTGGCAAAGTCGGATTACGAAAAGGCGTTTGATATCAACCCAAAAACTCCGTTTTTAGGGGGAATGCTGCAATACACCAAGATGGCAACTTGCGACTGGGGTAGCTTCGAGGTTCAAAAAGAAATGCTCTGTCGACAGATTGCCAACCACGAAACATCCTGTCCGCCATTCCCGTTTCTCGCGTTTGAGGACAATCCTGCGGCGCAGCAACGCTGTGCAGCGACTTTTGCTCAAGCACACTTCCCTCCCAACAGCTCACTTGGTGAAATTGGTCTACGGCACAATAAAGACAAGATTCGTATTGGCTATTACTCAGCTGATTTCCATCGGCATGCCACTTCGTATTTAATTGCGGATTTAATCGAAAGTCACGATAGAGATAAGTTCGATATCATCGCAATCTCGTTGGGGAGAGACGCTCAAGATGAAATGCGCACCCGACTTACCAGTGCATTCGACGAATTCATTGATGTACGACATCTTTCTGATCGATCGGTCGCAGCATTAAGCAGAGAAATCGGGATCGATATTGCAGTTGATCTCAATGGATATGCGGCGGGCCGTCGAACAGGTATCTTTGCTCATCGGGCAGCACCAATACAGGTCAATTATTTGGGATACCCGGGGACAATGGGGGTAAATTACATCGATTACATCGTCGCAGATAACGTGTTGATCTCTTCAGAAAGTTCGGCTTTTTATTCCGAAAAAATTGTTTATCTGCCGGATAGTTATCAGTGTAATGACCGAAAGCGAATGATGCCCGACAAACCATTGACACGACGAGCGTTGGGCTTACCTGAAGACGGATTTGTATTTTGCTGTTTCAACAATAATTTTAAAATACAGCCGACAACTTTTGATAGCTGGATGCGCATCCTATTAGCGGTGCCCAACAGCGTTCTCTGGTTGTTTGAAGATAACCCCATGGCTAAGGGAAATCTGCTCCTCGAGGCCCAACTCAGGGGAGTATCAAAGGACAGACTCGTATTTGCTCAAAAACTATCACATTCCGACCATCTCGCTCGTCATCATGTCGCAGATCTTTTCATTGATACCTTGCCGTATAACGCTCACACAACAGCGAGTGACGCACTTTGGGCTGGACTGCCGGTGCTGACATTGGCAGGGCAGTCGTTTGCCAGTAGGGTTGCGGCAAGCTTGCTAACTGCTATCGGCCTGCCAGAGTTAATCACGCAGACCCGTGGTGAATTTGAAGCACTTGCCATCGAATTGGCGACTAACCCCCAATTGCTGAAAATGATGAAAAATAGGCTTGTGGATAACAGGTTAAACACCCCTTTATTCGACACTGGTCGCTTCACTAGCGCGCTTGAGCAAGCGTACATTGAAATGATGAGTAGACATTGTTTAGGATTGAAACCTCAAGACATTCACATCAGTCTCGACTGATTCCCTACTTGACACATAACCGCAAGACTTCTGATCTTCAATCGAAATTGAAGTAACAACAAAGATGATTCATCCCAAACAGACTGATGTTGACTACCTTATATCGCAAGGGTTTTCTAACCATCAACAGGGGAAACTGCTAGAAGCAAAGGCCTGTTACCAACAAGTCCTCAACGTCGATCCAAACCATTTCGACGCGCTACAACTTTTAGGCGCAATGGCGTGCCAAGAAGCAGACTATGCACTCGCCATAGATCTCTTGTCGCAGGCGCTAGCAATACAAGCCACGGCCCCAGTGGTTCACTACAACCTTGGCATGTCTCGCGCAAATCTGGGGATGATCGATGAGGCCTTGAAAAACTATGAAATAGCCATCGCCTTAGAACCAAATTATGCGCAAGCGCATAACAACTACGGGGTGCTATTAAAAAATTTAAATCGATTGGATGAGGCTCTCTTGCATTTTGATCAAGCTATTTTGATCAATCCAACCTTCACGGACGCACACAACAATCGTGGCAATACGCTAAAAGCACTTGAACGTTTCGATGAAGCATTGTCCAGTTTCAGTGCTGCCATTGGCATTAATCCAAATTATATTTTCGCCTTGATCAACCGCGGCAATGTTTTGCATATCATCGGTCGATACCAGGAGGCGCTGGTCAGTTATGAACAAGCACTTTCTGTAGATCCAAGATCCTCTGACGCATTGAACGATCAAGGGATTACCTTGATAGAAATAGGAAGATTGGATGAGGCTGTCGCGTGTTTTAAGCGGGTAATCGCCATAAAGCCCGACATGCCAGACGCCTACAACAATCTTGGAAGCACCCTTTGCAAGCTGCATCAATTCAGCGACGCAATTGAGTTTTATGACCTTGCCATCGCGTTAGACCCAAACTGCGCCAAAGCTCACTTCAATCGAGCATGTGCATTACAAGAACTTAATCGCTTAGACGAAGCACTGGAAAGCTACGACCTAGCGATCCATTTTGATTGCAACGACGCCAAAGCCCATCAAAATCGCGCCAATGTTTTGTACAGCCTAAACCGATTGCATCTAGCGCTTGCTAGCTATGACCAAGCGATTGAATTAGACCCGAATTTCGGAGAGGCATACTTCAATCGTGGCAACCTGTTGAAAGACCTCAAGCGCTTAGAAGAAGCACTCGAAAGTTACGATAAAGCCATCAGTAACTCACCAACTTCTGCCGGAGCGCATTTCAATCGGGCGAACGTGCTGGGTGGTTTGGGCAGATTGGAGGAGTCTCGTGAAAGCTATACACGGGCAATCGAAATAACACCAACTTACGTCGAGGCGCGATGGGTTCGCTCAATTGCTATTTTGCCAATCATTCAACGTCAGCCCGCTCATACGCAGTTGTGCCGCGAACTTTTTCAACAAGAGATTAATGAGTTAACGCAATGGTTCGCCGAACACCATATGGAAGATGGGCATCGTGCAGTCGGGTCAGCACAGCCTTTTTACCTTGCCTACCAAGAGGAAAATAATAAGGAAATTCTGAAAAAATATGGCGAACTGTGCTGCGAACTGATGAGTCATTGGTATCAAAACAATGTGTCTCCTTCTGCATTCAAAGGAAGTAATCGTCCAATTAAATTGGGCATTGTCTCTAAACATATCCATCAACACTCAGTATGGGACGCGCTCACTCGTGGATGGATCGAATACATTGATCGTGATCGGGTTGAAGTATGTATTTTTTATACGGCTAATCACGTTGATCTCGAAACAGAATACGCAAAATCCAAGGCAAAGGACTTTGTGACGCTTGATAATGATTTAAGCGCTTCTGTGCAACGCATTCTTGACGTTCAGCCTGACGTCTTACTCTACCCTGAAATAGGCATGGATCCATTGACCGCCAAATTGGCTAGCCTTAGATTGGCGTCCGTGCAAATTGCCTCTTGGGGTCATCCTGAAACCACTGGTTTACCAACCATGGATTACTACTTGTCTGCCGAGCTACTGGAACCCGAAAATGCTCAACAATACTATACGGAGAAGCTGATTAAGCTACCCAATCTAGGGTGCTGTTACCAATTGGATCAAGTGACGGACGTCGAGATCGATTTAGTCAATTTCAACATTCAGAAAAATCAACCGCTGCTGATCTGTCCTGGCGTGCCATTCAAATATCAACCGCAACATGATCGTATTTTTGTCGACATTGCGACCCGTTTGGGGCGGTGCCAATTCATATTCTTTATGCCAGACGGTCAGCAACTTTCTAAGCTTTTCAAAGCCAGGCTTGCTGCTCAATTTTTGGCCTCTGGCTTGAACAGTGATGATTATTGTGTCTTTTTACCTTGGCAACCAAAAGCATATTTTTACAGCCTGATGCGCCTCGCAGATGTATATCTTGACACCATCGGCTTTTCTGGATTTAACACAGCTGCACAGGCAATTGAATGCGAACTGCCCATCGTGACACGTGAGGGCAAGTTTTTGAGAGGACGCTTGGCAAGCGGATTATTAAAGCGACTTGGGCTACCGCAGTTAATTGCGAAAAGCGACGATGATTATGTGAATCTCGTGCTGAAGCTGATTTTAGATCCAGACTATGCCTTCAGCGTTAGAAAGACAATGAAAGAACATCGTGAAGTTTTGTATAACGATCTAGAACCTATCAGAGCACTTGAGGACTTTTTGGAAAATGCTTGCCTCCACCATTGACTTGGCGTTCGAGTAACTATTGATGCAATCTTCTCACGACCGCTTGCGGATCACAGATCTACTCAAGCAAGGCCTTGAATTGCATCAACAAGGCTGGATCGAACAGGCACAGGATGCCTATGATCAAATTCTATCTGTTCAACCGGACAATTTTGATGCATTACAACTATCAGGTGCGCTCAAGATACAAAGAGGAGATTACGAGAACGCTATAACCCTGTTGAATACTGCCGTTTTGCTCAACCCGTACTTTGCCCCGGCGCATAACAATCTCGGGTTTGCGCATGCTCAAACGCAACAATTAGAGTTTGCGCTTGAACACTTCAATCGTGCCATTGCCCTTGACCCAGCATATGCAGAAGCGCATCGTAATCGCGCTCAAGTATTCAACAGTTTGCAACGATCAACCGAGGCGTTAGCTGATTACCAGCGGGCCATCATCCTAAATCCGCAAGACGCAAAGTCACTCAAAGAACTCGGCGATATCCTCTATTCGCGTCGAGGTTTAGAAGAAGCACTCAGACACTACGATGCCGCCCTCTCGATTAATCCGCAATACATTGAAGCTTGGTCAAATCGAGGGGCGACACTTAGAGCGCTCGGTCGCCACGAGCAAGCCATTGAGAGCTATGACACTGCAATCGCCTTATATCCAAACTTCACGGATGCGCACAACAATCGAGCGAATGCCTTGAAGGATTTAAAGCGTCTAGATGAGGCGCTTGCGAGCTACCAACAAGCTTACAGCACTGATACTCAACGACAACACATGCTGGAGGCGATGCAGTTCATCAAACTTTCCATGTGTCTGTGGGATGACTATGATGAAGCGATTGAGCAGATACTTAATAGAGTAAAAAGCAGAGAGCCAACGACACTCTTATTTGCACTGCTTGCAATCACAGACGATCCGTCAATTCAAAAAATCGCAACTGAAGTCGTCGTTGAGCACGACTACCCAGCCAATCCATCATTGGGTGTAATTACTCAAAAGTTCTCGAAGGAAAGAATAAAAATCGCGTATTTCTCGGCTGATTTTGGAGAACACCCAGTTGCCTATTTAGCGGCCGAACTCTTTGAAACTCACAACAAAGAAAAGTTCGAAACTTTTGCATTTTCGTTTGGCATTAATCAATCTGGTCAAATGCACGAGCGAATCAAAAAAGCCTTCGATCACTTTTACTATGTAGATCAAAAATCTGATGAAGACATAGCAACGTTAGCCAGAGCGTTAGACATTGATATTGCCATTGATTTGGGTGGGTTTACGGATAGTAGTCGGACAGGCATTTTTGCTTACCGAGTAGCTCCGATCCAGATGAGCTACCTCGGTTATCTCGGCACCATGGGTTCACCTTACTACGACTACCTCATTGCCGATCAGACCATTATCCCTGCAGAAGCTCAACAGCATTATTCAGAAAAAATAATCTACTTACCGAGCTACCAAAGCAACGATCGTCAGCGAATCATTTCGTCCGAACGGTATACGAGGTCTGATTGGACATTGCCCGACGAGGCATTCGTCTTCTGCTGTTTCAACAACAACTACAAAATTACACCTTACGTTTTCAAGAGCTGGCTAAAAATATTAGCTGCCGTTGAAGGAAGTGTTTTGTTCTTATTGGCAGACAACCCGTGGGTTGAAGTCAATTTAAAAAAGACAGCGCAAGCAATGGGGGTGGATCCCAATCGATTGATTTTTGGCGGACGACTCAACCGAGATGTCTATCTTGCACGATATCAAGCTTGTGATTTATTTTTGGATACCTGGCCCTACAACGCAGGAACGACAGCAAGTGATGCCCTGTGGGCAGGTTTGCCTGTTCTCACGCTGATGGGAAACTCATTCGCCAGCCGAGTCGCAGCTAGTTTGCTCAACGCAATAGATTTGCCAGCGTTGATTACCGCGACCAGAACTGAGTACGAATCGAGAGCCATTGAACTGGCGCACCGGCCTGAGAAACTGCGCGCCATCAAACAAACACTGGTCAATAATCGATTGACCTGTTTGCTGTTTGATACCCCTCGCTTCACGAATTACCTCGAGCAAGCCTATCAAGAGGTGTTGTCTCGTTATCACGATAAGGTCGTGCCGGATCACCTCTATGTCACCCCATCACGGATGACATGAAACCACAAATGGTCTCAATTCATCTCATTACTCAGGGATTTACTCAGCAAACTGCTGGATAACTCGATCTAGCGAGGGCGTTGCCCCCAGCCAGATTACGACTGACGACCGTCCACACTGAATTTGCCAGCACCCGCAGAAGCAAGAGCGAGCAGACCGCCAATCACGGCGATGTTCTTGAAAAACAAGAGCTGAGTGACAAATACTTGGTCAGCAGGCACCGCCCAAAAGGCATGACCAGTAATCGAGGCAAAGAGGGTAAACACCGCCATGCCGATCGCAACGAGTCTGGTTTGAAAGCCCACGATGAGCGCCAGGCCACCCAGCACCTCGACCACAATCGCGACGGCGACCGCTACGTTCGCGGCAGGGATGCCAAGAGAATTAAAGTAGCCTACTGTGCCAGCGAAACCGAGTAGTTTAGACACACCCGCTGGTAAAAACAGTGCACTGATCAATAGGCGACCCAGCAGGTTCAGAGAGTTTTGGTAGTTTTTCATTTTATTTTCCTTGGTACGATAAGCAATCCAACACCTCAGCAACCAATCACCTTGACGTACTGGCGGCCAAGGTGACCGGGGGCGCGCTTATGAACTGCTACGCGACATCTTTTTACGCTCATGCTCTGCCAAGTATCGTTTACGTAAACGAATACTCTTGGGCGTGACCTCGACCAATTCGTCATCATCAATGAACTCGACTGCATACTCGAGATTCAACTCAACGGGTGGTACCAGACGAACCGCTTCATCCGTACCGGACGCACGAACGTTGGTCAACTGTTTACCCTTGATCGGGTTAACAACCAAATCGTTGTCACGACTATGAATACCAATGATCATACCTTCATAGACAGGGTCGCCATGTGACACGAACATGCGACCACGATCTTGCAGCTTCCAGATGGCGTATGCAACGGCCTCACCATCATCCTGACTGATCAATACGCCATTGCGACGTTCGCCCAACAGACCATCTTTCACAGGACCGTAGGTATCAAACGTATGACTCATGAGACCGTTACCACGCGTCATGGTCATGAAATCACCGTGAAAGCCGATCAGGCCGCGCGCTGGCACACGGTACTCAAGACGAGTACGACCACGCCCATCACTGACCATATCGAGCAACTCAGCCTTGCGTCGACCGAGTTCTTCCATGACAGAACCTTGCGTGTTATCTTCAAGGTCGATACTCAAATTTTCATACGGCTCTGTCTTCTCGCCATTTTCTTCACCAAACACAACGCGAGGACGAGATACGGCAAGCTCGTACCCTTCGCGGCGCATGGTCTCAACCAAAATCGTCAAGTGCAACTCGCCGCGACCCGACACCTCAAACACCGTATCGTCGTCAGTATCTCTGACACGCAAAGCCATGTTCGACTTTAATTCGCGATCAAGGCGTTCGCGAATCTGACGACTCGTGATGTACTTGCCCTCTCGTCCTGCCAACGGACTGGTATTGACCATGAAGTTCATCGTCAAGGTAGGCTCGTCAATCTTCAGCAAGGGCAATGGATCGGGCGTATCCGTTGAACAGATGGTCGTGCTGATCCCGATATCCTCAATACCGTTAACCAACACGATATCACCAGCAATCGCCTCGTCAACGATCTCTCGCTCTAGCCCTTTGAACTTGAGCACTTGGTTAATACGGCCTTTGAACGGCACACCGCCCGGGCCATCAATACAGACGACTTCCATACCAGATTTGATTCGGCCACGACGAATACGCCCAATGCCAATTTTGCCCACATAGGTGCTGTAGTCAATTGACGAAATTTGCAACTGCAAAGGTGCATTGGGATCGTCATCACGCATCGGTACATGTTCAAGAATGGCGTCGAACAGTGGCCGCATATCACCGTCACGGACATCTTCATTTAAACCGGCAAAGCCGTTGAGCCCTGAAGCAAACACGACCGGGAAATCGAGCTGCTCTTCGGTCGCCCCTAGTTTGTCAAACAACTCAAAGGTTGCATTAATGACAAAGTCACAGCGAGCGCCTGGGCGATCGACTTTATTGACCACCACAATGGGCTTCAACCCAAGCGCTAACGCTTTTTTGGTGACGAAGCGGGTCTGAGGCATAGGGCCTTCTACCGCGTCAACAAGCAGCAACACACCGTCAACCATGGATAACACACGCTCTACTTCTCCGCCGAAATCGGCGTGACCGGGCGTATCAACGATATTGATATGGGTGCCGTCATACTCGACCGCGCAGTTTTTGGACAAAATCGTGATGCCACGCTCTTTTTCAAGATCGTTGGAATCCATCACGCGTTCAGTCATTTTTTCGTTTGAACGGAAGGTGCCCGATTGACGGAGCAACTGGTCGACCAATGTGGTTTTGCCGTGGTCAACGTGAGCAATAATGGCAACGTTACGCAATGCGCGTGACATACATATCCTTTAAGTAGTAACTGCGTTCTTGGCCGAAGGCAACAAGCCTTCGGGTAAATCATTCAGTGCTAACAACATCTTTTCGGGCTCTGACATCGTCTGCAACGGCTCAAGTTCAACCGCTTGATCCAGTGAGAAAGGCCCCACCCGAGTCCTTCTTAATGCAGACAAATGACCGAAACAACCTAACTTGCGACCGATATCCTGCGCCAGCGTTCGGATATAGGTACCTTTCGTACAAGCTACCTCAATGACCGCATGCTTGGGACCGGAAGATACCAGATCAATATGACGAATCGTAATTTCTCTGGGCTCACGCTCAAGAACAATGCCTTGTCGCGCATACTCATACAGCGGTTTACCGTCTCGCTTCAGTGCCGAAATCATCGGTGGAATCTGCAATTGCGTCCCCACAAACGACTTCAATACTGCGCGCAAATCATCTTCAGACACGCCTTCAAAATCATCGCCAGCTTGCTCAAGCACAACCCCTGTCAAATCACCAGAGTCTGTCTCCTGACCAAAAGCCAGCGTTGCCAAATAGGTCTTATCCGCGTTGAGCATCGCACCAGAAATCTTGGTCGCCCGACCCAAACAGCAGATCAGCAAGCCAGTCGCAAACGGATCTAACGTACCCGTATGGCCCGCTTTCTGTGCGTCAAGCGCTCGTTTCGCCCTCTGTAACGCATGATTACTTGATAAACCTACCGGCTTATCAAGCAACAAGACCCCGTCGAGCACACGCCCGCGTCGTTGCTTTGCCATCTTCAATATCCAAATTTAAGACGACAGCCTCAGGGCTTGTCTTCAGGTTCGTCTGCCACGCCAGCGTACTGACCAGGCTCGTTCGCTTGGTCAATCAGTTTGGACATTTCAATCCCGCGTTTCAATTGCGGATCGTGAAAAAATCGCAGCGTCGGTACCGTGTGAATATGTAAGAGCTTGAACAACTGCGAATGCAACCAACCCGCCTTCTCGTTAAGTAAGGTCGCCGCTTGCTCGGGCTCTGCCCCTAGCACCGTAAAGTAAACTTTTGCATGAGCATAATCAGCCGTCAGTTCAACGGCGGACAAGGTAATCAGCCCCGCACGAGACATATCAATCTCTCGTTGAATAATCAACGCTAGATCCTTCTGGATCTGATCTGCCAGCCGAATATTTCGACCTGGGATGGATTTCTGTTTGTGTCGATTCATCAGAGGGGCTTAGAGCGAACGCGCCACTTCTTTGATTTCAAAAATCTCAAGCTGATCGCCAACCTGAAGATCATTGTTGCCGCGCAAGGTGATACCGCAATCAAATCCGGATTTCACCTCACGCACGTCATCTTTAAAGCGACGTAGCGATTCCATCCAGCCAGTCCAGTGCACAACGTTATTACGCAGCAAGCGGACTTGCGAGTCACGCTTGACCAAGCCATCCGTGACCATACAACCCGCAACGGTACCGATACGCGAGATGGTATAGACCTCACGAATCTCAACCATGCCGATGACTTCTTCGCGTTTTTCGGGAGCAAGCATGCCAGACATCGCTGCTTTCACTTCATCGACTGCGTCGTAAATGATGTTGTAGTAGCGGATATCGACGCCATTGGACTCGGCCAGCTTTTTGCTACTTGCGTCAGCACGCACGTTAAAGCCAATAATGACGGCGCCTGAAGCAATGGCCAAGTTGACATCGCTCTCTGAAACGCCGCCTACCGCCGCGTGGACCACTTGAACTCGAACTTCTTCAGTCGATAATTTGACCAACGACTGAACCAAAGCCTCTTGGGAGCCCTGAACGTCTGTCTTGACAATCAGAGAAAGCGTCTGTGCGCCCTCTTTGATGTTCTCAAACATCGACTCAAGCTTGGCCGCTTGTTGACGAGCCAACTTCACATCACGGAATTTACCTTGTCTGAACAAGGCAATTTCGCGCGCTTTGCGCTCGTCGACCAAGGACATAATCTCATCACCAGCCGAGGGCACCTCTGTCAGACCTTGGATCTCGACAGGGATGGAAGGACCCGCTGATTGGATTGGCTTGCCATTTTCATCAAGCATGGCGCGAACACGACCATACGCAGCGCCAGCAAGCACTACATCACCGCGATTAAGTGTGCCACTTTGAACCAGAATCGTTGCCACTGGACCGCGACCTTTATCCAAACGCGCTTCAATCACCAACCCCTTGGCGGGAGCGTGAACGGCCGCTTTGAGCTCGAGTATCTCGGCCTGCAACAACACGTTTTCGATCAATTCATCAATGCCCTGACCTGTTTTGGCAGAAACCGACACAAAGGGGACATCACCGCCATATTCTTCTGGCACAACTTCTTCAACAACCAACTCTTGCTTAACGCGTTCGGGATTCGCGTCTGGCTTATCAATCTTATTAACAGCAACGACCAGCGGAACACCAGCGGCTTTCGCGTGATGGATCGCCTCGCGAGTTTGTGGCATCACGCCATCGTCGGCGGCAACGACCAAAATCACGATATCGGTAGCCTTTGCACCGCGAGCACGCATTGCCGTAAATGCTTCGTGACCCGGGGTATCAAGAAAAGTCACCATACCGCGTTCAGTTTCAACGTGATAAGCACCAATGTGCTGGGTAATACCACCCGCTTCACCTGACGCGACTTTGGCACGACGGATGTAATCCAGCAGTGAAGTCTTACCATGGTCAACGTGACCCATGACGGTCACCACGGGTGCGCGAAGCATGAGTTCAGCGTCTTCATGTGGGGGTACATCATCCAAGAAGGCCTCTGGATCATCGAGTTTGGCTGCGATTGCCTTATGACCCAGCTCTTCAACCACGATCATCGCCGTTTCTTGATCCAATACTTGGTTGATGGTGACCATTTGACCAAGCGACATCAAATGCTTGATTACTTCACCTGCTTTCACTGACATCTTGTGGGCAAGATCGGCAACGCTGATGGTTTCAGGCACGTGAATCTCACGAGCAATGAACTCAACCGGCACTGGCTCTTGGCGATCGGATTGTGCGTTGCTGCCACGCCCACCCTTTTTGCCACTCGATTTGCTCTTGCCACCCGCGCGCCAACCGTCACGGCCTGGCGCAGAGGGGGCATCACGCTTCTCAGCGGGCTTCTTGCCGCGGGAATCATCAGACCAAGTCGATGAAACCTCACCGGATTTAATCACCTTTTTGCCAGCTGCATCGACTGGCTTTTTCTCACCCGCTTTAGCAGGCGTAGCCGCTGGCTTATGCAAGGTACCTGATAAAGCCGCAGGATCTGGTTCAACTTTGACGGGCTTGCGTGAGCGGTTCAACATGTCACGCAGCGCAGCGGCCTCTGCCTCTGACGCGCGACGCGCCTCATCGCGGCCAGCGCTGTCTTGTGCTTTTGCTTGCGGTGGCGCAATACCCCTACCACGTGTTTGCTTAATGGCCTTGGGTGCCTCGGCAACGGGGCTGGTCACATCTGACGCAGCTACTGGCGCTTGATCCGCTGATACTGAAGCAGCAGGGGCTTCAGGTAACTGGCCTGCTGGCTCGACTGGCGCGGAAACCCATTTTTCTAAAGGCGCATCATCGACCATTAAACCAGACGATTGAGCTTGATCATCCAAGACTGCGTCAGTTTCTGCAGATGAACTATCTGTCAGGGTCGTTTCGGCACGAACCTCATCTGAAGCCGCCACTGCCACAGCATCGACAGATGCCGTTTGCGCTGCTATGGCAGCGCCTTCAACGGCTACGTTAGCACTATCGGTATCAGTTGCGACCTGATCAGCCGTCTGCATTGGCGTTGACTGAGTCGCATCGGCTGCCGCTGACGTTGGCGCGGGTTCAACCGGCACGACCGTTCGATCATCCAACGCTGCAGGTAACGCAGCAGTCGGCTGCGAGGTCATTGACGGCTTGTCGTCAGCATCAGGAACGGCAACAACAGGGGCTACGATCTCTTTCGCCAAGGGCATTTCACTCTCGGTCGTTTCAGCGATATCTCGCTTAACAAACACCCGCTTCTTGCGAACTTCTACTTGAATCGTCCGGGATTTACCGGTGGCATCAGCTTGCCTGATCTCAGACGTCTGGCGTCGAGTGAGTGTAATTTTTTTACCCTCAGTCGCCCCATGCGAACGGCGAAGGGATTCGAGCAGTCTCGTCTTATCCGAGTCGGTAACCTTTTCGTCCACGGAGCCGAGATCGACACCAGCCGAACGTAACTGCTCTAGCAGCACATTGGCGGGCATTTTCAACTCTGTGGCGAACTGGGCAACTGTAATACTGGACATTAGACTCTCTCTTCCCATTTACTGCATGACTGCATTAACTTAAATAACGATGCACAACAACTGACTATTCAAACCAATGAGCACGCGCTGCCATGATCAGATCGCTGGCGCTTTTTTCATCTACCCCAGTCATCTCGGCGAGCTCATCCGTGGCGAGCTCTGCCAAATCATCCCGCGTTTGGATGCCATGCGAGGCCAAGGTGGCGGCGAGGTCGTCTGTCATCCCATCGAGACTCAACAAATCTTGCACGGTTTCAACACGCTCTTCTTGTGCAATGGCTTCAGTCAGTAGTGCATGACGAGCTCTGGTACGCAGTTCATTGATCGTATCTTCATCAAAAGATTCGATCTCAAGCAATTCTTGCATCGGCACGTAGGCGATTTCTTCGAGACCAGTAAAGCCTTCGTCAATCAGGATATCGGCTACCTCTTCGTCAACATCAAGACGCTTCATAAAGGTCAAGCGCAAATCAGCACGTTCGACTTCTTGCCGGTTCTGGCTTTCTTCAGGTGTCATGATGTTGATTTGCCACCCAGTCAGCTCTGATGCCAGACGCACGTTCTGACCTTTAGAGCCAATCGCTTTCGGCAGATTTTCTTCGTCGACAACAACATCCATCGCGTGGCGATCTTCATCAACCACGATAGACTCGACGTTGGCAGGTGCGAGCGCACCAATCACGAACTGAGCTGGATCATCAGACCATAAAACGATATCTACCTGCTCGCCGCCGAGCTCGTTGCGAACAGCTGTGACACGCGAGCCGCGCATGCCGACACACGTGCCAATTGGATCAATTCGTTTATCGTACGCAACCACTGCAATTTTGGCACGAACCCCAGGATCGCGAGCAGCCCCTTTAATTTCAAGCAGACCCTGCTCGATTTCAGGCACTTCGTTTTCAAACAACTGCTTGATGAACTCGGGCGCATTACGCGACAAGATCACTTGCTGGCCTCTGGCTGTGCGGTCGACCTTAAACACCCAGGCACGCACACGATCACCCACCCGCAGGTTTTCTTTAGGGATCATCTCGCTACGAGGCAACCGTGCTTCGATCTTGCCGGTTTCGACAATCGCGTCACCCTTGTCCATCCGCTTGATCGAGCCGGAAACAATGAGTTCATTACGATCCAGAAAATCAGTCAAAACCTGCTCACGCTCGGCGTCGCGAATTCTTTGCAGGATAGCTTGCTTGGCAGCCTGCGCACCGATACGCCCAAACTCGATTGGCTCTAAGGCTTCTTCGATGTATTCACCCACCTCGATATCTGACACGACCTCTTGGGCATCGGACAACATCTCTTCGCGCTCAGGCGCTTGAAGGCCCGCCTCATCAGGCACCACCAACCAACGCCGGAAGCCTTCGTGCTCACCACTCAGGCGATCGACCGAGACACGGATATCCGCATCCTCTTTGAAACGCTTTTTCATGGCTGAGGCCAACGCCCCTTCCAACGCATCAAAAACCACATCGCGCGTCACGTTTTTTTCACGTGCCAAGGCATCAACCAACTGAAGAATTTCGCGACTCATCGCTTTTTACCCTTGAAATCCAGAACCGGATCCAGCTTAGCGCGCTCAACGTCAGAAAACCTGAATGCGACTTGCCGGACTTCGCCTTTTTTTGCCTCAAATTCGACACCAAACTCGACACTGGATTTACCTGCATCAGCGTTGGCACCCACCTCACCCGCCTCACCGTTCAGTGAAACGAGTCGCCCCGAAAAAACCTTTTGATTCTCTACGGCCTCACGCAACTTCACCTCAATCCGCTCACCCACAAATCTGCGGAAGTCAGACTCGGTACGCAAAGGCCGATCAACACCCGGCGACCCAACCTCAAGCCGCCGATAATCGATATTTTCAACCTCATAGACCCGCGACAAATGCTTGGACACCTGTTCGCAATCTTCGATGCGCACCCCGTCGGCTCTGTCGATTGTGATTCGCAGCAGGCCGAGCGCAGCCCTCTCGACGTCGACTAATTCGACATCCATTGAGGCAAGTGCCTGTTGCGATAAACTAAATAGATCTGCCATCGACTCAAAAAAAAAGGGCTGAAAACAGCCCGATTAAATATTCAATCAAGCACCCTCAGTCAGGGATGCTTGCTCTTAAGAAAGATTCTTGCCCACTAACGACCCGTGGTGCACCGCACTTTCAGTGCGCACCCGCAAAAACACTAAGCTCGATATGTTAGCATATTTTCGCTAAAAATCTTGCCAGACCAATAAGTTACGACGCTCAATCGAGCTTACCGGCCGCCACGTGGTTTGCTAAAACCCAGTTTAGATTCATGTGCAGAAGCCCCGCTCGGCTGCCAATCATCCCCTTTGGGGGTTGACCGCTGACCGCCAGCCCGTGGACCGTTTGTTTTGCGACGTTGTCCCGTTTTGGGCGCACTGCCGTTTGGCCCCGCCCCCGCTCTGGGAGGACGACCATCGGGTCGTGGTGCTTGGCTGGTGGGTTGCTGACCTTGCGCGCGATCGCCAGCGCCCGCCGCGCCCAGCGGTTTCCGCGATTTTTGGGGTGATCGAGGTTTGCGAGCACCCGACGGGGTAGCTGTGGTGGCGCCAACTGCAGCTTGACCGCGACCACCGCGTCCGCCGGCCCTCGCTTGTGGATGGCCGTTGGCAAAACCGCCTCCAACCGTCAGTGCGGCTGGTGCAAACTCACTGCCTCTTGAAAAACGCTCAGGTTTATCTCGCCCGCCAGAGATATTGCCTCGCCGACCGATTTTGGCGCCATTCATTCCGTTTTTTTCCATGGTGCCAAAGCCTGGCGGCAAGGCACTATCATGCGATACCGGCTGCCTAGGATGACGGGATCGGCCGTCACCCTCGCCCTCGTCCCGAAGCAACCCGACTTGCACCATCAAAGCAGAGCAGAGCTTGGGATCCAGCTCTTCCCAGCGACCACGGCGCAAATTCGTTGGCAAAACGATGTCCCCAAAACGGGTTCTGATGAGCCTGCTAACCGTTAGCCCCACGGATTCGAACATGCGGCGAACCTCGCGATTGCGCCCTTCATTTAAAGTCACGCGATACCAGCGGTTACTGCCTTCCCCTCCCAGAAATTCGATCATACCGAAGCTAGCCAAACCGTCCTCAAGGGTCACACCATCCAGCAGCGCTTGTCGCTGCTCGGGGCCCAACTCGCCAAGCACCCGAACCGCATACTCTCTTTCATTGCCGTAGCGGGGGTGCAACAGACGGTTTGACAAGTCGCCCGAAGTGGTGAGGATCAACAGACCTTCCGTGTTTAAATCCAAGCGACCGATCGATAACCACTTGCCAACTTTCATCTTGGGCAAACGTGCAAAGACATTCGCTCGACCTGCGGGGTCGTCATGACTGACAATTTCGCCTGCAGGTTTGTGATAGAGGATAACGCGAGGAGGCTTGCGCTGATTGGTACGAGTGACCGGCTTACCATTAACACGTACCAAATCGTTCGGACCTACCCGCTGGCCAATGTGTGCGGGCTCGCTATTGACCGAAACACGACCAGCAATGATGAGCTCTTCCATCTCGCGTCGCGATCCAATCCCAGCATCAGCCAAAACTTTATGAAGTTTTGGCATCAACACATCGCTATTGAGATATTTGCCCAAGCGCTGTTCAATCCGTTCGGCCTTACCTAGATAAGAAAGCGCCTGAACAGCTTCCTGTTCACCAGCGACGGTATCAACGTGCTCGTCTGAGGTATCCACATCGACAGCGTCATGGCCAACGAGTTGATCAGCCTCAAAGGGTTCGTTACCTTGCTGCGCGTGTCCCTCTTCTGCACTCGATGTCTGGGTCACGGCTCGTGTGTCGGCAGACTCAGCATCTGGACGGCGTCGACGAAAAGGCGTTCTAAGCTTTCTGCTACGAGGCTTGCTGGTACGTGTCGCATCAACTTGCTGTGTGGCTGTATCGGACGGCGTGGAGAGATCAGCGACTTGGTCGGGCGTTTCGTTATTGCTGTTTGATGTATTCGTCACTTGGACTCCGGATTAACTTGATCGACTTGTTGATCGATCTCAAAATTTATTTTTTCTGTTGAACGGTCAGGGCTTTGCTCTGCCGCTGAGACGACGCTGTCATCCACCACATCGAGCCTGACATTGTTATCAAGTGCTTCTGCAGCGATGAAGTTATCCATCAGTTCTGCGTTATCCATCAGTTCTGGTGAGCTGTTCGCCGCACTGCCACGATCAACATCCTCAGCGCTTGTGCTGGTCGCCGACTCTGGGTCAATTTGCAGAGCCCCCAACGCATCGCCAAGATCGATGGACCCCAGCGCAGGCAATTCATCCAGGGCGCGTAATCCCAGATCATCGAGAAATTGTCTTGTCGTCCCTAAAAGACCAGGCCGACCTGGGCCGTCTCTGTGCCCAATCACATCAACCCAGCCTCTTTCTTCGAGGGTTTTAATGATCTGGGACGAGACTGTAACACCTCGGATGTCTTCTATGTCACCCCGGGTCACTGGCTGACGCCAAGCAATAATGGCAAGCGTCTCCATGACGGCGCGAGAGTACTTGGGCGCTCGCTCGATGCTCAAACGCTGTAAATAGGCCTGCATGCTTTCACGGCTTTGAAACCGCCAGCCGCTTGCCAACTCGACCAGCACCATACCACGATCATTCCAGGCAATTTGAAGCGCTTCTAACGCTTCTCTCATCTGCCCATCGCTCAACGACTCATCATCAAACAGTTTTTTAAGCTCTGAAATCGGCATGGGTGCCGAGGCGCAGAGTAGTGCAGTTTCCAATACCAGTAAGGCTTTGGGATCATCCATATCGACTTTTCTTTCCTTTCAGCGTCGGTTCGATTTGCGAACTCGCGCTAGATACGCTATACTCTTTTTCTCAGACGCGGGGTGGAGCAGTCTGGCAGCTCGTCGGGCTCATAACCCGAAGGTCGTAGGTTCAAATCCTGCCCCCGCAACCAAATACAACTTCTGGTCGATCGCGATTTTTGCGCTCGGCCAGTTTTGTTTTGTGAGGATGAAAATTAATTCAGCACTCGACAATCACGGCTGTGACCAAGTCAATCAGAATGGGTGTTGTGTTTCATTCACCGTGAACCGGCACATCAGGCAGGCGCAACGGCAAGCTTCATTGCAATGTAAGAAGAAAATGTGGCAATTTGGAAGCTAAGTTGGCAACCATGCAAGCACGACTGCTAACTGACAACGGGATTAGTGTAACGTATTAGCCAGCATATTTTCAAGACCTTCAACCCAAGTGCTGCTGGGCCAATTCTCTAGCTGATGCGGCTTCAGGGTTGAATTGATCGGTACGACACCCAAATAACAATAGCGTTGACCTAAAAAAGGCGTGTGCTTCAAAGTGAATTGAATCGCCTCTGGATCTGCTTTGCGAGAGACGACCAACACCGCCTCCAATTTGGACACTTTAGCCGACAGGGCTTCGAAGAAAATCTTTCTAAGGTGGTCGCCCAAGCCGGTGTTAAGACCGCAGCACAGACACGACTCATCTGCCCCAATCGGCGCAAGCGATGCAACGCTCAACCACGGGTGGCGGTCATCCGATGAGACAAGATCCGTCTCATCAGTAATCACAATCACCCGATCGAATCTAGACCACTGGCGCAAATCGTTTTGCCAGCGCTGAGACCTGTCGTTGGCGTCCAGCGCCAGCAGCAGTAATGAAATACGATTAGGCATCTGGTTGCGCTGGCCATTGAAACATGGCCGGCTCTTTGGCTAAAAATTTTGATACGGCCTGCGCATGCCAAGGACTAGTGCGTGCAATCCCCTGTGCCGCCGCTTCGATATCGATCATGGCGTCCAACGAACTGTTCATCGACACGTTCAGGGCACGTTTCATCAACGTCAATGAAGCGGGGGCAGCTGCCGCAAAACACCGAGCGATCTCTTTGGCCCGAGCGAGCCCGGTATTAGCAGAAGCAATTTCGGTGACAATCCCTAACTGGTGGGCCTCCGCTAGCCCCAACTCGCGGCCAGAAAAGCAAAGCTCTTTTGCGCGCTGAACGCCCACAATCCTCGGCAACGTATAAAACGCCCCACAATCAGGCACAAGGCCCAGCCGAACAAATGACATACAGAAGCGGCTACCTGGTTCGGCGACGACGAAGTCAGCAGTTAAGGCAAGACTAAAGCCGGCACCAAAGGCTGGCCCTTGCACCGCGGCGATTACCGGCACTTCAAGTCTTAGCAGCGTCTCTATCCAGGATAAATAGTCATGACGCATTCTGTCGCGCCCAGCCTCAGCGCTGCTGGCAGCTGACATCATATTAGTGATATCGCCACCAGCGCAAAAAGCCCCACCAGCACCTGTGATCACCAGCGCTCTGAGATCTCGCTGTTGAGGCAGTGCGAACAGCACTTGTTTCAACTCATCGGACATCACCTTGTCAATGGCGTTCTTGCGGGCAGGTCGGTTCAAGGTTAAAACGCCCACGCCATCTTCAAACTCGTACTGAATCGCTTGCATGAAACACTCCTTTAGCGGGAAATAATGATATTGACATTGTTGCCGCCCCCAAAGGACGGTCACTTCAGCCGCTCGTGAAATAGGATAGCAGAGAGCTTGATTCAGTCTTGGGCTAGCAGCATGACTATCTGCTTACCGAGGGTTTGTGTTAGATTTTGACCCCATATAGCCTCGCCCGGGCGAGCTCCCCATTAACCAGAGACAACGGCCTTAACGTCGCCCTTCATTTTTCATGATCAAACATACCGAGCAAGAAATCGTTGATCGCGCCATTACGTCTAGACATTCGATGCGTGCCTTCCTTCCCAAGGCAGTGCCACGCGAAGACATAGAACAAATGCTTGCGGTCGCAGCCAGAGCCCCGTCAGGTTCAAATACACAACCTTGGAAAGCTTATGTGGTGACAGGTGATATCAAAGAGCGCTTATCGAGCGAAATCTTGGCAACCATTGCCGATCCTGACAAGGCGTCGGAAATCACCGAAGAGTATCGCTACTATCCTGATCATTGGGCGCCCCCCTACATTGATCGCCGTCGTAAAGTTGGACTAGGTCTATATCAGTTATTAGGACTTGGTAAAGACGACAAGGCAGGAATGAAGCTTCAGCATGAAAAAAATTTCATTTTCTTCGGGGCTCCCGTTGGTATCATTTTTACGATTGACCGAGTGATGAATACTGGCTCTTGGTTGGATTTTGGTTGTTTCTTGCAAAGCTTCATGGTTGCCGCGCGCGGCCGTGGGTTAGACACCTGTGCACAAGCCGCCTTTAACCGGTTTCATCAAACCATCAGACGCGTGACCGGTATCCCGGAAAGTGAAATTCTGATGTGCGGATTGGCACTCGGTTACGCTGACATGTCTAAAATCGAGAACACACTAATCAGCGAAAGAGAACCGGTCTCAGGCTTCGCAAAGTTCTTGACGTAACGCGCAAGATCGAAGAATCTACGAATGGTAACAATTTGTTAAACGCAGCACTACACTTACTCGGAACAAAAACACAATGGATTTCTTTTCACTAGATCACTTTTGGTGGCCACTGTTAACCATCATGGGGATCAATATTCTCTTGTCAGGCGATAACGCCGTAGTCATTGCCCTCGCTGCTCAAGCATTGCCGGTGAATCAGCAAAAAAAAGCCATCTTCTGGGGATCTTTGTCGGCCGTTTTCTTTTTGATCGTCCTCACGATTTTCGCGTCGACACTACTGCACATCCCTTATCTCAGACTGATCGGTGCCTGTCTGCTGCTGTGGATCGGCGTAAAACTCTTGGCGGGTGACGAAGACGACGGCGACATCAAACAGAGTGATAATTTATGGGCTGCCATCAGGACAATTTTGGTGGCGAACCTTGTGATGAGCCTGGACAATATCTTAGGGGTCGCTGGGGCCGCTCATGACAACAATGTCTTGATGATTATCGGTCTGGGAGTAAGCATTCCGGTCGTTATTTTTGGCTCAACCATGCTGATGAAAGTAATGGAACGATTCCCTCTCATCATCACTATTGGTGCTGCGCTCATCGGCAAAGTTGCAGGTGAAATGCTGGTGGATGATCAAGCAATCAGCACTTGGATTGACCCACACAGACAACAATGGGAGTACGGTGCTCAAATCGGTGGCGCCTTGATTGTGCTGGTCGTTGGCAAAGTGTTACAAAAAAAGCGTCAAACAACGAGTGAAGCTGTTTGACGTCTTTTTAAAATGAGTTCTGGTCCCGTTTGCCCGCTTGTCTAACAAATCGTAAATAACGGGCAAACATCCAGACCAGCACTGCTGTCGCCAACGCAATGGCGTTGAACCATTCGACAAATGGCTGGCTCAATGTCTGAATTAAGGGTTCATCAAAAATCATACTGGCCGCTGTCCAAGCCAACACCATCGCGCCAAGGTCGATGACGACTGGATAGCGATCAATCAACCTCAGCACGAGCCCGCTGCACCAAACAACAATCGGGATGCTAATCAACAGCCCCAAACCAACCAGCAAAAAGCTACCATGTGCGGCCCCTGCAACTCCCAGCACATTGTCGACCCCCATCACAGCATCGGCAATGATGATCGTTTTCATCGCCGCCCAAAAGCTACCGGCGTGATCGTGATCATGCTGGTCACCCGCTTCTTGGGTCATCAATTTGATAGCAATCCATAACAGGATCAATCCGCCGATGAGCATGACCCCTGGTATTTTCAATAGCCACAGTGCACCAAGCGTCATGAAACTACGAACAACAATCGCACCGACGGTCCCCCAAAAAACAGCTTTACGCTGTAGCGCCTTGGGCAAACTTCTGGCTGCTAAAGCGATCACTAGGGCGTTATCACCTGCAAGCACCAGATCAATCAAAACAATTGCACCTAACGCACTCAAAAACTCTATTGACCAAATATCCATGTAAAGCCTTTTTGACTAATGAGCGAAATGCTGCGCACTTAAACAAGCGACGGTGCGACGGGACAAAGCGCTCAAATGACACAAGTCTGGAAGCGTACCGCGTTTGTCGAGAATTTCATGTTACAAAATGCAACGGTGCGTAAAAAATGCAATTATTGCCAAGCAATATTAACGATGAATGATGAGGATCTGGCACGGTGAATGTCTTTACTTATGGCTCGCTCATGTTTGACCGTATCTTTCAACAAGTCACTCAGTCGCTGCCAGAAAAAAAGCAAGTCACGCTTGACCATTGGCGTCGTCATCAAATTGTTGATAAACCGTATCCCGCAGCGGTCCCGCAGCAGGGTCATATGATCAGCGGTGTGGTTTGGTTGAACCTGTCAGCAAATGAGCTGCGATTACTTGATGATTTCGAAGCGCATGAATACGTTCGCGAACCAGTCTTGGTGACGTCCGGCGATGGGGCAACCATCGCCGCCGATATTTACCGATGGATTGACGCGAGCGCCTTGATCGACAAAGATTGGGATCCACAAGCGTTTGCGTCTGCCCATTTGACAGATTTTTACCAATCTCATCGACCCTAGTACTCCGTGCGCAGAATCGCTCATCTCGACATGGACGCATTTTTTGCGTCGGTAGAGTTGCTAACTTACCCAGAACTTAAAGGGCAGGCCGTCGTGGTGGGTGGCCGCAATGCATCGCGCCCTGTTCAAGACAAGGTCGGCAGATGGATCTACCCTAAACTAAGAAACTATGTCGGTCGAGGTGTGGTGACTACTTCGACCTATGAAGCGAGGGCCTTGGGTGTCTTCTCTGGGATGGGCTTGATGAAATCCGCTGAATTAGCACCGGATGCGATTTTGTTGCCTGGCAATTATGAAGCGTACCGCCATTACTCACGGTTGTTCAAATCTGCCGTCATCAATCTTGCCCCAATCGTCGAAGATCGCGGGATTGATGAGATATATATCGATCTGACAACGCTTGAGGGCAGCACCTACCAAATTGCCACGCGCATTAAGCAAGCCGTTCGGGATGCGACCGGACTCAGTTGCTCAATCGGTATCACGCCAAACAAGTTGCTCTCCAAAATCGCGTCTGACTTGAACAAACCGGACGGGATCACCATCTTGGACGAGCCAGATCTAGCAACAAAGATCTGGCCATTAGCGGCCAAGAAAATTAATGGCATTGGCCCCAAAGCAACCGAAAAGCTAAAAACTCTTGATATTCATACGATTGGGGATCTCGCAGCCACCCCCGTCGAGATCCTGGTGCAGCATTTCGGTCGATCAACTGGGTTGTGGATGAACCGAGCCGCGCATGGCATCGATGACAGGCCGGTCGTCACCGAGTCTGAACCCAAGTCAATTAGCAGAGAAACGACGTTTGCGCGTGATCTACATGTCAAAACCGACAAAAGCGAACTGTCAGAGATTTTTACCTCACTGTGTGTCAAATTGAGTGAGGATCTCCGGCGAAAGGCTTACGCGGCGAAAACGCTGGGCATCAAGTTGAAATATGCGGATTTTCAAGTGGTAACGCGCGATATCACCTTGGCCCAGCCCGTGTTCGAGGCGGTGGATATCCGCCGTGAAGCGCAAGAATGTCTGAAACGAGTCCCGCTCGCACAAAAAATCCGCCTGATCGGCGTTAAGGCCAGCAGTCTCATCCCCTTAGAGAATCTGGCTACCGAAATTCCTGTCCTGCAGGGAGATTTACCCTTGGAATTTCGCTAAAAGTCGTTGACTCAACAGCATCACGAAAGCTCGACGAAAGCATTTCTGGTTATATCCATAGACTAATTGCTTCTTTGACCTGCGTTGTTCCCGGCGATAGCCTTGTGCTTTCCTCATTGCTGTGCCAAAACAATGTATCAATCTAATCTCTTCGATACCACGCGCCTGAAAGAGCGCGCGACACAACTTGCTGGCCAGATTCAACGCAATCAAACGGGGCTACTGAGCGACGATCACCTCAAGCCATTGCGTTTACAAAACGGTCTCTATATTCAACGCTATGCACCGATGCTGAGAATCGCGATTGCATACGGCATGCTCAACAGCAAACAATTGAGAGCCTTGGGTCAGGTAGCGCGCCAATATGATCGTGGCTATGGGCATCTGACAACTCGTCAGAACATGCAACTAAACTGGATCTCATTAGACGATGCCCCAAAGGCGCTCGCAGATTTAGCTGAAGTCGGTATTCACGGGATTCAATCGAGTGGTAATTGCCTACGAAACATTACCAGCGATGCGTTGGCAGGGATTGCGCCAGACGAACTTTTAGACCCTCGGCCTTACGCTGAGTTGATGCGTCAATGGAGTACTTTTCATCCAGAACTGTGCTTTCTACCCCGAAAATTCAAAGTGGCGCTTACCGGGACGCCAGAGGATAGAGCATTGACCCAACTGCACGACATGGCGTTTGAGGTGATTCGGGCTGAGCCCGAACCCGTTTTTCGCGTCAGAGTTGGTGGCGGCATGGGGCGCACACCCATTCTTGCACCTGTCTTACGCGAAGAGCTCGAATGGAAGCACTTGTTGACCTACACCCATGCAGTCATGCGGGTCTACAACGAGCTAGGACGTCGTGATAATCTGACAAAAGCTCGAATTAAAATTCTTGTCCGTGCAGTGGGCATCGATCACTTCAGAGAGATGGTGGAGGCTGAGTGGGTTAGATTACGCGATGGTATCCATCAGCTGACGCAGCGTGAACTCGATCGAGTCAAGGCCGCCTTTGTCGAACCAGATTGGACTAAAGGCGCTAGGCTCGCCAACCTAGACAATCAGTTCACAGGATCTGAGCAGACCAGTTGGTCACACTGGCTCGCACGCAATCGACTGCCTCATCGTCAACCAGGTTATGCAGCCGTGCTCATCCCTCTCAAGCACCATACCCGCCCGCCAGGCGATGTGACCAGCGATGAAATGGATCAAATTGCAGCGATTGCGGATCAATTCAGCCAAGGCTTTATCCGCGTGAGCCATACGCAGGATTTTGTCCTCCCTGCCGTGATCGAAACTGATTTGCCTGCCCTGTATGTGGCTTTGAAGAGCCTGAACCTGCATCATGCCGTCGGCGGATTAATTGGGAGCATGGTCAGCTGCCCAGGGGGAGATTTCTGCGCTTTAGCCAACGCACGATCCATCCCCGTTGCCGAGGACATTGCCCGTCGTTACCAATCGGTCGATGCGCAAGAGAACATCGGCCCGCTTGATTTGAGAATATCTGGCTGTATGAATAGCTGTGGGCACCACCACACGGGTCATATTGGTATTTTGGGGGTCGACAAAGACGGTGCTGCGTTTTATCAAGTGCTACTTGGCGGTCATTCAGGGCATGGTGCACCCGCAGCGCTCGGCACCATCATTGGTAAAGCGTTTGCCGAAGATGAGATCGGCGACGCGATTGAAGAAATCCTGGACACCTACCTCGAACTACGTCAACCTGGCGAGATCTTCAGGGCGTGTGTTGCGCGCGTCGGCAAGCAACCCTTTGCCAAGGCTGCCGATACGGTGAGGAAGGCAGTCACTCCGTTGCAAGATGATGTGACAGAAGCGAGTGAGTTGGCCACATGAGTGTCACGTTGATGGGTGCAGGTCCCGGAGACCCAGAGTTAATGACCCGTAAAGCCTGGCGAATTCTGAGTCAGGCTGATGTTGTCTTGCACGATGCGTTAGTTGATCTGGCGGGGATGCGCGAGGCGGCTCCCCATGCGAGGTGGCTCGATGTCGGTAAGCGTTTGGACCAACCCTCAGTTGAGCAATCATTTATCTGTTCAAGCTTGCTTGCTTTCGCCAAGCAAGGCAAAAATGTCGTCCGATTGAAAGGCGGAGACCCTTCCATTTTCGGCCGGCTTGCTGAAGAACTTGAGATCCTTCGACAGCACGGGATCCCTGTCGAGGTCGTTCCGGGCGTGACCGCCGCCTGCGCCGCTGCCGCAACGTTGCAAGCGAGTCTGACGCTCAGAGGTATCTCTCGCAGCGTTGCTTTTGTAACCCCTCGAGTCGGCCACCGTGAAACTGAAAATGAAACGCAGTGGATTCGCGCCTGCATGGGGGTTGAAACCGTCGTACTCTACATGGCAGGATCGCAATCACAACAGATTTGCCAGAAGCTGATCGACGCAGGAAAATCACCTGACACAGCAATTTGTCTGGTTGAAAATGCGAGCCGTGCAGGTCTTCGCTTGCGCTCAACGCTAGGCGCCATCGCCGCTGAAGGGTTTGCGCCGTGCGACGGGCCTGTCACTTTGTTGATTGGCGCGGCCATGAATAACGTTGCTGTTGACAGACTGTCGCAGCCTGATCGAACTGATATGGGACATCGTCATGAATTTAGAGAGTTTGCCATCCGCTGAGGTAACACCCGTTGTCGTCTTTGACATGTCTGGTCTGCGAGTGCCCGAGCCACTGACACCAACGGAAATTATTGAACCCGAGTCACTGTTGGGGACCGACAGTGCATTGGCATTGAGTGCCCACGTACAGCAATTTGCCGAGGCACATCGAGGCACGGCCGGGGTGGGGATCAAATTCTCCAAGTTTGCTGATGGCAGGGCTTATTCAATCGCAGCACGTTTACGTGAAGCAGGGTTTCAAGGCGAATTACATGCCGTGGGCGATATCAATCAAGAGCTCTTGTTCTTACTCAAACGCGTGGGATTTACCCATGCTCACATACCAGACCCCGGGGTAACGCACTTGGCGACAAGCATCGTGACACCCTTTGCTGGTCACTACCAGGCAGGCTTGGACGGATCCAAGGCCCCTTGGCAATCAATCGATCAATGAGTCAATGAGTTAGACCTCTAATCATGCCAGCCGCGACAGTTTGTTGTGTTACCGCATCAATGAGGACAAAAGAGCCCGTCGTACTACATTCGTCAAAGTGATCTGCGGCGATTGGTTTTTGCAACGTCAACTGAATTTGTCCGACGTCGTTCATGTGAAATGTCGCTGCGGTTTGTGCTTCTGACAACGTTTTCACATCAAGTACGTGATTGATATTGTTAACCCGTGCAAACACAGTACGTGTCGTGTGTTGCAAAACATATTTACGAACAAGCGACAGCGGCTCACGCCCCAACCAGCAAATATCGGCACGGACGTGGCTTGAGAGGGTTGGCCATGTTTGCCTATTCGAATCCACCAGTAAATCTCCTCGAGAAACGTCAATATCGTCCGTCAGGCGAATCGTGACAGGCTCACCTACCGACGCTCGCTGATCTTGGTGGTCAGCATCTAAGTCAATACCATTGGCCACATGGATCTCTGCAACGCTTGACCGAACACCAGACGGGAGGATGGTGATCTCCTGGCCAACCCGCAGCTCACCCGCCTCTACGCGCCCAAGATAGCCCCGAAAATCTTCACTCGAGCTACCATCCTGTCGCATTACGTACTGAATCGGTAAGCGCAACGAATTTAGACGCGGCATCGCAGAGGTGTCCAAGTCTTCAAGCCACCGTAGCAGTGTTGGCCCTTGATACCAGGGCGCTCTATCGCTCACTGTCACCACATTGTCCCCCTGCAGCGCAGAAATGGGGATGGCAACCGCCGAAGCTAAGTCAAGTTTTTCCGCTAACTCGTTGAGCGCGCGATGGATGGCATCAAACGCATGCTGATCGAAGTCCAATA
Source organism: Jezberella sp. (assembly GCF_964834465.1). Taxonomy (NCBI): domain Bacteria; kingdom Pseudomonadati; phylum Pseudomonadota; class Betaproteobacteria; order Burkholderiales; family Alcaligenaceae; genus Jezberella; species Jezberella sp. Next base: position 86,040 of record NZ_CBAZRM010000005.1, read on the forward strand.
AATCCATTTTGTTCACGGCAAACGCAACATGACGCAGTCCCAACAAACGAACGATGGCCGAGTGGCGGTTGGTCTGTGCAAGCAGCCCAGGTGGCTCTACACTGAAGTCGACTCGTGTTGCGTCGACCAGAATGACGGCGACATCGGATTGCGATGCACCGGTCACCAGATTTCGGGTGTACTGTTCGTGTCCGGGGGCGTCCGCGACAATGAACTTTCGGTTAGCCGTAGCGAAATATCGATACGCAATATCGATCGTAATGCCCTGCTCTCTTTCGGCTTCAAGCCCATCTGTCAGCAAAGCCAGATCAATTGCAGCGTCGTGCGCCCTCACTCGTGAGTGTTTGCTTCTTGACACCGCACTTAACTGATCAGTCAATACCGCTTTGGTATCGTACAAGAGTCTGCCAATCAAGGTACTTTTACCATCATCAACGCTACCGGCCGTGATGAATCTAACCACACCATGTTTCATTAGAAATATCCTTCCTTTTTGCGGCGCTCCATTGAAGACTCGCTCGTCTGGTCGTCCATTCGCGTGGCCCCTCGTTCTGTCAATTGTGACAAGGCTGTCTCTGCAATTACTTCTTCTGGTGTTGCAGAGCTGCTAGCAACAGGGCAGGTGCAACTGATATCCCCCACTGTACGAAAGCGAACTTGTCGAATACTGCTGCTATCGGCGGGATTTTTGGGGGTAATGTCCGTCACCGGCAGAAGCAGACCATTTTTTTCAACAACCTCTCTGAAGTGTGCGTAATAGATATTGGGTAACGCAAGTCTCTCGCGGGCAATGTATTGCCAGATGTCGAGTTCGGTCCAATTTGAAATTGGGAACACTCTCATGTGCTCGCCTGCGGTGATTCTTGCGTTGTAAAGCTGCCAGAGCTCGGGCCGTTGTGTCTTGGGATCCCACTGACCAAATTCGTCTCTAAACGAAAAAATCCGCTCTTTGGCACGCGCCTTTTCTTCGTCCCGGCGCGCACCGCCCATCAACGCATCAAACTGATGATCCGCAATGGTTTCGAGCAAGGTCACCGCTTGTGCTGCGTTACGCGAATCGGTCGGCTGGCGAAGTTTTACCGAGCCCTTGTTAATCGACGCTTGAACCATACCAACCACTAGCCGATCGCCCGTTCGAGCAATCAATTCATCGCGAAACTGAATCACCTCTTGATAATTATGGCCAGTATCGATATGGACAAGCGGAAATGGCAAGGCTGTCGGCTGACGACGCAACGCGAAGGCCTTGCGTGCCAGATGAAACATCACCACCGAATCTTTACCACCCGAAAACAACATCGCTGGATTGGCGCATTGAGCAACAACCTCACGGATGATGAAAATTGACTCTGATTCAAGCCAATCCAGATAATCATGCTGAAGTTTTTGGATATTATTTGACATGTAAACCACACTCTTTATTTTCTTGTTGCAACCACCACCAACGACCTGCACGCGTTTCTTCGCCAAACCGAATTGCCCGCGTACAGGGTTCGCAGCCAATGCTCGGGAACCCCTGACGGTGAAGAGGATGAATAGGTACAGCCCGCCATTGAAGGTATGTCCAGACATCGTTGTCCGACCAGTCAAAGAGTGGGTTGTATTTGGTGAGTCCGCGTGCTTCATCGATTTCTGAGAATGCGATGGACGTGCGAGTGACAGACTGCTCTTGCCGTTGACCGCTCACCCAAGCCTCTGCGCCAAGCAAGGCACGTTCAAGTGGCAGGACTTTTCTAGCTCGGCAACACGCCTTTTTAGCCGCCTCATCTTCATAAAAACCATTGAGACCGTGCGCTCGCACAAAACCAGTGACGTCCGATGGATCCGGCTGCATCCGCTTGATCAGGATCCCATAATGGTTTTGCACAACGTCAATCATATTGAGCGTTTCCTGGTGCAAGCGGCCTGTATCCAATGTAAATATCTCAATCGCTCCCCCAACTTCGGCGATAGCATCGATCAAGACTAAATCTTCGGCTGCCATACTGCAGGCGAAGCGAACGGATCGATGCGAACCATTGATGCCGTGCAATCGCTCGCGCAAACGCTCATGCCGTCGAACAACGTCGTCGGTCAGGGGATTGGGTGGTGGCATTTGCCATAAAAACGCTGCGGGCTGATGCATAGTGACAGGTCTGACGCAATAAATAAGATATCTATGCTATCGACCATCATCAGATAAGCAAACGAATGAGTTGCTATTAGGTTATGAGCTATTAGGTTATGAGCTATTAGGTTATGACACACCGCCTCAAGTAACCCTAGAGGATGACGGGAATTGGCCGTATTTGCGGTATCTGCCAGATGTACAATAGGGTAAATACTAGCAATGAGATTAAGATCGTCCTTGATCTCGATTTTCAAGCAAGCGATCCATTTTGGTGTTTATGCGCCCTCTTTTCGTTTTATCCTGTTGCCTGGTTCTCTTTGGTTGCACCGCCCCTCAAGACCAACTCAGCGCACCCGCCAATCCGTCTATCAACGAACTCGAACCTGGGCTATCTGATGCCGCAGGCAAAATCCAAGAGCGTTGGTGGGCGGTGCTCAACGACTCACAGCTCAATCAGGTCATGGATCTCGCACTGGCGACATCCCCCAGCGTCCAAGTCGCCGGTAGCCGTATTTCGGCGGCGTTGGCGATTGCGAACGCACAACAGGCAGCACTGGTTCCTCAGGTTGGCTTCAGTGCACAAATCGATCAGCAACAGTTTTCACAGAATTATTTCTTTTTCCCCGGGATGCAGACGACCAACGGGTATGGATTCATTCAAGCCAATCTGAATTGGTCACTTGACCTGTGGGGCAAACAGCATAAATATTTTGATGCCGCGATCAGTCGATTGAAAGCAGCACAATTCAATGTCGACGCAGCAAAATTGATGTTGTCGAGTTCGATCGCGAAAGTCTACGTCGATCTGGATCGCGTGCACAAACTCAAGGCGCTTAATGCTGACGAAGCTACCTTGCGCGACCGCCTCTATCAAATTGCTGTCGCCAGGCAGACAGCCGGTGTCACCGATGCACTTGAAACCAAGCAACGTCTGGCTGATCGAGATCTGTCGCAAGCCCGTCTGATTCAATCTGAACTCGCGATCAAAACCCTGCAGCATCAGCTGTCGGCGCTCGCACAGCAAGGCCCTACCTGGGGTGAAAAACTTCGCCCTCCTGCCCTGACCGGCTACAACGGCGATCTACCTGAGTCGATTCCCGCTGACCTGCTGGCAAGAAGACCCGACTTACAGGTCTTGCTCGAACAAATTAAAGCGTCGGGATTAGAGTTCGACGCTTCTAAACTGGAATATCTGCCGGACGTGAATCTTCAAGCGTACGCAGGCCTGCAATCCATCGGATTATCGACACTATTTCAATCCGCCAGCCAGGCACTGAGCATTGGCCCAGTGATCAGCTTGCCGATTTTCGACGGTGGACGAATTGCAGCGAACTCACTCGGTAAAGAAGCCGCTCGCAACGAAAGAATCTCGACGTATCAAGATCAGCTCGCCACTGCACTAAAAGAAGCGGCAGACGCCATTGCAACGGTCAAAAATACGTCTCTTGAACTGGTACAAGACCAACGAGTGTTGAACGACAGACTGAGCTATCGGCAAATTCAGCAACAGCGTAAAACAGCTGGCCTGACCACGAGCGACAACGTCATCGCAGCTGAACTCAACGTTGTTCAACAAAGAAAACAAGTTCTCGATACTCAAGCTAGAGCGCTGAGTGCCAAGGTCACACTGATTCAGGCACTGGGCGGTTCGTTCGAGACCACATCAGATTCAACTGCTCAATAAGCATCATGACAACATCCACACCTACCCAAACCGCCCCCACGACCCCTGCCGACACTCGTGGATCGAGTCGCAGCAGCGCATTTCGAGTTTTCTTCATCGTGTTGTTGCTGATTGCCATTGGCTACGGTGTTTACTGGTTTCTTTACCTGGATCATTATCAGTCGACAGACGATGCCTATGTAGCGGGTACTCAAGTGCAGGTGACCGCCCAAACAGAGGGCACGATCTCTGAGGTATTGGTTCTTGACACCCAAGCAGTAAAAGCAGGTGATGTCCTTTTCAGAATGGATCCCTCAGACCAAAAAGTTGCGCTCGAAAAAGCCGATGTGGATCTGGTAAAAGCCTATTACACCGTCAAAGCAACGATCTTAAATGCCCAGCAACGCAAGCAAGATCTCGATAAGGCGCAAATCGATTACAAACGCCGGACCGCGCTTCAAGGGGAGGCTAGTGTCTCCAAAGATGAAATCGATCGGGTGAAGCTAACGTATGACAATGCTCGGATTGCTTACGAACAAGCACTGGCCTCTGCCGAAAACATCACTGACGTCAATCAAGCAGATCGACACTCAGAGACTTTAAAAGCCATCAACGCCGTGCGGCAAGCGTATCTAGCGTTGGTTCGTACAGACATTCTCAGCCCCGCGAATGCCGTGGTTGCAAAGCGATCAGCGCAGTTGGGACAACGAGTCAGCGCTGGGACACCAGCCGCTTCGCTGGTCATGAATCAGACGGTTTGGGTCGATGCGAACTTCAAAGAAAATCAGATTCGTTTCATGCGTGTGGGGCAATCAGCACGCGTAGAGGCTGATGTTTATGGCAGTAAAGTGGTCTATAGCGGCAAAGTCGCCGGCTTCGCACCCGGCACAGGTTCAACCTTGGCCTTGTTACCCCCTCAGAACGCCAGCGGCAACTGGGTAAAAGTGGTGCAACGCTTACCCGTCAGAATTGAGATTGATCCTGAGCAACTGAAACAATATCCCTTAAATATCGGTCTGTCGATGGACGTCAAAGTAGATGTGTCAAATGCTCAAGGTCTTGCGCTTGCCCCTATGGAGCACAAGGGTGACTTGAAAACAGATATTTATGCAAAGCAACTTAAAACGGCCGACGAGCATATTCTGACAGTCTTAAAACGCGCTCGTTAAGATTCTGACGTCACATGGCCAATCAAGCATCCGCTGATGCCCCGCAAGCTCAGCTTACCGGGTGGAAGCTAGCACTCGGCACCCTCGCACTCGCTGCGGGCTCGTTTATGAACGTCCTCGATACGTCAATCGCAAACGTATCGCTACCTACGATAGCCGGTGACTTTGGGGTTACCGCGACACAAGGCACGTGGGTCATCACGTCGTACGCGGTAAGCGAGGCCATCTTTTTGCCACTCACGGGATGGCTATCTAAACGCATCGGTGATGTCAGGCAGTTTATCTTCGCGACCTTGTTATTCACGGTTGCCTCGATGCTTTGCGGGGCTGCCCCCTCTTTTGAAATGCTCATTTTTTCACGAGTACTGCAAGGGGTTGTGGGCGCCTCAATGATCCCCCTGTCGCAATCGTTGCTCGTCAAAATATACCCGCCGACCAAACGAGGGATGGCGCTTGGGATTTGGGCAACGACCACAGTGATCGCGCCAGTACTGGGGCCGGTGATTGGTGGTTGGTTAACGGACAACTTGGTCTGGCGATGGGCGTTTTATATCAATCTGCCCTTCGGCATATTGACGGCCTATGGCGTGTACTGGCTCTTTGGTGCACCAAAAGCGAAGGCATCCACAGAAAGCATCGATATTGTTGGATTGCTTTTACTGATTGTTGCCGTATCGTGCCTGCAGATCATGCTCGATAAGGGCAATGAACTCGACTGGTTCTCCTCTGAGTTAATCGTCGGCTTGGCGATTGTGAGTGCGATTGCCTGGGTTAGTTTTGTGATCTGGGAGCTCGGGGCAGAAAACCCGGTCGTGGACTTGCGACTCTTCAAGTTGCGAAACTTCAGGATTGCCGCTAGCTGTTTGTTTTTTGGGTCTTTTTCTTTCTACATTTATATCGTGATAGGCCCGCTATGGTTGCAGACTCAGCTGGGTTACACGGCTTTTCAGGCAGGCCGAGTCATGGCCTTTACCGGCATCTTGGCATTGATTAGTGGTCCTATTTTTGGGGCAAATATCAACCGTCTCGACGCACGACTGATCGCTACCATTGGTTTTAGTTGTATGGCTGGGGGATGCTTTTGGGCAGCAACATTCACCACTGCTGTTGATGAAAAAAGTTTGATGATCGCCAGATTGATCATGGGGATTGGCATCTCTGGCTTTTTCATGCCGATGACTGCCATCGCGATGTCATCGCTCAAGCCGCAACAGTTTGCAGCAGGTAGTGGCTTGACCAATTTCTTACGAAATATGGGAGGCAGCATTGGCACGGCCATTGCTACCACCGTCTGGCAGGACAATGCCTCACGACATCATGCCCATTTGGTCGAAAACATCTACACCGGAAACCCAGCCTATCAGCAATTCTCTGACCAAGCCGCCGCTATCGGTTTGGTCGAACCCGCGAAGTCTGCTGTCATCGATCAATTGATTTCATCGCAGGCGTACCTGCTCTCGACCAATGAACTCATGATTGCCGCTGCCGGGTTACTGGTCTGCCTGCTTCCGCTAATTTGGCTGGCTAAGCCGCCGTTTGGCGCTGCACCTGGCGCCCATTAAAAGGTTGATAAGCTTCAAATCTTACTGATTCGGTGCAATCACTCAGGGGAATACAAGTGACAACAGTTGATGAGGGGTCGAACAAACGATTTGCGCAAATCACGCTAGATTCATTGCCGGATGAAACCAAACCCTTAGCCCAAGAAATTCTCGACATTTCTAGTCTTGGATTAGCGGGTCCTTACAACGTGATGTTGCGCAGCCCAGTTTTTGCCAGACGCTTCAAAGATCTGCTGGACTATTTGCGTTTCAATAGCTCTTTGCCAAAACGCCTTAGCGAGTTTGCCATTTTGATTCAAGGGCGTCTGTGGTCTTCACAGGTAGAGTGGCATGCGCACTACCCGATTGCGCTCAAAGCAGGGCTCAGCGCCTCAGTTGCAGCTGATTTAAAAAACAATCAGCGACCGAGAGACATGACTGAAGATGAAGCCATCGTGTATGACGTTTGCATGAGTCTCAGTACCCAACACAAAATCGATGATGAACTGTTCAATCGAGCCAAGTTGATACTTGGTGAAATGCAACTCGTCGATCTGGTGGCGGTGAGTGGTACTTATATGACGGTCGCTGGTCTCTTAATTCTAGGCAATGAAATGCCACCCGCTGGTGCGCCGCTTCCCTTTGGCAACAGCGAATGAAGAATTGAGTTACAAAGTCAAACATAACCAATAAAAATTTACCGGAGACTAAAGGATGTGGGAAGAAAGCCAGCGCTATCCAGACCCTAGAGTGATTTCAATCGATAAATCGTTTGATAAATACAGACTGGCGTTAGCCTCTGTCGAACAAATTGCGACCGGTTGCCGATGGGCTGAAGGCCCAGTTTGGTTCGGGGATGGGCGCTATTTACTCTGGAGCGATATCCCCAACAATCGCATCATGAAATGGGAAGAAGAAACGGGTGCCGTCAGTGTCTTTCGCCAGCCATCCAATTATGCCAATGGCAATACCCGCGATCGCCAAGGGCGGCTAATTACCTGCGAACACATCGGGCGAGTCACTCGTACTGAGTACGATGGGACGATCACCGTCTTGATGGATAAGTTTGAAGGCAAGCGACTAAACTCGCCCAATGATGTGGTGGTGAAGTCAGACGGCAGTATTTGGTTCACTGATCCACCGTTCGGCGCAAACAGTGACTACGAAGGCAACAAGCATCCAGAGGAGCTACCGCATGCCATTTATCGGCTTGACCCGTTGACGGGAACAGCTGACATGCTGACCGATCAGATAAAAGGGCCCAACGGCCTATGCTTTTCACCAGATGAAAGTCTGCTCTACGTCATTGAGTCAAGAGGTACACCGAATCGGTTGATTCACGCTTACACGTTAAAGGATAATGGCAAGAAACTCGGTGAACCTCGAGTATTTCTCGATGCGGGTGCCGGGACGATTGATGGTATGCGTGCGGATATCGACGGCAACCTGTGGTGCGGCTGGGGCATGGGAAGTGCAGAAATGGATGGCGTGAGGATCGTCTCACCTCAGGGTGAGATTATCGGATCTATTGATCTGCCCGAGCGTTGCGCGAACGTCTGTTTTGGCGGTACCAAACGCAATCGCTTGTTCATGGCAGCGTCACACTCGGTGTACGCGCTCTATGTGAACACCCAAGGTGCAATTGGCGGATAACTCGCCATTTCAAAAATTCTCTCGTGGTGCTCAATGCCAAACACGCCAGCCTCGCCAGACCTGATTGACTCACCGTATGCGCGCAGACGATTAATCTTAGCCGTTGTGCTCGGATTATTTGGTTGTAGCTGCATGTACGTCGTGTCAGTGGTTTTACCCTCGGTACAAGCTGAGTTTCAAATATCTCGATCAATGGCCTCTCTGCCCTACACCGCGCTCATGATTGGGTTTGGCGTGGGTGGTCTATTCATGGGCAGGCTGGCGGACAAACACGGCGTCCGGTTGCCGTTGTCTATTGGCGGCTTGGCGTTGTTTGCAGGGTTTGGTCTTGCTAGCCTTGCCGACAATATTTACAGTTTTGCGCTGGCGCACGGACTCTTGCTTGGACTACTTGGCGCGGCGAGCGCTTTTTCTCCGTTATTAGCGGATACCGCGCTGTGGTGGAACAAGCGTCGAGGCATTGCCGTGGCGATCTGCGCTAGCGGTAATTACCTGGCTGGCGCAGTATGGCCTGCTGTTACGCAACAACTGATTGATCACATCGGATGGCGTCAGGCTTATTTGACGCTCGGGATTGTATGTGGGAGTGTCTTGCTGGTACTGAGTCGAGGGTTAAAGCAACGACCACCGACGATGCAAATAACAGCAACCAAAGCCGAACAAGCCAGTGCCGACCATCCTTTTGGGCTGAGTATCAACAACGCTCAGCTATTGCTATGTCTTGCTGGGTTATCGTGTTGTGTAGCAATGTCAATGCCACAAGTTCATATCGTTGCCTACTGTTCGGACCTTGGTTATGGCGCGGCTCGTGGCGCAGAAATGCTGTCACTCATGCTGGGTTGCGGCATCATTAGCCGCTTAGTATCAGGTGCTATCTGTGACCGAATTGGTGGTCTACGCACCTTGATCATGGGGTCAACCCTTCAAGGCATCGCGCTACTACTCTTTCTACCATTCAATGACCTAGTGTCCTTATATTTGATCTCAGCCCTATTTGGCTTATTTCAGGGCGGGATCGTCCCTTCATACGCGATCATTATCCGCGAATACTTTCCCGCAGAAGGCACTGGTCAACGAACGGGTGCTGTCATGATGGCAACACTGTTTGGTATGGCACTCGGGGGCTGGATGTCAGGCAAACTATTCGACCTCACTGGGTCGTATAAATCCGCGATGCTCAATGGTTTGGTCTGGAACGTCTTGAACCTCTCTATCGCCATCTGGTTGCTCTTACGGGTCAAACACTCAGGTTTGCCATTCAAACCCTTGATGGGATCGAAGACTGCTCGGACCTGAAAGCAGGAAAACCTAAGGTTTAACCAAGCGCAGCGCAAATCGATCGCTGGTTGTTTCCATCTTTGTGGATGGCATATCTCTTGCATCAGCGAGATTACGCCAAGCACTGGATTCAGCTTCAACCTTAAAACCAGCATTCATCAGTTCTTCGATGACAGTTTGCTCGTCTATCCGATGCAGCGTTGACGTCACACTTAACCCACTACCTGCTCGGGCTGCATGGTCAATCAAAATCAGATGGCCTCCCGGCTTAAGCGCATTGAAGAGGGTTTGATTCATCTTATGCCGATCCATCGGCAGATTGGCAATATCGTGATAACTAAGCACGAGTGTCACCAGGTCGACTTTTGGCAGGTCGGCTGGATACACCGCTTCAAACGGTTGCGTCAGGACCGTGATATTGCTTTGAGGCTGCGCCAACAAGCGCGCTTCGAGCGCGGCTGAGGGTTTGGATATTTGAGCCAACAGCTTGCCCTGTGGCCCGATGGCCAAGGCCAACAGCTGCGAGGTATAGCCTGCACCTGCTGCCACATCGAGCACCGTCATCCCAGGTTTGACCTGGGTTAACGTCAAAAAATCGAGAGGCCGTCGCGACGCATCCATGACCCGATCTTTATCGGTTCGGATCGGGCTAGCAATCGCTTGTTGATAGACATCATCGGCTGCGCTACTGTTCATGGACAGAAACGCAAAGCTACAAACGAAGACTATCGTTGCCAGCTTGGTGTAGCGCGTCACACGCGAATTTGTCAATCCCTTGGCCCACGCATTTTTTAACATTTTCACCAGTCCGATCTGTTTTAGAAACTTGGCTTATTCTTATCTTTGCCGCGCGGAAAAATTGCCGTCACCTGCGTTGGGCGGACGGCATCCAGTGCTGGCGCGGAGCCTGTCTTGGCCGTAGAGGTGTCTTTCTTCGGCTTTTTGGCTTCTTTGTTGGTTTTTTGCTGACCCTTGGCCATGATGAATGCTCCTTTTGTAGGACAATGATGTTGAATGCAATCTAACTCGCGATTGATGCTGACAGTGTACGACGCGATGACTGAAATGACCTAACCCGATGACGACGCTAACCGATGTGCCACTGTTTCCCCTTGGAACAACACTTTTCCCGGGCGGGTTATTGCCACTCAAGATCTTCGAAGTGCGCTACCTGGACATGATCAAAAAGTGTCTGCACGAACAGAGCAAGTTTGGCATTGTCACCATTGAGCAAGGCGCTGAAATCAGAACCGCTGGGCAAGAGGTCACCTTTGCCAACACCGGGACACTCGCCTCCATTCATTCGTTTGACGCTGTCACCCCTGCGCTATTCATGATCCGGTGCCGAGGCGAGCAGCGATTCACGATCAACCATAGTGAGCGTCAACGCAATGGCCTTTGGACCGCATCGATCGACTTGGTTGCCCCGGATCACTTTATGGAAATACCCGCAGAGCTTTTCGATGCAGCGGGTGCACTCAGAAAAACGTTAATTGCTATTCTTGAGCAAACCACCCAAGAAGAAGAGCTGGCCGTCCTCGAACCATACCAGTTCAACGATTGCTCTTGGGTCAGCAATCGATGGGCAGAATTATTGCCTTTACCACCACCGCAGAAGCTGCATCTGCTGAGCATGGACAATCCACGACTCAGATTGGATTTAGTTGCCGAAATCCTTCAAGAGCTGGGTGTGCTCGACGGGGAATAGCCACACAAGCTGATCGCTTAATTGCTTGTCAAACCAGCAATATAGTCAGCCAAAATGGGGATGTCACCGTCCTTTACCATGGACAGCGCAGAGGTCATGTTGCCATCCATATCCCAACGAGTATGTGCTTTAAAACCTTGTAATTGAACCAGTAAATAGTCATACTGCTGCCCGGCGATGCGCGGAATATGCTGAATCCCTTTCAACTCGGCACCGTGACACTGAGTACAGTTGTACTGTTGTGTGAGTGACGGGCCAAGTTTCGCGTTTTCAGCCGACGTTTTATGCGTTGGCGCGGCCGGTTTCTCATTGGCGAAATACGCGGCAAGATTATTCATCTCTGCGTTGGTTAGGTTCGCCGCCATGGGCGACATTTGTGCGTTCTTGCGATTGCCTTCTCGATAATTGTAAAGCTGCATACTGATTGCTTGCGCCGCATGCCCAGAAATAGAAGGCACCCCAGCGGTCACCGAGTTACCACCGGGCCCGTGGCAGGCAATGCACGTTTGTGACATTGCCATGCCAGCGTCAAGGTCAGCAGCAGCAACCCGCGCAACTGGCCACATAAAAGCCACAGCAGCGACTGCTGCTGCGATCTTTGTCATGCGTTGAAGCTGACACATCATTTCTTATAGCTCACGCGGTAAATCACACCGTTGTAATCATCCGAAAACAGAATCGAGCCATCTGGCATTTGCAAGATATCGACTGGACGACCCCACATGGGTGGATCTGCCTTGTCGTCTGTCAAGAAACCAGACACGAAAGGCTCATATTTAACGACTTTACCGTTGGCATCCAACACCACGCGCATCAAATCGTAGCCACGCTTTTCACTTTTATTCCAAGAGCCATGGCGAGCCATGAGGATGTTATTTTTGTATTCAGCGGGGAACATACTGCCTGTGTAAAACTGGATAGCCAGAGGTGCAACGTGAGCACCGAGCTTGAGCACGGGTGGGGTGCTGTGAGCACAGGTATCGTATTTGCCATAAATCGGGTCAGCAATTTCACCCTGATGACAAAAGGGAAAGCCAAAATTCTCACCCTCTTTCGTGAGCACATTGAGTTCGTCGTTCGGGATATCTTCGCCCAACCAATCACGACCGTGTTCGGTGAACCAGAGTTTTTTCGTCACGGGATGAAAAGCCATACCGACACTGTTACGCACGCCGGTGGCGACACGCTCGAGTTGACCAGTGGCGGGGTCAACGCGCATGATCACGGCCTGGTTATACAACGGCATGGTGATGTTCTCGGGTGAACCGATATTGAAATACAGTTTGCCGTCGGGCCCCATCACGAGGTACTTCCAGTTATGGCCGGGACCATTGGTCGGATCAATGCCGTCGACCACCACTTTGCCTGGGCCCGGGTTATCCAGGTTCGCTTCAATGTTGTCAAAGCGCCAGATCTTGTCATGTTCAGCGACAAACAGCGTGCCTTTTGAGAACACCACGCCATTGGGCATGATCATGTCTTTGGTGATCGTTTTGATGACTTTTTTGCCATCCTTTTCAACAATGGCAACCACACTCTTGGTATTGCGATTGCCAACGAAAATAGTCCCCTTGTCGCCGCGTGCCATCGATCTTGCCGAAGTCACCCCATCTGCCCACACTTCAATATGAAAACCAGGGGCCATCTTGATTTTGCTCAACGGCAAATCTTTTGCTTCGGTCCCTGTCATGATTGGGGCAAACGGATGCAACGTCGCAGGCTGCTTGGTGTTATCCATGCCTTGCTTCCATGCCGGTGCAGGCGCAGCAGCGGGCGGCGTCTGGGCAAACACGGACATCGTACAAGCAAGAGCAAGCGTTAATAGCGCTAATTTAAATCGCATGGTCGTCTCCGGATAGGTGAATTTTTTTGATACTGAGTTAGTGAATCACAATAATCAACAAATCACCAGACGTTCTTGCAGATGCTGGATTCAATCACTAACGGAAACTAACGGAAACTGCCCAAGCAACTGCAGAAGCCCGGCTACTTTGGTTTCACGAGTGCGTGCGCAATCATCCCAAGAACCAAGCCCCAAAAAGCACTACCGATGCCAAAAAGACTTAATCCGGACGCCGTCACCAGAAACGTCAACAGCGCGGGTTCCCGTCCAGACAGATCCGCCAAGCTGTCAGCAAGACTCGTACCGATGACACCAAATAAGGCAATCCCGGCAATCGCCACCACCAACGAATGCGGAAAAACAGCGAACACAGTGACAACGGTTGCACCCAGTAGCCCGAGGATCAGATAGAAAATACCCGCCCACACCGCCGCCCAATAGCGGCGACGCGGATCGGCATCCGCATCGGGACTCATGCAAATGGCAGCCGTGATGGCCGCCAGGTTAAACGAGAAACCACCAAACGGCGCAAGTAAAAGCCCCGTAAGGCCAGTCCATCCGATGATCGGTGATACAGGTAAGCTGTAGCCATTTGCTCTTAACACGGCGACGCCAGGCAAGTTTTGCGATGCCATGGTGACTAAAAACAAAGGCAGCCCAATCCCGACTAAGGTCGCCAGCGAAAAAGTCGGACGCACCAACTCAAGCTGGGCGAACTGCAGAGAAGCCGCATCCCAATGCATCGCACCAGACAGCGCTGCGTAGGCGACCCCGATCGCTAACGTCAATGGGACCGCATATCTGGCAGCCTTGCGTTTAAAAAACAAGTAGCCCAATAGCATCACACCCACCTGCCAAAGATCGCCGGCCAGTTCAGTAAAGACGTTCAAGCCGAATCGCAACAACACCCCCGCGAGCATCGCCGACGCCAGCGCTCTGGGAATATGCTTCATGAGTCGATCAAACCAGCCAGTCAAGCCAACCAGCAAGAGCAAGGCCGAAGAAAACAGAAAGACGCCCGTCGCCTCAGCGAGCGACACCCCGTTGAGCGACGTCGCCAATAGGGCAGCGCCAGGCGTTGACCAAGCAGTCAGCACAGGGCTTTTAAAATAGAGTGACAAACCGATGCACGTCGCGCCCATCCCCAAGCCCAACGCACATAACCAAGAGGCGATTTGCGCCGGGGTCGCCTGGGCGGCGTGAGCCGCCTGAAAAACAATCGCCGCAGAGCTGGTGTAGCCAACCAATACCGCAATAAAGCCAGCCGCGACATGTGACGGCGCAAACCAACCGCTTGATTTCGCCATGGGTTTATCATAGAAATGATCACTCATGTCACCGCTCCTCATCGTTTTTATGCTGGGATGATAGCAAGAAGCCAACCGACCATCACGACCTCATCAAATGAATATTTTTCGATCATCCGCCCCGTCGTCTGAATAGGGGTGGAACTCTGCGATAGAATTGGTAGGATAACTAGAATGACACCAGCAACGCCATGCGGCTTTGTTTGGGGCGGCGAGCCCGAGAGAAAGCGACGGCAACACGACATGAGGCACTCACAATGAGCGAATTGCGTTACGAAACTCCCGCGACAGTCGAGGCCGCAGCCGCCTTACTTGCAGCTGCCTCTGGGCCTGCACGGGTACTGGCTGGTGGTACAGATATGTTGGTGCAAATGCGGTCTGGCCGCGTCAAACCTGCGATGCTGGTCGATGTTAAGCACATCAGCGAGATGACATCTCTGACCCGCGAAAACGGTGGCTGGCGTGTCGGGGCTGCGGTGAGCTGCATGGCTTTGGTTGAAAATGAGGCGTTTGCGGCGACTTGGCCAGGCGTGATTGACGGTGCCAACTTGGTGGGCTCAGTGCAAGTGCGTGGCCGGGCGACGCTGGGCGGTAACTTATGTAATGCCTCACCTGCAGCCGATAGCGTGCCTGCCATGATTGCAGCCGGCGCGGTGGCTAGCGTCGTCGGTCCGAACGGTCGTCGCGAAGTGCCCGTCGAACAGATCAACATCGGCCCCGGTAAAACCTCTCTGGCCAAAGGCGAATTAGTCGCTTCCTTCTTTTTGCCTCAGCGCCCTGCCCACTCGGGTGATGCCTATTTAAGATTTACTCCTCGCTCAGAAATGGATATTGCCGTGGTGGGCGCGGGGGTGAATTTAACGCTGGACGCACAAGGCGTCTGCACAGCTGCGCGCGTCAGCCTCGGCGCCGTGGCTGCACAAGCACTGTATCTCCCTGAAGCGGCACAAACACTGATTGGTACGATGGTAGATGAGGCTGCGCTAGAAGCTTTAGCGGCGAGTGCGAGCGCTGCCGCCAGCCCGATCGACGACAAACGCGGGACCAAAGCATTTCGTATCAAAGTCGCTGGGGTACTGGCCAAACGAGCCGCCAGCGTCGCCTTAGCCAGAGCAAAAGGAATTAACTGACATGTCAAAGCATCACATCACGACAACCATCAATACGAATCCGGTTGAGTTTTTATGCGAGCCGCAGCAGCCTTTGCTTGACGTCTTGCGCGATGAGTTGGGTATGACCGGTACCAAAGAAGGCTGCGGTACCGGCGATTGTGGCGCCTGTAGTGTGACCCTCGACGGGCGCCTGGTTTGCTCATGTCTCGTGTTGGCCGTTGAGGCGCAGGGCAAAACCATCGAAACCATCGAGGGTATGGCACAAGGGGATCATTTGCATGTGTTGCAACGAAAGTTTCTTGAGCATGCTGCGCTGCAATGCGGGATCTGCACCCCTGGCTTTTTAATTGCTGCCCGTGCATTGCTTGAACGCAATGCAAATCCGACGGAAGAAGAAGTTCGGTTCTGGTTGGCAGGCAACTTATGCCGTTGCACGGGTTATCAAAAAATCATCGAAGCAGTGCTTGCTGCTGCTAAAGAAATACGTGGAGCCTAATCATGTTGACTAAAACGATGGATCCGACTAAAGCGTTGAAACTGGTGGGCACCAGCCCCGTTAGACCTGACGGTGTGCCAAAAGTGACTGGCCAAGCGATTTACGGTGCAGACACGATTTTGCCAGGGATGATTTGGGGGCAAATTTTACGATCACCTCATGCACACGCGCGTATCAAATCGATTGATACCAGCAAAGCCGCAGCCCTTCCTGGGGTCAAGGCGATCGTGACAAGCGCAGATCTGCCGGACCATCCCTTTGAATATGTCGGTCCAGAGCGCGTGGCTGTCAATTACTGGCACATGACGCGCAACATTCTCGCCCGTGAAAAAGTGCTTTACGAAGGCCATGCCATTGCGGCAGTTGCCGCAACAAGCCCAGCGATTGCGCAACAAGCTGTAAATCTCATCGAAGTTGAATTTGAAATTCTTCCTCACGTCATTGATGTAGATGAGGCAATGAAGCCCGACGCACCGTTGCTATTTGAAGACATGATCACCAGGGGCGTTGAGCCTGCCGTATCCAAACCGTCGAACGTTGCAAAGCGCGTCGAGTTTGCGATTGGGGATCTTGAAGCTGGTTTTGCACAAGCTGACGAAATCGTCGAAATGTCGTTCACGACCGCGGCGGTTCACCAAGGCTACATCGAACCGCATTCGTGCGTGGCACGGTATGGTGCTGACGGACAATGCGAACTGTGGTCAGCGAGCCAGGGACACTTCGTCGTACGCGCCTATACCGCCAAACTGGTTGGCATGGACATCGGCAGCCTGCTAGTGCATCCCGCTGAGATTGGGGGTGGATTTGGCGGTAAAACGGTGGTCTATGTTGAGCCAATCGCTGTCGCACTTTCCAAGAAGTCTGGTTTACCCGTCAAAATCATGATGCGCCGCGAGGATGTCCTAAGAGCAACGGGCCCGACCTCGGGTGCATCGATGACCGTCAAGATCGGGGTGACCAAAGCTGGCAAAATCGTGGCGGCCGACTCAACGTTTAAATTTCAGGCGGGCGCTTTCCCCGGGTCGCCGGTCATGAACGGCGCCATGTGTGCTTACGCCTGTTATGAAATCCCCAATTCAAGAGCCGTTGGCTACGACGTGGTATCGAACCGTCCTAAATCAGCGGCTTATCGCGCACCAGGCTCACCGATTTCTGCTTTTGGGGTCGAAAGTGTGCTTGATATGTTGGCTAAGAAAATCGGGATGGATCCGCTTGAGTTGCGTCACAAGAACGCAGTATCAGCTGGCTCACCCACTGCTTGGGGGCCTAAGCACGCCCATGACGGGTTTAAACAAACCATTGAAGCGCTCATGCAACACCCCGCGTACAAGACCGCGCTTGGTAAAAATCAGGGCCGAGGCGTGGCTTCGGGTTTCTGGTTTAACGGAGGTGGCGAATCAGCGGCAACCGTCCATGTCAATGAGGACGGGTCTGTTGTGATTGCCACAGGCAGTATGGATGTCGGTGGTTCGCGTGCGTCGATGGCGCTGATGGCTGCCGAAACGCTGGGTATTCCGTATGAAAAAGTTCGTTCTACGGTCGCCGACACCGCCTCGATTGGTTATAACCACGTGACAGGTGGCTCACGGGTGACTTATGCCACCGGTATCGCGGTCGTTCAAGCGTGCGAAACCGTCATTGCGGATATGCGTGGCCGGGCCGCCCTTACCTGGGATGTCAGCATCGATGACGTGGTGTGGGAGGATGGGCACGCTAAATTAGTCGAGGGAGTCCCCGGCAATCATGCCCCGTTATCTCTCGCTGCGATTGCCGCCAAGCGTGCCGTCACTGGCGGGCCCATCGTCGCCGAAGCTGCCGTCAATGCCGGTGGTATGGCACCAGGTTTTAGCACGCAGTTCTACGATGTCGAAGTAGACCCTGAAACCGGTCACACTAAGATTTTGCGTGTTGTGGCGGCTCAGGATGTCGGTCGCGCCATCCATCACGACTACTGTGAAGGACAAATACAGGGTGGTGTCGTACAAGGCATTGGTTGGGCGCTGAACGAGGAATATGTCTACGATAAAGAAGGGCATTTAGCCAATGCTGGGTTTCTGGATTATCGAATCCCCGTCGCCTCTGACTTGCCGCACATTGATGTTGTGATGGTTGAAGTCCCCAACCCGAATCATCCGTTTGGTGCAAAAGGGGTTGGCGAAGTGAAT
The DNA here is from genome assembly GCF_964834465.1 of Jezberella sp. Taxonomy (NCBI): domain Bacteria; kingdom Pseudomonadati; phylum Pseudomonadota; class Betaproteobacteria; order Burkholderiales; family Alcaligenaceae; genus Jezberella; species Jezberella sp. The sequence continues at coordinate 104,085 of NZ_CBAZRM010000005.1, forward strand.
ATTGTCCCGCCAATGGCTGCTATTGCGAATGCGATTCAACAGGCGACTGGTAAGCGTATGACGTCCTTACCCATGTCACCGCCAAAAGTACTCGCTGCGATAGACGGCTAAGCCCGGGATGCCTGTGACAACCGCGCACGTTGTTCTCACCAGCGGCTTTAGTCGCCGCTACACAAACGGCGTCAAAACGTTTGACGTTGAGGCAACAACGGTGCGCGGTCTGCTCAAAGCGATGGATCAGCTATATCCGGGCCTGGGAGAAATTCTCGAAGAAGAAACGGCAATTGCCGTCGACGGCGAGTTGCACGAAGTGGTTTACACCCAGGTATTGAGGCCCGGCTGTGAGGTGTTTTTTATCCCGAGAATCGAGGGTGGTTAAGCGTTGAATCAAAAAAGGCTCGCACCCAGCGAGCCTTTTTCACGATCAACGAGTCACTTGAACGCGCAGTGACGTGCAACAAGACATGGTTATTTCTGCAGCAACTTGAAGATGCTGGCGTAATCGAGAGCACCATGGCCAGCTTTGCTGTGGATATCGTAAAGATTGCGAGCTGTCGCCCCTAAGGTCACCGTGGTTTTCGTCGACACGGCATTTTCAACCGCCAACCCTAAATCCTTCAACATCAAGTCGGTACCAAATCCGCCGGTATAGCCTCTGGAGGAGGCTGAATCTTCTTTCACACCCGGACATGGATTGCCATTGATGAGTGCCCAGTTTGACCCTGAGCTTTTGCTGATGATTTCCGATAAGACTTTTGGATCCAAGCCGTTGGCAATCCCGAGCTGGAGTGCCTCTGCGGTAGCAATCATGTTGATACCGAGAAGCATGTTATTGCACACCTTGACAGTTTGGCCGCTGCCATAACCGCCCGCGTGATAAATCGCTTTACCCATTTTCTCGATATAAGGCTTAGCTCTTGCAAAGCCATCGTCAGTGCCACCCACCATAAAGGTCAGCGTGCCCGCCTCTGCGCCAAACGTACCGCCGGACACGGGCGCATCCACCATCGTGAGCCCTTTGGTTTCAGCCAGTTTACCGAGCTCGCGTGACACATCGGGGGCTATCGTCGAACTATCGATAATGAGTGTGCCGGGTTTGGCGAGCGTCAGCAACCCTTGTTCACCCAAGCACACGGCTCGCACATGCTGACTGGCGGGCAACATCGTCACAATCACGCTCGCTGCCTTTATTGAGTCAGGCAACGAAGTCGTTGACTTACCACCACTTGCAACGAGGCTATCAACGCTCGCCTGAACCAGATCAAAGCCCGTGACCATGTGACCAGCTTTCGCCAAATTTTTTGCCATGTGCAAACCCATGTTGCCCAAGCCGATAAACAAGACATCTGAACTCATTATTGCTCCTCTTTTTTTTGATTCATGCTCAAACCGCTGACGTGTATTATCCACAACGACAGGATATATCGATTTTTATCATCAGATTGACGCCAGTTTAAACCTTCAGGAATTCACCATCATGACGCAACTCAGCCAAGCGGCTCTCGATCAGCTTTTTTTAAACGCCAGAACTGCCAATGGCTTTTTGGATACGCCGATCGCCATTGAGACATTGCACGAGATTTACCACCTTGCTCGCATGGGTGCCACGTCGATGAATAACCAGCCTGCACGCTATATTTTTCTGGCAACCGCGGAAGCGAAAAATCGACTACTACCCGCGATGAGCGCCGGCAATCTGGATAAGACCAAGTCAGCGCCAGTCACCGTCATCGTTGGGATTGATCTACATTTTCATGAACAGATGGGTCGTGTGTTTCCGCATTTTCCGGCAGCCAAAGAAATGTTCACTAACAATGAGGCACTGAGGCTCGAAACCGCTCGTCGTAATGGTGACCCAAGCAAATTGTTCGAGCGCGGCTATCGCTTTAGTTTTGACGAAGCGTGCCAGGTACTTTGATTGAGCAGCTTACCCAAGAATCAATCAGATCAAACGGGGCTCGCTTGAGCCCCTCTGATCAACTTGCCTGGATAGGCACCGGTTGGCTGACCGTTTGCGTAGGTTACAACGCCAGAAACAATCGTCGCTCGATAGCCTTCCGCTTGTTGAGACAGTCGCCTGCCGCCTGCCGGCAGATCTCGCACAATGGCTGGCGCCCGCAGCTTCAGCCGTTCAAAATCGATCAAGTTGATATCGGCCTTATAGCCAGGTTTGAGCACACCTCTATCGTGTAAACCGACGACGGCAGCGGTATCGCGGGTCTGCCATTTCACGAGATCGGCCAAGGGTAATGTGTCTCCCCTCATGCGATCCCTTGCCCAGTGTGTCAGCAAATAGGTGGGGAAACTTGCATCGCAAATAAATCCGTAATGTGCCCCGCCGTCGCTTAATCCGGGCACCGTATCTCGATCTGTCAACATTTCTCTAACAACGTCCAGATTCTGGTCGACATAGTTGTAAAGTGGACGATACAGCATCCCCTGACCTTCACCCGAAGTTAAAAAATCATAAGCAAATTCGTTGGCATCCAACCCTGCCCGTTGCGCCAGTGCGCTAATACATTGGTCTGGGCTTGGTTCGTAATCGGGTGGATCCTGCAACAAATACAAGTTGTCAAAGTTTGCAAAACGACGCGCCTGCATCGGCGTTGCGTGCCGTTCGGACAAAATCTGTCGACGCACCTCTGGGTCACGCAGACGCGCGAGCTTCTGGGACAACGGCAAATGGCTGATTGCCTCGTACGTCGGTAGCTGTGAAAATGGACTTAAGGTCAAAGCAAAGCTAAAAATCAAGGCAACAGGTCTGGCACCCACCTGTGCCTTCATCTTGACCCCGTCATCAACGGCTGCGTGCATGTGGCTCATGACGCGGCGCCACCGATCCGGTAAATGCTCATGCTGAAGCAAGGTTAACGATAAAGGCCGACCAGAGGCCTCTGCGATCCGGCGTAACATCGCGAATTCTTCGTCCACATCATCAAAATCGGTCACCAGTTGTAAAACCCCCTTGTTTGCTTTTTTCAATCCAAGGGCAATCGCCGTCAGCTCTTCTTCAGCTGCCCCCAAACTTGGGGTGTGTTTACCGTCACTGCTCAAATGCAAAATCGTGCGCGACGTCGTAAAGCCCAACGCCCCAGCTTCAACCGCCTCAGCGGCAATCGTCGCCATTTGCTCAAGATCGTTTAAAGTTGCAGGCTCACGATTCGCACCACGATCACCCATCACATGAATACGTAAAGGCGCATGACCGATCTGCGCTGCCACATCCACATCAAAGCGACGACCTTCAAGCACCTCCATATACTCAGGAAACGTTTGCCATGTCCAGGGCAGCCCTTCCTCAAGCACGATGCCGGGGATGTCTTCAACGCCCTCCATCAACTTCATCATCTTGCCCCGATGCTCTGGCAGGCAGGGCGCAAATCCAATCCCGCAATTACCCATCACGACCGTGGTAACGCCCATTTGTGAGGAGGACGCAATCTGTTGGCTCCAGGTGACTTGACCGTCATAATGCGTATGGATATCGACGAAACCCGGTGTGACCAAGAGACCTTGCGCGTCAATTTCGTGGTCGGCGGTATCAGCAATCTTACCAACAGCTTTGATCAAGCCGTTGACTATCGAAATATCGCCCACATAAGGGGCTGAACCCGTCCCGTCGACGATCGTGCCGTTTCTGATAATCAGGGTCGCTTTCGTATCCATTGTCTCTCGCTCTTTTTTGTATCGTCAAACGCACTATGACGCAGCTGCTTCGAGTATCGTAACAAATGGTGCTACTCACAACAAAAATATTGAACACAGAAGGTTTCACGATGACAACGATGACATTCGAAGCATTCGAAAAGCAATCACTGAGTGAAGGGTATAACGAGGTGCTCAAAAAGGTCTGGGAACCTAGCCGAACCATTGAGGTTCATACCCACCCATTTGGCGTTCATGTGGTGGTCGCCGAAGGCGAGATGTGGTTGACCAGAGATGGCGTGCGGCATCATATGACGGCAGGCACTGACTTCAAGCTTAGTGCTGATGAGCCTCATGCAGAAGAATATGGCCCGCAGGGTGCGACCTTTTGGGTGGCGCGTGCTCATCCTAGTTCATCAGCGCCGTCGTCGCCAATGCGTTGACTGCGTTCGCAGCGACCAGCATCAGCAAATGCCCACGCAGCCGTTTGGCAAACGATCAGTTCGGTTGATAGCCGCTGTCTTTAATGATCTTTGCCCACGCGGCTGAATAGTTGCGCTCTCTCACGTGCAGTTGCGCGGCTGTCAGATAATCAGGGCTGAGGCCCATGCTAGAAAATTGGGCCATCACCTCAGGCCTGGCAACAATCTTCTCGAGTGCTTTAGACACTTGTATGAGCATTGCTTCAGGCGCCTGTTTGGAAGCAAACACCCCATAAAAGGGGAGATCTTCAAAGCCATCGACACCCAGCTCTTTGAACGTTGGCACATCCGGTAGTGAGGCCTGACGCTGCGCCCCCATCACTGCCACAATGCTTAATTTCTTTGCCTGATGAAATTCAATAAAATCGGGGACCGATGCGGAGCCGGCCTCAATTTGATTACCGAGCATATCAGCCATCATCGGCGCACTCCCCTTATAGGGGACTGAAATCAAGTCTAGATCATATTTTTTGGCCAGTGTTTTGACCAAAAACTCAAGCGTTGACGCAGGGGCAGGTATACCGACCGAGCCCTTCCTACCTTTTTTGGCATTCGCCATCAAGATGTAATCTTTAAAATTCTTAGCTTGAGTGCCACTTGATAAAGCAAACGCATTGACAAAGCTTGCCACCCCTGCCACTGGCACGAAATCTGCCTCGACATCGAAACCAGGCGTTTTCATGACGAGTGGCAGAATCGAGATGGTGTGGTCATGCGACAAAAATAACGTATAACCATCAGCACCGACTGCCTTCAGATATTGCGCAGCAATTTGACCACCAGCACCGGGTTTGTTCTCAACCGCCACTGACACGCCAAGCTCTGTTGACAAGCGGGCAGCCAACAGGCGGGCAAGCGCATCAGTGCCACCCCCAGCCGGAAAACCGACCATCAACCTTAATGGCTTATCGATCTGCGCCCACACGTTGGCGCTTGCCAAACCCAACCCGAGCAGACAGATCAAGACGAGGTTGCGCAATACACCACAGCGAACAACCCCCTGTAAGCGATGACTGATCACCCGAGCAGCCGTCAGTGTTGTCTCTTTTACCGTCATTTGCCTCACCTTCGTCTCCTTGAACGCTTACGCGTAAAAACTGTCGCGAAGTACTTGCGCACACAGCTTGACCGCCGTATTTGCTTCGCGCAGCACGCGCCCCATCAAGACAAACCCGTGAATCTGTCGCTCAAAACAAACGTACTGGGTCGGGACACCTGCCGCTGATAATCGATCTGCATAGGCGGCACCCTCATCCCTGAGAGGATCGTAACCCGCGGTCAACACAAACGCAGGGGGTAAATTCTCGTGTGTCTTGGCCAGCAACGGTGACGCTCGCCAGTCTTTACGGGATTCAAGGTCAGGCATGTAATGATTGAAGAAGTATTTCATTGATTCTGCAGTCAAACCGTAACCTTCAGCGTTATCCACCATCGACTGGGTTTTGCCATGTGCATCGGTCACCGGGTAGATCAACAATTGCAGGATGGGGCGAAAACCACCAGCGTCTCTCAACGCTAAAGCCACCACTGCGGCCAAATGTCCGCCTGCGCTATCGCCGCCTACGGCAATTTTTTCAGGATCGATATTCAGCGAAACGGCATGGTCGTAAACCCATTCGGTCGCTGCTAAGCAATCGTCTGATGCTGCCGGCAATTGATATTCAGGGGCCATCCGATAATCCACGGATACCACAGCGCAAGTCGCCAGGTTTGAAAGCTCACGGCAAACAACGTCATGCGTATCCAGATCACCAATCACATGCCCACCCCCATGGTAATAAACCAGACAGGGCAATACGTCGGTGGTTTGACTACCTTTGGGCCGATACAGACGAATTTTGATCGGACCGCGCGGGCCGGGAATCTCGTGGTCAGCGACATGAGCCATATCAGGAGCGTCGGGTTGCGTAAAAAAACGTCGCGCCAGGTAGGCAGCGCGGGCTTGATCTGGGGGGACCGTATGCACTGGGGGAATCCCCTTGGCGATCATCATGTCTAACAAAGCACGCGCTTGTGGATCCAGCATGTTTACCCCCTGATGTGATTGAATAGCATCATATTATGCAACGATTGAAAGGACTTTGAAGCGGATAAAGATCTGCTGCCATCTTGACTGTCTGCACATGGATATCAACAATGGTCTGTATATCGGTGCTGTACCCACCAGCCATCATGATCGACAGCGGCAATCCATTGTTCTGTGCAAAACGCATCACTATCACATCGCGTTCACGCATGCCAGCCTTACTTAAACTCAAACGCCCCAAGCGATCCGACTCGTGCGGATCTGCACCCGCTAAATAAATAACAAACTCTGGTTTAAACCTGACAACCACTTGACTGAAAGCAGCCTCTAAGCGATCCAGATATTCCTCATCTTCACAACCGTCTGGCAAAGGGATATCGAGATCGCTTTGTTGCTTGTGAAAAGGATAATTTCGCTCGCCATGAAGCGACAAGGTAAAAATGGATGCGTCGTTTTTTAGAATAGCTGCTGTCCCATCGCCTTGGTGTACGTCGAGATCGACAATCAAGACTTGTCGCACGCGCTTAGCGTCGCGCTGAATGGCTCTCGCCGCAATCGCTGCATCGTTGAAGACGCAAAACCCACTACCGTGATCTCGGTACGCATGGTGGGTACCTCCGGCTAAGTTGACAGCGACCCCCTCCTCTATGGCTGCCCGACAAGCCCCAATCGTGGCGCCGGCTGAGCGCCGTGATCGCTCAACCATGGCAGGGCTCCAGGGAAAACCGATTTCTCGTTGTTCTTGTGCGCTGAGCTCACCTCGCAGCAATCGCTGAACATATCGCGGCTCATGTGCCAATAAGAGTTGTGCATCAGTGGCTGCCTCGGCCTCAACAAGTTCAATGTTTTGAATCTCCTCTACGGCCTCACGCAATAGACGGTATTTGGCCATCGGAAATCGATGCCCCACTGGCAAGGGCAACACGAAATGATCAGAGTAGAACGCTTTCATCTGCTCACGCGACGCGTCGTTGATCGATGCGCAAAGTACCCACAGCAATCCCGAGCACGATTAAAAACAAAGCACTCAGCACATACACGTCAAGCGGTTCATTTAACGTCCAGCTTGAAAACAGCAGCGCAACCACCGGCACCCCGAGTAATCCCATTGATGTGACAGACGCAGGCAAGTCTCGGCTTACCGTATTCATCGCCCAGTAAGCAAGCGCCGTGCTGATGCCGCCACCATACGCCATCAACAAAATCAACCGCCACGACCACTTGACCTGCGGCACCCCTTCAAAGATCAAAGCCAAGGTGATTTGTAACACCACCGCTAATGATAGTTGCCAAGGCACTAACTCGAATAACGGCGTCACCCAGCGATGCGCTCTGCCATACACAATGCTTAGCGCCCAACACAGTGCGGCCAGCAGAATCAGACCATGCCCCAAAACGATGTGAGGATCATGCCAATTCATTGAGGCTGGCTGCATGATTAGCAATAATCCACTCATGCCCAAGGCCATCCCTGCGACTTTGCGCACCGTAAAGGATTCTTTGAGAAAAAACCAAGCAGCCGGAAATACCCAGAGGGGGGTTGTGTAGGCCAGTACGACTGACCGACCTGCCGGCAAATATTGCAATCCAATGCTCACCAGTGCTGAAAACCCCACCATATGCAACGCCCCCATACTGAAAATCACGGGCAAATCGGCTTTGACAGGCAGGCTGATTCTTTTGGTAGCGAAACAGATCACCCAGTACACCACGCAGCCCGGGGCCAACCGTGCCACCACTGCCCAAATGGGCGGTAGATAAGTCAGCATCGACTTGTTGACCGTCCAAGTCATCCCCCAACCGAACATCAGCAGGATCAAGAGGATGAATGCATGGCGGCGCGCACCGGCAGAGTCGGGCTGTTTCAATTTATTATTAAATGTAAGATGAGCGGAAGCCTCAAAGCATCATAACAAGAATGCGTATTGAACGTGACGATGGGTACTAAGATTTACTGGACAAAAAAATACCAATTACTGAGCGAGTCACTGAATGTCTTTAGCAAAAACCTTGTTCGAAAAAATATGGGATAAGCACACGATTCTTGAGCAAAGCGATGGATCTACCCTGTTATATATCGGTCGGCATTTGGTGCACGACGGTTCGCATGCTGGTTTCAAAACCCTGCGCGAACGTGGTCTCAAGTTAAGACGACCGGATTGTACGTTTGGCACGCCCGATCATTATGTGCCGACCACGACACGGGACATGTCGACGATCAAGGAAGAGGGTCGACGTCAGGTGGTCGCCTCCATGAACGGCAATGCCAAAGAGTTTGGCATGACCATGTTCGGCTTGGACGACATTCGACAAGGGATTGTTCACGTGATCGGACCCGAGCAAGGCATATCGCAACCTGGCTTGATCATTGTGTGCGGCGATAGTCACACAGCAACACATGGCGCCTTGGGCGCACTTGCGTTTGGCATCGGTGCGTCTGAAGTGACTCATGTGATGGCAACTCAAACGCTATGGCAAAGTAAGCCCAAAACCATGCGAATCACTGTCACTGGCCAATTGAATGCCGGTGTTTCAGCCAAAGATGTGATTCTCGCCATCATCGCAAAAATCGGGGCCGCCGGCGGCACTGGCTATGCGATCGAATACGCAGGTAGTGCAATCACCGGCCTTTCCATGGAAGGTCGCATGACGCTATGCAACATGTCAATCGAGGCAGGTGCACGCACCGGGATGGTTGCCCCAGACGAGAAGACCTACGCCTATATGAAAGGCCGTCCGTACGCACCGGTCGGACAAGCGTGGGAGCAAGCCCTGGCCTATTGGCAGTCTTTGCCCACCGATCCAGGGGCCAAATTCGACAAAGAAGTTCAGTTAGACGGCGCAGAGATTGTCCCCATGATGACCTGGGGCACGAGTCCCGAAGAGGCTGGCCCGATCACTGGGGTCGTGCCAGATCCGGGTCACATGACTGATCCAGACAAACGCGAAGCATTGCAAAAATCGCTCGACTATATGGGCTTAACAGCAGGAACACGGTTGACCGACATTAAGGTCGACAAAGTCTTTATCGGTTCGTGCACCAATAGCCGAATCGAGGATATTCGAGCAGCCGCCGCCATCGTCAAAGGAAAGCAAGCAAAAATCTGGGCCATGGTGGTACCTGGCTCGGGGCTCATCAAAGCGCAAGCAGAGGCCGAGGGGTTGGACAAGATCTTTCTAGAGGCCGGTTTTGAATGGCGCTACGCGGGTTGTTCGATGTGTGTCGGGATGAATGGGGATTTGCTCAACGAGGGTGAAAGAAGTGCGTCGACCTCGAACCGAAATTTTGCGGGCAGACAGGGACGTGGTGCTCGCACTCATCTGGTGAGCCCCGCCATGGCGGCAGCCGCGGCCATTCATGGCCACTTTATCGATATTCGTGACTTGACCTAAAGGAACGCCATGGAAAAATTCATCACTGTTCAATCCATCGCGATCCCGATGGAAACCCCCAACGTTGACACTGACCAGATCATCCCTGCGAGGTTTCTCTGGCACCCCAAGTCGGACGGCTACGGCAAGTGGCTGTTCAATGACTTGCGGCTCAACGAAGATGACAGCCCTAAGCCTGAATTTATTCTGAACCACCCGCTGTACCAACAGGCCAAAATCATTGTCGCAGATCGCAACTTCGGTTGTGGTTCATCGCGTGAGCATGCGGTCTGGGCGTTAACCGATTATGGTTTTAAAGTCGTTATCGCAAGCAGTTTTGGTGATATTTTCTACAACAACAGTTTTAAGCAAGGTCTTCTGCCTGTCGTACTGGCTGAAAACGTGTTGCACACCTTACGTGACCTCATTGCACGCGAGCCTTCGTCGGGGCATGTTACCGTCGACCTTGAGGGTCAAATGATCGAAGGGCCCAGTGGTTTCAAGGCATCCTTTGAGATAGACCCATTCAGAAAAAAGAAATTACTGGAAGGTCTGGACGACATCTCTGTCACGCTTACCTTTGACGCTCAAATCAAGCAGTTTGAACAATCGTACGCCCTTGCCATGCCATGGCTGGGGACTAAACCCGCATGACAACGCAACAAGGCAACATCTCATGAAGAAACTTTTTACTGCCGGCAACTTCGGTGCAATCGACATCAGCAATCGCGTCATCATGGCCCCCTTAACGCGCATGCGTGCGATGGCAGGCGACGTGCCCAACGAGCTATCGATTGAATACTACGCCCAGAGAGCAGGCGCTGGCGCCATTATCAGCGAGGCGACTCAAATCTCGCCGCTAGGCAAGGGCTACCCTGGCACGCCCGGTATCTATCGTGATGAACAAGTCGCGGGCTGGAAGAAAGTCACCCAAGCTGTGCACGCCAAGGGCGGCAAAATGATCGCCCAGCTTTGGCATGTCGGCAGAATATCTCATACGTCGCACCACCCAGAGCAGGGTCTGCCCGTAGCACCTTCCGCGATTGCCCCCTCCGGTAAAGTATTCACCGCTGATTGGTCTATGGCACCTTTTGAAACACCTCGTGCGCTGGATCTCAATGAGATACCTGACTTAATCAAAGACTTCGCCCACGCTGCTGCGCAAGCAAAAGCGGCTGGATTTGATGGCGTTGAGGTACACAGCGCGAACGGATATCTGTTGGACCAATTCTTGCATGACGGCTCCAATACGCGCACAGATAGTTATGGTGGTTCTTTCGCTAACCGTTCACGTCTTTTGATCGAAGTGCTTGATGCGGTCATTCAAGTATGGGGCAGTGACCGTGTTGGCGTGCGCTTGTCTCCCTATGGCACATTTAACGACATGGCCGATAGTGATTCGCAAGGTCTATTTACCTACGTCATTGGTGAACTTGCCAAACTAAAGCTGGCCTACTTGCATTTAATCGAGCCACGCGCGACCATGGCAGGGGGTAGCGACAAGGTTCTCACTGAAATGCCAAGCGCAGCGGCCTTGTTTGGCAAATTATTCGGCGGGATGATTCTCAGCGCAGGGGGCTACGACAGGGACACTGCCATCGCAGCCGTTGAGTCGGGTCAAGCCGATGCCATCGCGTTTGGTCGTTTATTTATCTCGAATCCTGATCTACCCAAGAGACTCGAGATCAACGCAGCACTCACCCCTTATGACCGTGCCACGTTTTATGGCGGTGGCGCGAAAGGCTACACGGATTACCCCAGTCTTTAATCAAAAGACATTTTCAACCCTTAAAAAAAGGATCATCAGCATGACAAAAAAAGCATATTGGGCAAGCGTTTATCGTTCGGTCTCCAAACCTGACAATTTAGCAGCCTACGCAAAGTTGGCCGGACCCGCCATCATGGCAGCAGGTGGCAAATTTCTGGCGCGTGGCCTACCCGCCGCTGTGAAAGAAAACGGGATGATGGAGCGTCTCGTTTTGGTTGAGTTCCCGAGTGTTGCGGCGGCTGAAGCAGCCTACGCCAGCCCCGCCTACAAGGCAGCGCTCGACGCACTGGGTGAAGGGGCTGTAGATCGCGACATTCGTATTATCGAAGCCGCAGAATAACGGGCCGACGTTACCGATCAGCTGGGTCTGATTGGTGATGACGCTTTCTAACGAGATAAATCGGTCGGTTTTTTGTTTCCATATAAATCCGACCGATATATTCACCCAAGACGCCAACGCTGATCAATTGCAAGCTGCCAAAAAATAGAATAGCCACAAGCAGCGAAGCATAGCCAGGGACATCCACCCCAAATATCAAGGTTCGCGCGATGATGATCGCTGCATACAAAAACGTCGTCAGCGCACCGATTGCCCCCATGTAAGACCAGAATTTTAAGGGTGCCGTGCTGAAACTGGTGAAACCTTCGACGGCGAAATTCCAGAGTTTCCAGCCAGAGAACTTGGATTCTCCTGCAGACCTAACCTGACGCACATAATCAATCGTGACCGTTTTGAAGCCCACCCAGGCAAACAACCCTTTCATGAATCGATGATGCTCTGACAGCCCTTTCAGTGCGTCAACCACGACCCTATCCATCAATCTAAAATCGCCCACATTTTTAGGGATTTTGATAGTGGAAAGCTGGTTATGAAACTGATAGAACACGTTAGCAGTTGTCCGCTTTAAGAAACTATCTGCCATTCGGTCAGCGCGACGAGCCAGCACCACCTCTGCCCCTTGCATCCAGATATCGATCATCTGGGGAATCAACTCGGGGGGATCTTGCAAGTCGGCATCAAAGGGGATCACGGCATCGCCGGTCGCCTCATCGATACCTGCCGTCATGGCAGCCTCTTTGCCAAAGTTTCGCGACAGTTCAACCACCTTAAAGCGGTCGTCCCTCTGGACGAGTGAGACGAGCTTTTCGAGCGTGTCATCGCGACTACCATCATCGACGCAGACCACTTCGAACGCCATGTGCGGCACTTGCTGAAAAACCTGGCAAAGGGCGTCGTACAAATGGTTGATCCCCTCACTCTCGTTATAGCAAGGCACCACCACCGAGACCTTTCGTTGCTCAATCACGCTGTATTCCCATCTCATCATCTGCCCAGAGCTATTCTACCCTCTCGATTTGCCCCTACGACCGAGCCGTCAGACGCTCAGGACTTGAACACGACGGTTGTGTAAACTAGCTCATCCTCTGCAGACTACTTACCAAGAATGACAACATTACCTGAACGAACCTCCGACGAATCGCCGCAAACTCAGCAGAAATGGCTTGGCTATTTCGACTTGAGCAAGCCCGCTGATCTCGGCAAACTGACGGGCTGCTTTGTCGTTTTTCACGTGCTGCTATGGCTAATACTGACCACTTTCACTCACCGTGCCCCTCATTGGGACAACATGGAAGAGATCGTCTGGGCGCAGTCCTTTCAGTGGGGCTACTACAAACATCCGCCCTTCTCAACCTGGGTCTACACCTTCTGGACGTCACTGTTAGGCCAGCATTTCTGGGTCACCTATTTCTCATCGCTGTTCAATATTGGCCTGATGTTGCTCATCATTTGGCGCATCGCCCTGATGGTGATGAACCCGGCTCGCGCGCTCATGGCTGTGGTCTTATCAGCAATCATTTTTTATCACAGTGTGCATGGCATCATCTCGGATCAGAATACCTTGCAACTCATGCCTATTGCGCTGATGGCCTGGCTACTTTTATTGTCCGTCCGTGTGGGTGGGTGGTGGCGATGGGCCTTGATGGGGTTAGCTGCCGCGATTTGTGTACTGACCAAGTACAGCGCCGTCGTCTGGTTTGCGGTGATGGGGTTATGGCTGATTCAAGACAAACGTATGCGCGACTGGCGGGTGTGGTGCTTGGTGTTGCTGTCCGTGCTGACTTGCGTGCTTGCCCTCTGGCCGCACATTGACTGGTTGATTAGAGAAAACTACCCCACCTTTCAATATGCAGAATATCAAGCGGGGGGTCGCGGCGTTTCAGAAAACTGGCGCAAACTGGGCGGCTTTCTGAGCGCGCAAGCTGGTCGTATCGTCCCCCTGTTGCTTGCTGTGGGCATCGTTCGGTATCACTTACGCAAAGAACCTGTGGTCGCACAGGTGGCAGTTTTCGATGAACCAACGCGGGCTGAGTGGCGCTTTGTTGATATATTGGCCTTGGGGCCTATGGTGTTAGCGATCTTGCTGGGTATGGCGGGCGTGAATCTGAATGCGAACTGGGCGGTGACGTTTTTCATCCTCACCGGGGTATGGGCGGTCAAGTTTTTACCCAAGGTGCAGACCACTCGGCTACTCAAGACAGTCTTAGCCGTGGGGATTGCGCTTGATATCGCGATGGCGGTGGGCGAAGCATTAAGCGGTGGTGTCGTGGTGGATTTGATGAAACGGCAATCTCGAGCCAATTTCCCAGCAGCACAATATGCTGAGTTGCTCGATAAAGCTTGGGCCGAACACATGGGCGCTGATACGCCCGTTGCACTGGTGGTCGCAGACGAATGGTTTGGTGGCACCTATCTCGTCAAATCAAAATACAAACCATTGGTTTTTTTAGATGGCTATTACAGCGAGACACCGTGGATCAAACCTGACATGCTGAAAAACTGCGGTGCGTTGATGATTGTCGACAGACGAGAAGATTCTCCGCCCCCGCGCCCTAACGTGATTGCGCTGCTCGAAAAGGCATCGTGGCGCGGATCCTTTGAGATCCCCTGGACGCGCACCGGCAAAGGCGAACAACTTCAGATTGAATGGGCGATCATCGAACCACAGGTTAAAGGTGCCTGCAAACCCAGCCCCTAGCGATGAACATTAGCTTGGGCTGTCTGCAGCCACAGGTGTGCTCGCCAGTGGTACACCATGATCACCGTGGATAAGATCCCGAGCAACGGATACACCATTGCCGTGGCACGAAACCCGATCTGATCAATCAGCGGGCCTGACAGCATCAGACCCGCGGGTAACCCCCAGATGGCCAGCATGCGAATGCCCATCATTCGCCCCCAAAACGCTGGTTCGGTTTCTCGGATCATGATTGAGGCGACTGGGATTAGACAAATGCTTTGTACAAATCCGCAAGCCATCAAAATCGGGTAGCCCCATGCGAGGGAAAGCAGATTGGCGTAGACAAAAATCAAGATAAACCAAGCGACACTGGCAAAGATAACGGACCTCGCCGTCCCCAGATTAAAACGATTCATGGCGAGAACGGTTGATCCGAGCAACCCGCCGAAAGAGAAAGACGCCGTCAACCAGCCGTACCCGGTCTGATCGAGCTGATAGATGTTCTTCGCCACGAAAGGCAGCAGCCCCAGAAAAAATGGGTAAGCGAACAGGTTGACAAGAAAAGCGAAAAAGATGCACCCAAGAATCACGGGGTTTGACCAGGCGTAGACAAAAGACGCTGACAACTCTTGCACGACTGACACCCTAGCGGTCGTCGCCATTGTCGGTGTTGAGCGATCTGGCGCAACACCAAACGTCAAGATCCAACTTGAGGCATACATCAATAAAACCACGACATAGGCCCAACCCATCCCAAAGACAGCAAAAACGCCGACACCAGAAAGTGCACCTGCTACCTTGGCCGAATCATAGGTCAGGCGCGAAATCCCCAAGGCACCCGTTAACTGATCGGACGGCAGGGTCTGCGCAATCAGCGCATTACGCAACAACATATCGGAAGGTCGCATCAGGCCGCAGACCCCCGCCAGGACGAGGGCGAACGTTGGCGTCAGCAGGTGCGTAAACGCTAATGCGCAGTATGAGGCCGACAAGAGAACGTACAAAAATCGTGTCATGAAAAATACATTTCGGTATCCCACACGATCGCCAGCAACGCCAAACAGCGGTGATATGAGTGAACCACCATACTGCAAGGCACCATACAACGCCAGCAAACTCACCGATCCGGTCTCGACGAGGATGAACCAGCCGAGGATGAGCGCTTCCATTTCGAACGCCCATGAGGTCGCCAGATCTGCCAGCCATTGAAAGCGAAAGCTTCGAACGCCGAAGGGTGCAAGCGCAGAATGTCGCACAGAACTCATCTGATTATCTGATGCTAACGACTCGGCATATCGTTGATGGTGTACACAAGACTGACAGTCGCATCGTCAGGAATCGCTGGCATGGTGTGGTTCCAGGTCTCCCAGTCAGCACACATCTCAGCCAGCAAGTCTGGCCTCAACTTCGCGTGATTGGCACGTTCTCTTTCGTCCTGTTGAAGATTGAACAGGTAATCGATGCCATCGACTCGAAGATATTTCCAGTCACCTTTGCGAAATGCACGTTGACCTCGGTGCTTCATGCGCCAGTAAAGCGGTCGCTCAAAGGTATCAGCAGGCGCTCTGAGCACCTTGGCAAGCGATACGCCGTCAAGCGGATAATCGGGGTGAGGTTTCGCCTCGCCCAGCTCAAGCATGGTCGCTGACCAGTCCATCGTCATGGATTGCTGAAGGCTCTTTTGCCCGGGCGCGATCGCAGCAGGCCAATGAGCAATCCATGGCACGCGAATGCCACCTTCGGTCAAATCCATTTTTCCACCGACCAGCGGCCAACTATCACTGAACCGTTCACCACCGTTATCAGACGTGAAAACAATCAGCGTATTATCCAGCTGACCGTTTTTCTTCAACGCTTCAACCACCCAGCCAATCCCTTCATCCATGTGGTGAATCATGCGTTGATACGTTTGGATATTGCCTCCGTGCAAATGCCCCAGTTGCCGAGCTAAGTTGGGAGCAAGGCCTGCATCGTCACGAGTCTCCCAGGGCCAATGCGGCGCGGTGTAATGCAAACTGAGGAAGAAGGGCTGCGCTGACTGGGCCACATCGCTCATTCGGTTGACGTAATCAACGGCTCGTTTTGACAACAAGTCCGTCAGATAGCCTTGCTCTTTTGTTACTTGCTCGCCCTCGTAGAGATCTTCCTCGCCCGCATTACTGCAATGCGTGAAGTAGTCGACGCCACCAGCCATCGGCCCAAAGAACTCCTCGTAGCCAGATTTAATGGGACTAAAATAAGGCGGGTAACCGAGGTGCCACTTACCGATGAGCGCGGTGTGATAGCCCGCTTGCTGCAGTAATGACGGCAATGTTGGCAACTCGGGGGGCAATCCCAACGTACTGCTCGTTTTGCTCTTGCTATTGATGGGCTCCTCACCCGCGCCGCGCAAACGATATTGATAGCGCGCCGTCATCAAGGCGAACCGGGTTGGCGAGCAGACTGGCGAATTCGCATATCCTTGGGTAAACAATAAGCCGTTTTCGGCCAACTGATCTAACACGGGCGAAACTGGACCAAAGCTGGCATCTCGCCCGCCGTAACAACCAAGATCTGCGAAGCCTAAGTCATCAGCCACGATAAAAATGATATTGGGTCTCTTCAAAACACATCCTCAGCGAATGGGTAATAGGGGTATGTCAACGGTTATCCAGTAAGTACCATGCCAGGCGCGCAGCAATTCGAGCCGTTTGGTCGTCGATATCTAACCGAGGGCAAAGCTCGGCGATGTCAGCAATGCGCATTTTTCCACTTTGTTTGACGTGCCGAGCAATCGCTTCAATCACCGGCAGCGAGACGCCAAAGGCAGCGGGTGCCGAGACGCCTGGCGCCACGCTGGCAGGTAAGACATCGAGGTCGATGCTCAGATACACGTCGTCAGCCGTCGCCAGCAATCGATCAAGACGTTCGAGCAAAGTGCTCAGGTTGCCCATCTGCATGGCCGTATCTTCAACAACATCGGCATCCAAAACCGCTGCGCGCGCGAACAACGCGGCCGTGTTGGAGAGCCTTGACACCCCCCAACAAGCGTACTGAAAAGGTCGGGCCGTACGTTCACAATCTTGGGCGATTTGATCGAAGGGCGTGCCAGAACTGGCAGGCCGACTGGTTCGCAAGTCAAAATGAGCATCCAAGTTCAAGACAAGCAATTGACGCGCCGGCGGCTCAGTATCCTGTTGAGACAACCAAGTCCTCAAACCCAAATAGGTGCCCCAGGCTACCTCATGCCCGCCCCCAAGCACGACGGGGTTAACGCCTTGTGCCATCACTTGGCTGACTTTCAGACCTAAAGCCATCTGTGCGGCTTCAAGATCACCCTCTATGCAGATGACATCGCCACAATCCCAGACCTCAGTAAAATGGTGCGCGGGCAGACTTGCCATCCGCTTTTTAATCGCGGCCGGACCTTCAGCCGCACCCAACCTTCCCTTGTTGCGAGCAACGCCCGCATCAGAAGAAAAACCGATCAACGCAGCCGCACCTGGGTGCATTGCCCAATCATCGGTTCGAATAATCTGAAATAAGCGCCTGACATCGCCTTGCTCAGCGCTATCGTCGCGACCTGCCCAGATGCTAGTGTCGATTGGCGAAGCGCTCATATTCTTTGAAGTTTTCTCTCATAGGCCGCCAACAGTGCGGCCACCCCGGAGGTCAGCACCAGATAAATGAGCGCCACCACCAGGTAAACCTCAAGCGATCGATAACTCACGCTGATGATTTTTTGCCCTTCATGCATTAAGTCGTGGATGGTCAAGAGCGACACCAGGGCAGAGTTCTTGATCAACGCGATAAATTCATTACCTAGCGGTGGGATCATTCTCACGATCGCTTGAGGCAGGATCACTTTGAACATACTCATCAACGGCGTCAAACCCAGCGCAAGCGCCGCCTCGCGCTGGCCATGATGGATCGATTGGATCGCCCCTCGCACGATCTCGGAGACATAGGCACCTGAATAAATACCTAGCCCGAGTACCCCACACACCATCGCAGGCAACAGCAAGCCAAACTGCGGCAAACCGAAGAACCAGATAAAGAGTTGCACCAGAAGTGGCGTGCCACGAATGAAGGTTACGTATAGGGTGCAAACACTGTAGACGACTCGCCGCTTAGGGTTGAGTCTGCCAATACCAACCAGCAGGCCAATCAGGCAGCCCAACGTCAAGGCCATTGATGTCACCTCGACGGTGACCAACGCCCCTTCAAGCAATGAATGCCAGTCAGTCCAGACGGGAGTGAAATCCAGCATCAATTATTTTGCCTGTGCTTCGAACCACTTTTTAACCAATAGTTCGTAAGTACCGTCGGCTTTAATTTTTTGCAATGCGGCATTGATCGCTTTGGTGGTCTCAGGTTGACTCTGCGGAATCGCCATCCCGTAGTCCTCGACGGTAATTTGGTCAGGTAAAACCATCATATCGGTATGCGTTTGTGCATAAAGTTTCGCTGCTGGTTTGCCTGTGACGGCAGCATCAGCTCGGCCAATCTGCGCCAAGTTGAACATTTCTTGATTTTTCTCGACTTCGACACGCTCGACCTTGGGGAAGCTATCCTTGAGGAAATTGACTGACTTAGTCCCAACCTGGACCGCAACTTTCTTACCGTCAAGGTCTTTTAAGGTTTTGACCGAGCCCTCTTTCTTCGTCAGCACCACCAGACCACCGGCATAGTAGGCAT
The DNA here is from genome assembly GCF_964834465.1 of Jezberella sp. Classification (NCBI taxonomy): domain Bacteria; kingdom Pseudomonadati; phylum Pseudomonadota; class Betaproteobacteria; order Burkholderiales; family Alcaligenaceae; genus Jezberella; species Jezberella sp. The sequence continues at coordinate 123,075 of NZ_CBAZRM010000005.1, forward strand.
CGCTGAAATCCACCACTTTCCGACGCTCGTCTGTGATGTAAATGGCTGACATTGCCATATCTGCTCGACCTGCCTGCAGTGCGGGGATCAACCCTTTAAAGTCAATGTCAATCCATTCGATCTTTCGTCCCATCGCCTTACCTAGCGCCTCGACTAGGTCGATATCGAACCCGGTGCGCTGTCCATCTTTGACAAACTCCATGGGCGGAAAGGTCGCATCAGTGACGACGCGCAATGGCGCAGTCTCGGCACTCGCTGGCCCTGCAATGGTAGTAGCCAACAGCGAGAAACAGACTGCAAGCAGATGACGACGGTTTAGCATGTTGAATCCCTTATGGTGTTGACGATCAGAATGCACATCAGGCATGAAGCTTACCGCAAACGAGCGTGAGATGGTCGATGCATGCTACCGTATTGATGGATGATGAAAAAAGGAAATCAAGCAGTGTGGATTGAGAAAATCGGACCCGCGTTTGCAACCGCTGTCTTTCGCACGGTTGCCGCTTTACCATTACCGGTTGCACAAAAAATTGGACGGTTTTTTGGTTGGATCCTCTGGTGCTTGCCAGGAAGCTATAAGCGCAGAGCGGCTCAAAATCTATCTCAAGCAATCCCCGGCACCAGCACGGCGTCTATCCGCAAGGCCATCATCCCAGTGGGGCAATTATTTTTTGAAATGCCTTATTGGTGGGTCAAACGAGATGACGTCTCTGTGAATCGCTATGTTGATTGCGATGACTGGGATCAATTTAAAGACGCCCTGGCGCTCGGCAAAGGTGTCATTTTGCTGTCTCCGCATGCGGGATGCTTCGAATTGTTGGGCCCGGTTTACAGTAGTCGGTTTCAATCGACCGTCTTGTTTCGCCCACCGCGATTGGTTTGGTTACAGGACTGGATCGTCAAGATGCGCAGTCGTGAAAAACTGGTGATGGCACCGGCCAATCAATCTGGGGTACGAACTCTCGTCAAGACACTAAAGCGCGGTCATACCGTTGGCATTTTGCCGGATCAGGTACCTGTGCTGGGTGAAGGCGTATGGGCGCCCTTCTTCGGTAGACCTGCATACACCATGACAATCGTCGAGCGGTTGCAAAGTCTAACCGGTGCGACGATCTTCATTCTGGGTGCAAAACGTCATGCCAAAGGGTGTGGCTTCACCATTTTGCACAAACGGATGACAGAGCCCTTATCCAAAGACCCTGTTGAAGCGGCCACACAAATCAACGTTGAGATGGAGGCAATGATCCGCCAAATGCCAGATCAATACCTCTGGGGTTACAACCGTTACCGCGAACCACGCGCCAAGGGGGAGCGTTAACGCAGCGATGTTATTTGATCAGTCGACTCGTTTACCGGTCACCGCGCCGAAGTAATGGATGCAGCCTGCTCGCGGTTTAACCGTCAATGTGGAACCAATGCGCGCGACCAACTGATCGTCGTATGAGCGCAGAATCAGCTGATTTCCCCCGAGAGAGCAGTAAATCAAACGCTCAGCCCCCAACATCTCGACGGCCTCAACCACCACTGGCCAGCCATCGGGATCAATCTCCAAATGCTCAGGACGCACCCCTAACACTTGGCCGGCCGGGACGCTTGGCATATTTTTAAGTAAATTCATGGGGGGTGACCCCATAAAACTGGCCACAAACATCGAAGCAGGCCGGTGATAGACTTCTTCTGGGGTGCCAAACTGTTCGACAATCCCTGCATTCAGGACAACCATGCGCTGGGCAAGTGTCATGGCTTCGACTTGATCATGTGTGACAAACAAAGAGGTGATGCCTAGCTCGCGGTGCAGTTTTTGAATTTCGAGCCGGGTTTGCGCCCTCAGCTTTGCATCCAAGTTCGATAGCGGCTCGTCAAAAAGAAACACTTTGGGCTGTCTGACGATAGCGCGACCCATCGCGACTCGTTGTCGCTGTCCACCTGACAAGGCACCTGGCTTGCGATCTAAGTAGGGCGCTAGTTCAAGAATACCAGCCACTTTATCGACACGAGCCCGAATCTCTGCCTGAGGTACTTTTGCAATCTTTAACCCATAAGCCATATTGTCAAAGACTGTCATATGCGGATACAGCGCATAGTTTTGAAACACCATCGCAATGTCGCGCGCTGCGGGCTCAAGCTCATTGACGACTTGTCCGTCAATGGCAATCGTTCCGCTGGAGATCGCTTCAAGACCAGCCACCATTCGCAACAACGTCGACTTGCCGCACCCCGAGGGCCCGACAATCACAATGAATTCGCCGTCCTCCACCTGTGCGCTCAGATCGTGAATCACCTGCACCCCGGCTCGAGCGTCGCCGTATTGCTTTTTAACGTGGGTAAATGTAATGGATGCCATATCAGCTTTATCCGGTTATTTCTCTGCGTCGACTAGACCCTTGACGAACCATTTCTGCATGAGCATGATGATTATCATGGGCGGAATCATAGCCAGCACAACATTGGCCATCACGACATTCCAGTCAGGGGTTGTTTCGGTTGAAATCAACCGCCGAATGCCCATGACGACGGGATACATATCCTCACTGGTGGTAGCCAGTAAGGGCCACAAGTATTGATTCCAACCGTAAATAAACTGGATAACAAAAAGCGCTGCAATGCTCGTTCTGGATAAAGGCAACAAAATATCCCAAAAAAATCGCATCGGCCCTGCCCCATCCATCCGTGCCGCTTCGGTGAGTTCGTCGGGAACACTCAAAAAGAACTGTCGAAACAGAAATGTTGCGGTTGCAGACGCAATGAGGGGGATCGTTAACCCCGCGTAGCTATTCAATAAGCCGAGGCTCGCTACGACATCATAGGTCGGTCCGATTCTCACTTCGACCGGTAACATCAAGGTCACGAAGATCATCCAAAACACCAGACCTCGAAACGGAAATCTGAAATAAACGATGGCAAAAGCTGACAATAAGGAAATGGCAATTTTGCCCATAGAAATGATCAGCGCACTGATCAGGCTAACTTTCATCATCGGCCAAGCAGGCACAATCACACCCCCTTGCGAGGTTGAGCCGCCAAACAACGCGAGCCGATAGGTCTCGATGAAGTGTCCTCCCGGCAACAACGAGATAGGCGCGGCGGCCGCGATCTCTTCGGCACTCTGGGTCGAGGCGATGAGGGTAATGTAAAGTGGCAAGGCGACCGTCAAGACCCCCAAGATGAGCACGACATGTGACAACCACGTCAAACTGGATTTGCGCTCAACCATGGACTGATCTCATGAATATTGCACCTTGCGTTCAACAAAACGAAACTGGGCTACCGTCAGCATGACGACGACAATCATGAGGATGACCGACTGCGCCGCAGACCCCCCCATATCCATCGCCTTGAATCCGTCGTAGTAGACGCGATAGACCAGTGTCGAGGTTGAGGCACCTGGCCCGCCGTGAGTGGTCGCATCGATAATCGCGAACGTTTCAAAGAACGCGTACACCACATTAATCACCAGCAGAAAGAAGGTCGTGGGCGATAGAAGCGGAAACACGACCGTCCAGAACCTATGCCAAGGTGTCGCACCGTCGATGGCTGCCGCCTCAAGCAACGATTTTGGAATCGACTGCAAGCCTGCCAAAAAAAACAGGAAGTTGTAAGAAATTTGCTTCCAGATTGCTGCAATGACAATCAAGGTCATCGCGTTGCCGGTGTCGAGCAAGACATTCCAGCGAATGCCCATGCTTTTGAGCGCAAAAGCGATCACGCCCATCGGCGAGGCGAACATGAACAGCCACAGCACACCCGCCACAGCTGGCGCAATCGCGTAAGGCGCAATCAAAAGTGTGCGGTAGACGCTCGTACCACGGGCGATACGATTAGCCATCACCGCCAGCAAAAGGGCCAGGGACAAGCCGATGACAGCGACCAGTACGGCAAAGACTGCGGTGGTGTAGAAGGATTCGAGATAAGTTGAGTCAGAGAATAGTCGTTGAAAATTCTCTGATCCGACATACGTCACTGAGGTGCCAAAGACATCCTGACTTAGAACACTTTGGTACAACGCCTGCGCGGCAGGCCAGAAAAAAAAGACCAGTATCACGAGCATCTGTGGCGCAATCAGCACCCACGGAAGCCAATTCGATTTAAACCGGACTTTTTTTTCCATTGATCAGCTTACTTGGTATTCGCTTTGGCAAAACGCTCTAAGAGCTCGTTACCTCTTTTCGCCGCACTATCCAACGCTTCTTTGGTACTTTTCTTTTCTGACCAGACCTGCTCGAGTTCTTCGTCGATGATGGTTCTGATCTGAATGAAGTTGCCTAACCGAATACCGCGCGACTTATCGGTTGTCTTGCGAATCATCTGAGTCACGGCGACATCGGTACCGGGATTCTCTTTGTAAAAACCAGATTTGTCGGTCAGCTCGTAGGCAGCAATCGTGACCGGCAAATAACCTGTGCGCTGATGGCTCGCCGCGGCGACCTCAGGCTTGGACAAATAGGCGTAAAACTGACCAATGCCTTTGTAATGATCGGCAGGCTTGCCGCTCATTGTCCACAAACTCGCGCCACCGATGACCGTATTTTGAGGGGCACCCTTTACGTCGGTATAGTAAGGTAGCGTCGAAATGCCGAACGCGAACTTGCCGCTTCGTTTGACGTCCGCATAGGTCGCGGACGAACCTGTCAACATCGCGCACTCGCCTGAAACAAAGTTGTTGGTTGCTGCGCTTGCTCGACCCTTGTATTTGAATAAACCCTCTTTTGACCACTTTTCGAGATTACCAATATGACGCATTTGCAATGGCGCGTTAAAGGCCAAGCGTGCTTTCAACATGTCACGCATCCCGTTACCCTGGGTTGCAAACTCTGTGTCGTGCCAGGCGCTAAAGCTCTCTAGCTGAACCCAGCTCATCCAGCTCGTTGTGTAGGGGCATGTGCTACCGGATGCCTTGAGCTTAGTCATGGCGACTTCCATGTCTGCCCAAGTCGTCGGTGGCTTTTCAGCATCCAAACCAGCCGCTTTGAACGCGTCTTTGTTATAGAACAAAACCGTGGTTGAGCTGTTGAACGGGAAGCTGAGCACCTCACCATTAGGCGCCGTGTAATAACCAATCACTGCAGGGACATAATCCGTTGGTTTGAAGGAGAGCCCCGCCTTTTTCATGACCTCTGTCACAGGCACGATCGTGCTTTTGCTTGCCATCATCGTCGCAGTGCCAACCTCGAACACCTGCAAGATATCTGGTTGATTACCGGCGCGAAACGCTGCTGCCGCAGCCGTCATCGCTTCATCGTAGCTACCTTTGAGTACAGGCACGACTTTGAACTCTGACTGACTCTCATTAAAGTTCTTGGCCAGATCATTGACCCAACCCTCAAGCGCACCAGACATGGCGTGCCACCAGATGATTTCAGTAGCGGCGTACGATGGCGCAGCAACGGTCAGCGTTGCGGCAGTCAAACAAACCGTCGCTACGGTGCGAGAGATCTTCAATTTCATGCTATCCCCAGTTATCTCGATATGAGCCTCGGACTTTAGCGTCCGCATGTGACATTTTTACTGCAATTGTGTCACAAACATGTTATTTATCGAACAGACCTTCGCGTAAACCCCCATAAAACCAAACGAGAGCTAGCCGATTGTTGTCAGTGATAGGTGCTGCTGGGTTTGTACTCTTTGGGAAAATCATCTTCCAGCGATGTCTCTACTGGATTGTTCATGACATTGATGGTCACAAACCAATGGGCGTGACCGGCAACCGCATTCAGTAGCGAGTGCAAGCCTAACCCAAGATCCCGTGCAAGGCTGACGTTGAAAGAGTTGCGACCGGTAATCATGAACTCGAACGTCAGGAGATCTGGCGCAAACGCGCAGGCAGCATCTGCCACTAAGGCTGGCTCGACATCAGCCCCAAGCAAATTGCCTGCCTGAGGCCTTTCTTGGAAGGGCATACTTTCTTTTGGTGCGACCGTTATCTTGGGTGCCGGCGCTGGGCTCATCGCAACTTTCGCATGACCACCCAGACCTCGGCCGCTTTGGGTATCCTCGCCCTCGGTCGCACAGTTGTCCGTGTTACCGTCAAACCGTTGCGCCTCGACTGGAATGGGTCTCGATTGCGCGCGACCAAAGTAATCATTTGCACTATTCGGGGCTGGCGTTTGACCGATCAGACCGTCAATTTTTAAAAATATCGAGAGACGTTCGAGCATGAACCGACAAATGCGCCGTGTGACCACGAGACTCAGGTGTTTATCTGCGCCCAAGTTCATACGCATCAGCATCCTGTCTTCTTGGTCAAGGTACATGACCTGTATTTGTGAGATTTCCATAAGATCTACATCGGGATTACGCTAAAAACCGGCCTCAACAGCCTGATACTATCGCGAATATGACTTCTCGTCGTTAGCTTTTTGTTATAAAAGCAGATGCCCGCCAGACTAACCCCCCGCGACTTTACAGTTAAGATCGCTTTCTAGACAAGATCAATCGTGGCAGTTTATGGGATTATCAACATGAAAAGATTTCTACCCTGGATGGGTGCCGTGTTTGTTTCGATGATGGCACTCAGTGCTTTCGCAGCCGAAGCAGATGTGTATCCTTCACATCCCATCAAATTGGTCGTACCCTACGCACCTGGCGGAACCACAGACGTCCTGGCACGCCTCATTGCTGCCAATTTGTCTGAAAAGCTCGGGCAGCAAGTTATCGTCGAGAACAAGCCCGGTGGTGGTAACAACATTGGCACAGAATACGTGGTGAATTCGGCCCCTGATGGTTACACGATGCTGCTGGCAAATCCGGCGAACGGCATCAATACGACGTTGTACCCAAAGCTGCATTTCAATTTTCTACGTGATATCGATGCGGTCGCTGGCATCGTTCGTACGCCCAATGTGATGGCAATCACAAAAGTGAACCTACCCGTGAACAACGTGGCTGAATTCATTGCCTATTGCAAAGCGAATCCAGGCAAAATCAATATGGCATCCTCGGGTAGCGGCACATCGGTTCACCTGTCTGGGGAACTTTTCAAATCCATGTCAGGGTGTGACATGACCCACGTGCCGTATAAGGGCGCAGGTCCCGCGCTCACCGATCTGATTGCAGGGCAGGTACAGGTCATGTTTGATAATTTGCCTTCATCGGCACCGCACATCAATGGTGGTCGCTTAAAGGCAATCGGCATGACCTCGGCCAAGCGCGAACCATCGATGCCTGACGTGCCTTCTATTGGCGAGACCATCCCAGATTACGAGGCGACGGCATGGTTTGGCCTAGCAATGCCTAAAGGCTCTCCGAAAGCCGCGATCAATCGGATTAATGCCGAGGTTAACAAAGCCCTGGCAGAACCCAAAATGAGAGAGAGACTGCTCGAACTCGGTGGATTGCCCATCCCAGGCACACCTGAAGACTTTGGCAAAACCATTGCAGACGAAACAAAAAAGTGGGCCGTCGTGGTCAAACAGTCTGGTGCAACGGCAGACTAGCGATGGGTTTGGGCTATTGATTACTTGGTGGCGGCAATCAAGCCGCCGTCAACCACGATGTCTTGCGCGGTGATGTAGCGGCTTTGGTCGCTCGCTAGAAACAGCACGGCATGAGCCACATCCCATGCATCACCCATATGCCCCGCGGGAACCTGCTGGTGGCGATGTTCAACGAAAGCCTCGAACTGACCACCTGCGTATTTATCTGCCAATCGCTTGACCAACGGAGTGAACACCAAACCGGGTACCACACAGTTCAGCCGAATCCCTTTGTTTGCATATAAAACTGCGGTGGTTTTGGTCAATTGCATCAAGGCTGCTTTTGCCGCCGCATAGGCCACCTGAGGCTTGCCGACGTATCGCAGGCCGGCGACGGACGAGATACTAATCACCGAGCCACTGCCTTGTTTTTCCATAATTGGCAAGATCGATTTCATGGTTAAAAAGGCTGATTTGACGTTCAAGTCGAGCTGACTATCCCACGTCGCTTCGCTCATTTCGACGGGCCCTCCTGGCTCTGATTGCCCCACGTTATTGATCAGAATATCAATTCGGCCAAACCGTTCGAGACAGGCCTGAACCATCTTCTGAACATCCTCAGCGCTTGTCACGTCAGCGGCCATCACAAAAGCGTTGCCGCCTTCGCTTTGCACGAGTTGCTGGGTGACTTGAGCCGCTTCGAGATCTCGATCTACGCCAAAAATTGTTGCTCCTTGGCGAGCGAGCAAAACGGTGATTGCTTTGCCGTTGCCCCACCCTTCACCGCGCGTACCGCAACCGGTTACCAGTGCCACCTTGCCATCGAGTCTAAGCATGCTGTGTGTCCCCCATCAATTGAACGGATTTTTATGAGGGCATCATAGATCAATGCACGCCCTACCCGAGAGTGCGCCGAGCGGGTAATATCAAATGAATTGGTCTCAAAACTACAAAAACACCCACTCATGACGACAAAACACAAGCTGTTCAATCGAAACCTGGTGATGATGATTGTCTGTCAGGGGCTGTTTTTAACCAATAACGTGACGTTTGCGGCCATTAACGGGTTAGTGGGTTTTTCACTGACCCCCATCCCGTGGTTAGCGACCTTGCCACTCATGGGCTATGTGGTGGGAGGCGCCCTCTCAACGAGCATCGTCGCCAAAACTCAACGCCGCTATGGTAGAAAAAAGTCGTTCCAATTCGGTATCGTCGTCGCTATCTTGTCAGCACTTCTCTGTGCTTTGGCCGTGAGCCTGCACAGTTTCATACTGCTCATCACGGGTACCGTCGTCGCTGGCTATTACAACGCCAATGGGCAAATCTACCGATTTGCTGCGCCCGAGCTTGCTCACCCCAGCATGCGCGAAAAGGCGGTCTCATGGGTGCTGGCAGGTGGTTTGATGGGTGGCATTTTTGGCCCGAGCATGACGGTGCTGACTAAAGATGCACTGAGCATCCCTTTCATGGGGCCCTATCTTGCCTTAGCGCTGATCGGGGTGGTTGCCTACATTCTGATGGCCCAGATTCACTTCCCCGATGACGCACGAACAGAAGCACCAAAAACGAGTGGCCGGCCACTTATCGACATCATCAAACAACCCCTGTTTTTTGTGAGTGCGTTAGGCGCCTCCCTTGGCTACGGCATCATGAATTTGCTCATGGCGGCAACGCCCCTCGCGATGGATGTCTGCGGATTTCCGTTTTCGGATGCGGCGCTGGTGTTGCAATGGCATGTCATCGGCATGTTCGCGCCAGGTTTTTTTACTGGTTCCTTAATAAAAAAGATCGGCGCAATTCAAGTCATGTCGATTGGGTTGCTGCTGAATCTCGTTTGCGTTGCGATCGCATTGACGGGTGTTGACCTGCGTCACTTTCTGGCAGCACTGTTCATGCTGGGCGTCGGCTGGAACTTTCTTTTTGTCGGCAGTACGACCCTGGCACTCAACGCCTACAAGCCTGAGGAAAAAGACAAAGCCCAGGGCGCCATCAATTTTTGTGTGTTTGCCGTGATGGCGGTCACTTCCCTGAGCTCGGGTGCCCTACTCACCACCAAGGGATGGGACTGGATGAATTATGGATCCCTCATCCCTATTGCCATGGTCGCCCTCGCCCTGCTATGGCTAGTTAGTCAACGCAACATAAAAGCGAATTCCGTTTAGAGATTGCCTCACCAACTGATAAAGGTTCAATGATGTTGTCATACTGGATGCACACGAAAGAAGGTCAAACCACCTTAGAAACCAGATCCATCGATATACCGACGCCTGGTCCAAACCAAGTACTTGTCGAACTAAAAGCAGCCAGTTTGAACCGAGGCGAGTTCGTCGTCGGCCATGGCCTGCACAAAGGTGATCAGGCCACCCAGATTGGCATGGAAGGGGCTGGTGTCATTGCCGGTCTGGGCGAAGCGGTCTCAGGATTCGCGGTCGGCGATCGAGTCATGGGTCGTTGCAAAGGTGCCTTTGCAGAATACGCCTGCATGGACACAAGAGAAGCCATGCTTATCCCTGCAAATCTGTCCTTCGAACAAGCAGCGAGTGCGCCTTTGGCCTTTTTGGTCGTGCACGACATGTTGACGCTCCAGGGTGAATTAAAAGCCCATGAGTGGCTGCTCATTAACGGGGTATCGTCTGGTGTCGGTGTTTGTGCCCTGCAGTACGCCAAAGCAATTGGCGCCAAGGTGATTGGGACGTCAGGCTCGCCAGACAAGCTGGCCAGGCTCAAACAGCACGGTCTGGATGTTGGCATCTGCACACGCCAACCAGACTTCGCCAACGAAGTTTTGTCAGTTACCAACGGACGAGGGGTTGACTTGGTCGTCAACACCGTCGGCGGAACCGTGTTCGCCGAAGACGTTAAATGCATGGCATTTGAAGCTCGGTTTGCCATGGTCGGCTACGTCGACAATACCCTCAGCGCGGAGATCGATCTGCAGGCACTGCACGCCAAGCGATTGAGGTTTTTCGGCGTGTCAAATAAGTTGCGCACCCCTGAACAGAGAGCCGAGTTCTTGCCTGCGTTTAAGCGAGATATTCTGCCCTTTCTTGGTGACGGAAGCATTCAGCCCCTGGTTGATGAGGTCTTCCCGTTTGCTGATCTGGCCCAAGCAAAAGCCATGATGGAGACCAATGCACACGTCGGCAAAATCGTCATCCGCATGCCAAACACGGGCGTTTAAAGCCCGACCCAGCTGTCCGCTGCAGCGCTGAAATTGCTGCTCGGACAACCGCTGGCTCAACCTTCTATGGCCATGATTAAAAAACAATTTGCCTTCGCTGTTGCGCTACTCTTGATCAGTGCCAGCCACGCAGAATCAGGGGTGACTTTATATGGCATCATCGATTCAGGTTTGCTTTACCAAAATATCAGTGGCAACAGCACCTATAGCGCCGCGCGAGCCGGTTTATCCAGTGGCTCACAGACGACGTCCAGGTGGGGGATGCGTGGTGCCGAGGATTTAGGTGCTGGTTATAGCGTCAACTTCACCCTCGAGAGCAGCTTTGAAACCAACGACGGTGCACTGCTCTCAGGCGGCAGAATCTTTGGATTGCAATCTTGGATAGGTGCCACCAAACAAGATCTGGGTTACGTCAGATTCGGCCGTCAAAGCAGTTTTGCGCTTGAGAATTTTTTACCAATCGACCCCTTTCGTGGCGGCTTTGGCCAAGCAAGGATGGCGATGGCATTCGGGTCGTCAAACTCAAACACGAAATATAGTAATTTGCTCAAAGTGATGGTCGAACCCATCCATGGATTAAAAGTCGGGGCAGGTTACTCGTTCGCACCACAAATGAACACCACCTATTACAACGGTGTAACCGCGATCAGCGCGACCGCTGCTGACTACAACTTCAACACGATGAACAACACTCGGCTCATCACCCTGGGGATGAATTACACCAGTGGGCCACTGGTGCTCGCGGCTAGTTTTGATCAGGTCATGCCTGACGCAAGTGCCCAGGTACCAGATGCCTTGTCTCGCCCGGGAAATATCCGAGAATGGATTTTGGGCGGCAAATATGAGATCGACTGGATGGTCCTATCCTTTGCCTTTGGGCAAAACGCGGGGGGGACGATCAACAACCAAGCCATATCAGCAACCAGCAACGGCAAGGCAAGTGTTGATGGTGTCTCTTGGGGGGGTGGACAAGGGTCGATCATGTTTGATCCAGATATGCGCTACAACGCTGTTATGCTGGGGGCTACCTTCCCTCTCGGCGCAGCGTCGAAAATCTTTACGTCGTGGACACAAGCCCATAATACGGGGTCGAGCAATGCGGCAGCAGGTGTGTCGAGCCAAAACATCTATAGCGTTGGATATCAATACGACCTATCCAAACGAACCGACCTCTACGCGGCAACGTCTTATGCAACGAACGCTGGCTTTGTCAGTGGTGTCAACAGTTATCTCTTGGTGAGCGGCTTGCGCCACCGGTTTTAACGCCAGTTTGTTACTCGACCGCTAGTTCTCTTTGCAGGGGAAACCCTAGCCGACGAATCAGTTCACCCGCAGCTATACTCAAGCGACAACAGGAGACCGACCCCATGAACATGTTTAAAACATTCAGCTTTGTTTCGGCAGCAGTGCTTTCGCTGGGCATGGTATCAACCACTAGTTTCGCTGCTGATGACGTGAAGATCGGTGTGATGTTTCCGTTGTCAGGTAACTCGGCAAATGCGGGCAAATCCGCGGTTGCCGCGATCGAAATCGCGGCCGACATTATCAACAATCCACAACCTGGGTTCGAGACGTTGCCACTCGGCGCTGGTAAAGGATTACCTAACCTAGGCGGTGCAAAGATCAAACTGGTCACGGCCGATCACCAGGGCAATCCCAGTGAAGGCCAAGCGCAAGCCCTACGATTGATCACACAGGAGAAAGTCGCGGGTATCGTCGGCGTCTACCAATCTTCGGTGGCGGTGACAGCCACTGCAATTGCCGAGCGCAATATGACACCCATTGTCATTGGCGATAGCGTGGCGACCAATATTACCGAGAGGGGCTTCAAATGGACCTTTCGCACCACCCCAGTCGCAACGGACTTTGCCAATGCTTACATGGAATACCTCGAGGACTTTAAGAAAGATGGTCATCCAGCGAACAACATTGCGCTCGTTTATGAAAACACCGACTACGGTGTCTCTGTCTCGGGTAGCATCAAAGACGTTGCTGTCAAACATGGCTTTAATGTGACCGCAACGATCCCTTACAACGCAAACGGCGCTGACGTCTCGGCTCAAGTGTTGCAGTTGAAAGAGAAGCGCCCTGATGTCATTATTTTCATTTCCTATACGTCAGATGCCATTCTGTACGTTAAAACCATGAAAAGTCTGGATTACCTCCCACCATTGCTCATCGGTGATGATTCGGGCTTTTCGGACTCGGCTTTTATTAAAGCGGCCGCACCCTTGGCACAAGGGGTTGTCAATCGCAGCGCATGGACGACTGGCCCCAAGGACAGCGTAACCTGGCGCATCAATGAGATGTTTAAGGCAAAGACCGGTCAAGATATGGATGACACCAGTGGTCGTGATATGCAGGCATTCTGGGTCATGGCCGATGCGATCAACCGTGCGGGATCTACAAAGCCAGAGGCCATTCAAGCAGCTTTGCAAAAAACTGACATGAAAGCTGAGCAAATGGTGATGGGCTACAAGGGTGTCAAGTTTGACGAAAAAGGTCAAAACACCTTGGCGGCAACCTACATCATCCAACTGACTGGCGATAAGTATTATTCAATCTGGCCCAAACGCGGTGCTGAGAAGCCATTAGTCTATCCCTACAAGGGCTGGAACTAAATCACAACGTCGCACGCCTGACCTGATACAAGAAGGGTAACGTCTTATGGTGCTTGTTCAGGTGATCGTCGCCGGCCTGTTAATCGGGTCGGTGTATGCCCTTTTTTCGTCGGGATTGACCTTGGTGTGGGGGATGATGAATGTCATCAACTTTGCACACGGCGAGTTTGTCATGCTCGGCATGTACGTTGCGTTTTGGTCTTTCACGCTCTTGCACTTTGGTGTGGCAAGCTTTGGACTTGCTGCCGCCATTTTACTTTTTGTGCTTGGCGTGCTGGTGTACTTTTATCTCATCAGGCACGTCATGCGCGGCCCAATGCTCGGGCAGATTCTTTCAACCTTCGGCTTGGTGTTGGTGCTGAGATACACCGCTTTTTGGGCGTTTGGATCGAATTTTGTCGGTTTGCCTGAGGACATCCTGGGATCAAGCTACAACGTCGGCGGAATCCTCTTGAGTGCACCGAAATTGATCGCAGGCATTGTCGCCTTGCTCATCACGATCGCGATGCATTTGCTGCTCACCCGCACCATGCTTGGCAGCCGTATTCTTGCCGTCGCAGAAAATCGCAACGCGGCCATGCTGATGGGCATCAAACCGGACAGAATGCAAGCTATCGCATGGGGCTTATCGGGCGCTAGCGCAGGGATCGCAGGGGCTCTGATTGCCACGTTCTACCCAATCTCTGCGACGGTTGGCGAATCCTTGGGTTTAATCGCCTTTGTCGTCGTCACCTTCGGTGGTTTTGGCAGCGTACCGGGCGCGATGTTTGCCGGGTTGTTGATTGGGTTGATTGAATCCTTGTCAGCCTTTTATTTGGGCCCGGTGTATCAGGATGTGGCGGTGTACGCCCTGTTCGTGTTGGTGTTGTGGGTTCGTCCGCGCGGACTGATGGGAAAATCTTGATGAAACGTATCGGTTGGATTGCGCTGGCTGTCGTGTTGATCGGGTTCCCGATCAGTTTTAACAACCCTTACTATGAACAACTCGGTTCACTGGTACTACTTGCTGCTATCTCTGCCTCTGCGTGGAATCTGATTGGAGGCTACGCTGGTCAAGTATCTGTCGGTAACGCTGTCTTTTTTGGCGCAGGCGCCTACATGCCGTTGCTTTGTTACAAACTCTGGGGCGTCAGCCCTCTGTTTGGTTTTCCGATTGGCATTCTGATCAGTATTGTCATCGCGATCTTGATTGGCATTCCGACCTTTAGACTAAGTGGTCACTATTTCAGCATGGCTACCATCGCGGTCGCAGAGCTGGTGCGTATCGTCGTGGGAAACTGGGATTTTCTGGGCGCCTCGGTTGGCCTGACAGGCCCTGCCATTGCACGCGACTGGACTGATCTGGTCTTTCGCAGTTCGATCCCCTACTACTACATGTTTCTCGGCGTGCTAGCCCTCTTGCTAGGTTTGACATTGATGATCGAGCGCAGCCGCTTTGGCTATTACCTTCGCGCCATTAAGGCCGGAGAACGAGCGGCCCGCAGTTTAGGCGTCCCCGTCAGCCGCTACAAACTCTACATCTTTATGCTGAGCGCGACCTTTACATCTTTGGCAGGTTCGCTATATGCCGCAAAATTTGGTTTTATTGACCCTGCAAGTGGACTCGGTATCCTGGTCTCGGTCAACATGGTCATTGTTGCAGCGTTGGGCGGTGCGGGTCGACTATTAGGGCCGCTGTTGGGCGCAATTATCCTGATCCCGCTGCAATCTGAAACCAATAGCCTGTTTGGGGGCAGTGGCACCGGTTTCACCTATATTCTTTACGGTGGCATCATCATGCTCATTGCCCGCTTCGAACCCGGTGGGTTACTTGAAATTTGGGAACGTTTTCAAGAACGGCGTCACCTCAAACGCGAGGGTCATCGCGATGCTGCTTAAAGCGGAAAACGTGAATATGACCTTTGGTGGCTTCCAGGCCGTCGCGAAGGCGTCTATCGCCGTTGAGAAAGGTGAAATTATTGGGCTGATTGGGCCGAACGGGGCGGGAAAATCAACATTCTTCAATTGTCTCGTTGGCGACTTAGTTCCCAGTGGCGGCCGGATCTGGTTGAACAATCAAGAAGTCACCATGAAATCGCCCGAGGCACATGCCAAGCTCGGTATTGGACGAACATTTCAGGTACCTGCAACCTTTGAGGATATGACGATCCTTGAAAACGTCATGGTGGGGGCTTTTCTCAGACACCCTCGCGTCAACGATGCGCGTGAAGTTGCCCACGGGATTTTGAAAACAACCGGACTCACTGATCTTGCAAAGCAAAAAGCAAAAAGTTTGGGCACCCCGGGGCGCAAACGCCTGGAAATCGCGCGAGTTCTGGCCACCGATCCTGAGATCATGTTGCTTGATGAAGCGCTGGCCGGACTAACCCCTGTCGAAGTACAGAAAGCCATTGAACTGGTTCAACAAATTCATGAATCAGGTATCACGTTGGTCATCGTTGAGCACATCATGGAAGTCATTTTGACATTAACTCAACGAGTCACGGTGTTTAACCAAGGCCATGTCATCGCCAGTGGCGCGCCTTCCGATGTCATGAATAATCAAGCGGTCATTGAAGCCTATCTTGGACGCTCGTTAGTGAGAAACAAATCACCAAGCACTCACGCTTCTCGTCTATCTGCTGATGAGCAAGGCCTATGAACAACAGCTTACAGATGTTAGAGGTCAGCCATCTTGAAGTTCGCTATGGTGATCTTGTGGGCGTGCAAGACGTTTCAATTACAGTACAGCCCGGCAGTATTGTTGCCTTACTTGGGTCAAATGGCGCTGGAAAAACGACCACTTTAAACGCTATCGCTGGTTTGGTTAAACCCAGCACGGGATCCATCCACTGGTCTGGTGAGAACATCGCTGGCCAGCCTGCTTACTCAATCGTTGGCAAGGGCGTGGCATTAGCCCCAGAAGGGTGGCACCTGTTCACCCAGCAGACCGTTGAGCAAAACTTGATGCTCGGCACCACTGCACTGAGTGAGAAAAGGCACATCGCTGACCTACTGGATCAAGTTTTCTCTTTCTTCCCGCGATTGAAAGAGCGTCGTAAACAACGCTCGGGCACGCTATCCGGTGGTGAACGTCAGATGCTCGCAGTCGGACGTGCGCTGATGAGTAAACCCAAAATTTTGTTACTCGATGAACCCAGCCTAGGCCTGGCACCAGCGATCGTTGAGTCTATGTACGAGACACTGACCTTGCTCAATCAAGGCGGTTTGACGTTGTTGATCGCCGAACAATCCGTGCAACTGGCGTTGGAGGTATCCGATTACGCTTATGTGCTTCAGACAGGCAAAACCGTGTTGCACGGGCCTGCGCAAGAATTGGCTGACAATCAACAAGTCCGACGTATCTATCTAGGTCAAGTCGATCATGGCTAGCCGCTAGACGGTCAACGTCCCTCGTCTTAGCTGATCTCTTTCCATGGAATCGAACAGCGCTTTGAAGTTTCCTTCGCCGAACCCTTCATCTTTCTTGCGCTGAATGAATTCAAAAAAGACGGGGCCCAGCAAAGCCTCTGAAAAAATCTGCAATAACAGTCTTGGATCACCTTGCGCCGTTGAACCGTCAAGCAAGATCCCTCGTGCTTGAAGCTCAGCCACCGGCTCACCGTGACCAGGTAACCGCTCAGACAACATATCGTAGTAAGTTTGTGGCGGAGCCGTCATCAACGGTATCCCTGCTCTTCGCAAGGCATCGACGCTTTCGATCAAGTTATCGCAGCGCAGTGCGATGTGCTGAATCCCCTCGCCGTTGAACTTCATTAAAAACTCTTCGATCTGACCACCACCGCCCCGGCTCGACTCTTCGTTAAGGGGGATTCTAATCATGCCGTCGGGGGCCGTCATCGCCTTACTGGTCAGCCCCGTGTATTCACCCTTGATGTCAAAATAGCGAATCTCTCGGAAATTGAAGATTTTTTCGTAAAAACTCGCCCAAAAGCTCATCCGACCACGATACACGTTGTGGGTCAGGTGATCGATCACTTTAAATCCGTGCCCTCGGGGATGTCTATCGACATCAGGCAGAAACTCGAAGTCAATGTCGTAAATGCTTTTGCCATCCTCAAACCGATCAATCAGATAGAGTGGTGCGCCGCCAATCCCCTTAACCGCTGGTAGCCTGAGCTCCATGGGACCTGTCGGGATTTCAATCGGCTGAGCCCCCAGTTCAAGGGCTCTCGCGTAAGCATGATGAGCGTCACGGACACGAAACGCCAGCGCACATGCCGAACTACCATGCTCGGCTGAAAAGTACCCCGCAAGACTTTTAGGATCGCGATTGACAATAAAGTTGATGTCACCTTGCCGATACAAGACAACATCTTTTGAACGGTGTTTAGCGACTAACGAGAATCCCATCAACTCAAAGACACGCTCAAGTTTGTCCGATTCAGGCGAGGCGAACTCGACAAATTCGAAGCCACACAAACCCATTGGATTTTCAAAAAGATCAGACATATTTATCCCTTTTAAGCAACGATTGCTGGCAATACTTGCGCAACACATTCACCAAAACCAATGCGTGCAAAGCCCTCCCGTTTGCACCCTCCGCGCAGCGTGACTGCATCCCCATCCTCGAGAAAGGTTCTTCTTTCACCACTCGGTAAAACAAGGGGCGTTTGACCACCCGCGGTGAGTTCAATGAGCGCGCCAGCTTCACCTGCGTTGGGGCCTGATAATGTCCCTGTGCCAAACAAGTCACCGCCTCGCAGATTGCAGCCGTTCACAGTGTGATGAGTCACGAGTTGAGCGGCTGTCCAATACGCATATCGATAGTTAGACTGCGTCACCACACAGGGTTCGATGCCTGTTTTTCTCATCTGCTCTGTTTGCAGTTGCACTGCCAGCTCAATGTCGAACGAACCCAGTTGCGTGTTGTGATCTGACTTCAAATACGACAACGGTTGAGGATCTGTCGACGGGCGTGGCAAGGACGTGCGGTAAGGCGCCAGCGCCTCAAGCGTCACGACCCAGGGCGACACTGAGGTGCAAAAACTTTTCGCCAAAAACGGCCCAAGTGGCTGATACTCCCATGCTTGGATGTCTCGGGCCGACCAATCATTGAGCAGACAGAGGCCAAAAATGTGTTGTTCTGCTTCGTCAAGCGGGATCGCGTGACCCCAGACGTTACCCGTACCAATATAGATCCCCAATTCAAGCTCAAAATCGAGCCGCCCACACGTGGAAAGACTGGGTATCTGCTGACCAGGGCTTAACGTTTGACCCAGCGGCCGGTGGAAATTCTTACCTGACACCACGACACTTGAGGCGCGACCGTGATAGCCAATAGGCAACCACTTGTAATTAGGCAGTAACGGATTGTCGGGTCGAAATAGTTTACCGACGTTCGTTGCATGTTCAATCGACGTGTAAAAATCAGTGTAGTCACCAATGCTCGCAGCCACCGCGTATTCAACCATGGTCTGTGGCACCAAGCAGCGCTGTACGACTTGTTGGTTGCGATATCCTTGGGCGAGCATGTCAGAAAGCGCTGAGCGCAGCGCAGACCAGGCGTGATGGCCCAGTCGCATTAATGCATTAAGACCGTCATGACTGCCTGCCAGCAGCGCCTCTTGCGCAAGACCTGAACACAGGGTCGTGTCTGCTAAAGCGGCGAGATCAACAAGCTGATCGCCAATGGCAACGCCAATTCTAAAAGTTTCGTGGGTGGACTTTCTCCGAAAGTTTGCAAACGGCAGATTTTGAATAGGGAAATCGTTTTCTGGGATGTTTGCGCTGTCGACCCAACTCTTTAGCGCGATGTCGTGTGTTTGATTAATGGTGTGCATGGTCACCCCCCCCTGCTGCCGTCGTGCATCCATGCTGCGTGCATGGGCGCCTTTTTGGTTGCCGCCCATTCTTCTAGCATCGCCCACTTCACCTCATCAAGCTGTTGATACATGGCCGCCGTCCCACAGTCGTAAGCGAGCTCAAGACGATGGCCATTGGGATCGAAAAAATAAATACTTTTAAAAATCGTGTGTTCAATGGGGCCAAGCACCTGAACGCCGTTCGACTCGAGGCTGGCTTTTGCCTCAACCAATGCTTGATAAGATTCGACCTTAAACGCGAGGTGTTGCACCCACCCGGGCGTGTTGTGATCCCGATCCATCGGCGGCTGAGTGGGCAATTCGAAAAATGCCAGAATATTGCCCCCACCCGCATCCAGAAACACATGCATATACGGATCAGGGGCTTTGGTTGAAGGCACTTGATTTTCTGCGATCGCCAGAACGAACTTCATCCCCAGATGCTGTTGGTACCATGCTACTGTCTCTTTAGCATCCTTGCAGCGATAAGCCACGTGATGCACCCCTTGTGTCTGCATGTTGTCATCCCCTTTTTTTACTATCACCGAGCGTCATTCCCTGTTCTGTATGTCTGAGCAGCTTGTCGAGTAACCGGCCAAGCGTCTCTGACTCTTTCAGTGATAAGCAACCAAACACTTCTTGATTGCGCCGCTCAATCATCGCTACCGTTTTTAGCCAAACCTTCTTGCCAGCAGGCGTCAGGCTTAAGCTCACCCCACGACCATCCAGCCCGTTAGTATGCTTAGCCACGAGACCCTGATCGACCAGCGCCTGTGCTGCTCGACTAGCTTGACCTTTGTTTAAGTTCGCCCGGTTCGCCAAATCGCTAATCGATAATGGCCCAAAAGCACCAATTGCACCCAAGCACCGCCCGTCGCTGAGAGAAAGGCCTGTCGCCTCAGGATATGAGCGCTGACTTTCCAGATCGCTGAGCTTATGCAATCGATGCAGCCGATAAGTCAGCGCCCTACTTAGCTGATAGTGGTCGTTAGGCATAGGTCTCAACATGATTTAGTACCAGCATAATATAAACAAATTTAGTTGCGCACGCAACTAATTTTGAACGCATAACTCTGCCATCAACCAAAACACCATTGAGGCGCTACTCTTTTGATAAATGAGCGCCTATTGCTGCCGCTGCCGTTCGGGTCTCAACACCCAGCTTGTCAAAAATATGCTCTAGATGTTTATTGACCGTTCGCGGGCTCATGCCAAGAATATCGGCAATATCCCGGTTGGTCTTTCCTTTCGCAAGCCAGGACAACACCTCACTCTCTCGAGGTGTTAAGGACGCGTTTTGCAAACGGGTTGCATCCCCGGATGGTAGGTCTCGCTTGGCGATGAGTAGCATGGTCTCACCAAGCCCGACTAGTCCAAGGTTTCTTAAAGATAGCTCTGGATAGTCAGGCAAACAGGCGTGAGGCCCGTCTGCTGCCATGAGCGCCATCCATTGCCGAGGAGGCACCGCGCGCGGCAACCACTGTTTGGCCTGTGGGGACTGCCAAGCCACCCGACCTTGAGCATCAATGACAATGACGCCAAACCCGGCAATATCAACAGCCTCTCGAGCAAGCCTGACTTCTTTCGCGTTACGAATATGGGTTTGCAATCTCGCTAACACCTCTTCGATACGAACGGGCTTGACGACGTAGTCTACCCCGCCGCTCTCAAATGCTTGAACAATATGTTGAGTCTCGGACAGCCCTGTCATAAAGATAATAGGTAAATGCGCCAGTATCGGGTTCGATTTAATTTGTAGGCATGTCTCGAAACCCGACAAGCCGGGCATCACGGCGTCCAGTAAGACCGCGTCAACAGACACCATTTGCAGCCGACTTAACGCGGTCGGCCCATCCAAAGCTACCAAGACGCTGTAACCTGCTTGTTCAAGTGACTCATAAAGCATGCCTAAACTTTGGGGGTCATCATCGACAATCAATACCACCGATCGTTGGGTCATTTCAGTTTCAGTCATGGCTGCTCGTTCTGGTCAGTTCAATCAAAGATTCAAACTCAAACCTTGTCACCATCGACCGCAAAGTCTCGCACAGCACCGTGTGCGCCGAATGTTGCGTGCGAAACAGTTCAAGTTCATTCAATAAGCCTTGCATGTGACCGATATGCAGCAAGGGTGACAGTCGCACACTGAGTTCGCTTGGAATCATCTCGGGCGTCAGTGGTTGCTGTTCGGATGCAGGGGGTAATGTCGTCCCCAGCCCCGTTAAGCTGACGTTGATCCACTTGATCTTGAGAAAACGCCCAAGCACGCCCAACAACTCAGATTCGAGGACCGGTTTGCCGACAAAGGCGTGACACTGAGCCTCTTCAAGCTTGGAGATCTGATTATCAAAGAGATTGGCCGACACCAAAATAATCGGCAAATCACGATAACCTCTGACTCTTACTGCTCGAGCTGTTTGCCAACCATCCATTTCATCCATCGAAATGTCGAGCAAAATGGCATCGGGCAGATCGATCTGCAAGCTATCTAAACACTCGCTGCCACTGGCCGCTTCGTTAACGGTAAAACCTAAGGGTCGCAGTAACGCTGCCAACATTTGTCTTTGATCAGGCTGATCATCAACTGCCAGCAGGGTGATTCTTGGGCCTTCGTAGCCCGTGATCTGGCCAACAGACTGAACCAACGGCCCGGGATCATCAACTTGAGGAAGATAAAGCCTGACACAGAATGAACTACCTTGATCTTGAACACTTTGCATGGACAATTCGCCGCCCATCATAGACGTCAGCAAGCCCGTAATGGTCAAGCCAAGGCCAGTACCTGGCTCTCCCCTGCGGCGCGCTGCCCCTCCTCTTTCAAAGGGAAGAAAAATACGTTGTTGATCCTGCGGGGCAACACCGACGCCGGTATCGATGACATAAAACACAAGTACTTCTGCATGCGCATCAACCCGAAGTGTCACGCTACCTTGATCGGTAAATTTGATTGCATTGCCTAACAAATTGATAAGCACCTGCGTCAACCGCTTAGCGTCTCCCTTTACCCAGTCAGGCACAGAACCCACCACCTCATACTCAAATCTCAACCCTCGTGCGGCAGCCTGAGGTTCAATCATATGAACGATCTCATCGAGCAATAGTTTGAGCGGCATTGCTGCGGTCTCAAGACGCATTCTGCCTGACTCGATGTGAGCTAAATCCAACAAGTCATCCACCAATGACGCCATGTGCAAGCCACTACGTTGTATCGTCTTGAGGGCATCAACCTGTTTTCGATCTTTTAATTCTGTCTTCAGGAGAATTTGCAGATAACCAAGAATGCTGTTGAGAGGTGTGCGCAACTCATGCGTCATGCCCGCGACGTAGCGCGTTTTGGCTCGATTGGCGTTTTCTGCGACATCCTTCGCCACTTGCAGTGCCGCATCGGTTCGGCGCAAGGCTTCCACCTCTCGTTGCAGCAACCGACTCTGAGCGTTTGATTCATCCTGCGCCAATTGACGACTCTCGTTGATGAGCACAACCCACCAGCTGCAGACCGCCACGACCAGAATCATCATGACAAAAATTTTCGTAAATGCATCAAGGTGAGTGGCATAGGGAATCGTCTGGTCGCTTCCCTCTTGCGTGAGTGCAATAGCCATCACGGTCGCAAGTACAAACGCGAGCGATAAAAAGACAATTAAAAATCTGCCCGCACGCGATTTAAACCGATCAGAAATATAGGCGGGCAACACGTGGGTCATCCAACCAGCAAACTGTTCGTCAATTCGAGAACCGACTTTACACATATCGTGGCAGCGCGAGTCCAGCGTGCAGCAGAGCGAACAGATGGGTGCGCCATAGGCGGGGCAATGCGTCATATCAGGGGCTTCAAAGTGATTTTCGCAAACACTGCATTGAACAATTTTGCCGCCCGTTGAGATATCTGACGCGCGTCTGGCGAGGTACCATTTTCCGTGAGTTAACCAGGCAATCACTGGCGACAATAAAAACGATGCGCATAGTGCAATAAAGGGAGAAAACGCACGAGCGACATCGCCAAAAATACCCCCGTAAGCCGCCAGCGCAACGGTGGCTGAGATCAGCGTGGCACCGAGCCCGACCGGATTGATATCATAGAGGTGGGCTCGTTTGAACTCGATACCTTTAGGTGACAAACCCAAGGGTTTATTGACGACTAAATCGGCCACGATCGCACCAATCCACGCAATGGCGATGTTGCTGTACAAGCCCAAGACTTGCTCAAGTGCCTTAAATACACCCAACGTCATGAGCAAGGTCGCGATAATCACGTTGAACACCAACCAGACGACACGGCCTGGATGACTATGGGTGACTCGGGCGAAAAAATTTGACCAAGCAAGGGAACCCGCATAGGCATTGGTGACGTTGATCTTGACTTGCGACAAAATCACGAAAAGCGCGGTGATGGCGACGACCCAAGCAGGATCCTGAAACACATAAGCGAAACCGGCCAAGTACATTCTCGTGGGTTCGCTGGCGTACTCTGGCGATAACTGTTGCTGCAACACCAAAAAGGCTAAAAATGCGCCACCAACCATTTTTGCAGCCCCCGGGATAATCCAACCAGGCCCAGCCAAAAGCACAGCAGTCCACCAGCGGCAACGGTTCTTTGCGGTTTTTTCAGGCAGAAATCTTAAATAATCTACCTGTTCACCAATTTGAACAACGAGAGAACAGGCCACGGTGAACGCCGATCCGAACATCAACCAACCAAATTCACTCGTACCCGATAAACGCCCACTCAAACCGACGAACTCCACAAACGCGGACGGGTCTTTGATAGCGATCGCCACATAAGGACAAACCAGCAAGATTAGCCAAACGAGCTGAGTCCAAAGTTGCAAGCGCGAAATCAAGGTGATCCCCCTGAGCACGAGAGGAATAATCACCAGCGCGCTTAACACATAGCAAATCGATATCGGCCAGTCTAAGTAGAGCTTGAGTGCAAGGGCCATAATCGCGGCCTCAAGCGCAAAAAAGATGAATGTAAACGCCGCATAAATCAGTGAAGTGATAGTCGACCCCACGTAGCCGAACCCTGCACCACGCGTGAGAAGATCAATATCTACCCCGTAACGAGCTGCAAAATAGCTGATCGGGAGCCCAGTCAATGCGGCAACCAGAGCAACAGCGACGATAGCCCACATGGCGTTTGCAAAGCCGTAATTTAAGGCCATGACCGCGCCAATGGCCTCAAGTGCCAGGAAGGAAACACCACCCAACGCAGTATTCGCGACCTTCCATTCAGACCATTTTCGAAAAGACACGGGCGTATATCGAAGCGCAAAATCCTCGAGCGACTCGTCGGCGACCCAACTGTTGTAGTCGCGTCGGATGCGAATAATTTTTTGATTCGCAATGGTCATCGTTTAAACCTCAGTAAAGCCTTCTCAGCACTCAAGCACGAACTATGCCAAGCATCTCAATTTGATGAAATCATCGAGGCAGCATCGGGCTTTGATCATGACTCGGATTTCTATCCGAGATAGCCCGGTGTACGTCAATTAACGTATTGGGGTTCTCCCGAGTATCACGCAGAATTCACTGCAAGACGGTTATTCGTCTGTCAACCTCAGGAGCCCTCCAATGAAGAAGCAGCCTTCAGAATTGTCCGATTTACCTGTCAGTAGTGATCGCCGTCAGGTTTTGCAAGGTATCGTCGGTTTAGCCTTGGCCGCGGCAACCATGCGTGCTGGTGCCCAGAAACTACCGACGTCGCAAGTGAACACAACCAAATTAGCGGTGACCGATACGGAGGTCATTGTGGGTCAGTTGCATTCTGCCACAGGCACCATGGCAATCTCAGAAACGGGCTCTATTCAAGCAGAGCAACTCGCTATCGACCAGATCAACGCCATGGGCGGTGTGCTTGGTCGACAGATCAAAGTGATCAAGGAAGATGGCGCCTCTGATTGGCCTACATTTGCTGAAAAGGCAAAGAAGCTCTTGGTCAACGATCATGCTGCAGCCGTGTTTGGTTGCTGGACGTCAGCCTCACGTAAAGCCGTGTTGCCTATCTTTGAAAAAGAGAACGGCATGCTTTACTACCCAACCTTTTATGAAGGTCTCGAGCAAAGTAAAAACGTCATTTACACCGGTCAGGAAGCCACCCAACAGATTCTGTGGGGACTGGATTGGGCGTCGAAAGACCTTGGCACTAAGTCGTATTTTCTCGTGGGATCAGACTACATCTGGCCACGCACATCGATGAAGATCGCCCGCAAACATATCGAGCAGCACCTGAATCAAAAAGTGGTGGGCGAAGAATACTACCCACTTGGTAACACCAACTTTAATTCGCTGATCAATAAGATCAAGGCAGCAAAGCCAGATCTGATTTACGCAGCTGTCGTAGGCGGCAGTAACGTGGCTTTCTACAAGCAGCTCAAAGCAGCCGGCATCACCTCAGCCAAACAAAAGCTGCTCACGATCTCGGTGACCGAAGATGAGTTGCTTGGTATTGGTGGTGAGAACACCGAGGGCTTCTATTCTTGCATGAAGTACTTCCAGTCTCTGGACAATGAAAACAACAAAAAGTTTGTTGCTGCATTTAAAGAAAAATATGGTGCCAAGTCAGTGATTGGTGACGTCACTCAAGCAGGCTATCTCGGCCCATGGCTCTGGAAATACACCTGCGAAAAAGCCGGTAGCTTTGACGTCGATAAGATTGCAACGGCCTCAACCGGCATCGAGTTTAAGGGCGCACCTGAAGGCTACGTGCGCATCGACGATAACCACCATTTGTTCAGCAAAGCGCGTATTGGCCAGATGTTGGCCGACGGGCAGTTCAAGGTTGTCGCCGAATCACCCGAATTGATCAAACCTGATCCATTCCCTAAGGGTTATCAGTAAGGACTAAGTGTTGAGATTGGCAATAGTTTGCCAATCTCAATTCAAGTCAGGCAATTTAGCTTTTGCGAGACAAGGATGCATCATGGAACTCTCTGAAATTATCAATATCACGGTGATGCAAGGTTTTGCCGGTCTCAGTCTTTTCGCAGTGTTGCTGCTCATGGGACTAGGACTCGCCATCATCTTCGGGCAAATGGGTGTTATCAACATGGCTCACGGTGAGTTCATGGCCATCGGTGCCTATACCGTTTTCCTTGGATCGACGCTGACCGAGAAGTATGCCCCCGCTCTGGCGCCCGTGTATTTTCCCTTTGCAATCGGTGCGGCTTTCATTTTCGCTTTCATCGGCGGTTGGCTAGCCGAATGGTTGCTGATACGACATTTATACAAGAGGCCCTTGGATACCTTATTGGCGACTTGGGGTTTAAGCCTTGCCCTTCAACAATGTTTTCGCACGTTCATCAGCCCGAAAGAAGTGAGTCCGACACTGCCAGACTGGTTGCTAGGATCTTGGGCGCCGCACGAAGGCCTTGATATACCCATCAATGGCATGTTCGTCATGATGCTAACGCTCTTGGTGACGGGTTTCGTCATGCTGGCGATGTACCGAAGCCGCTGGGGCCTGCGAGTTAGGGCAACGGTGAGCAACCGCCCCATGGCCAATGCAGTCGGGATCAACACCAAAAAAACAGACAGACTCACGTTTGCCATCGGCTGCGGCATCGCCGGGATCGCAGGCGCTGCCTTCACAACGATAGGCTCAACCGGGCCGACATCGGGCTCACTGTATATCGTTGACTCTTTCTTAGTGGTTACGTTTGGTGGCGCAGCCAGCCTGCTAGGCACCGCCGCCTCTGCCTTTGGTATCGCTCAGATTCAATCCATTACTGAGTTTTTCATGACTGGTTCGATGGCAAAGGTATTCACCCTTTCTTTTGTGGTCATCGTCTTGATGTTCCGCCCTCAAGGCTTATTCGCCTCGAAGATTCGGCGCTAACCCCGGTCGCTCACGGAGATTTCAACCATGACTGCTATCAAGACATTTCTCAAGCAACCCGGTCTAGCCGGCTTCATGATCCTGGCGGGCATCTTGCTCATTGTGTTCCCCGCTTGTTTCGACATTTTTCGACTGAATTTGATTGGCAAGTATTTAACGTATGCATTCGTGGCCATTGGTCTGGTCATGCTGTGGGGTTGGGGAGGTGTCTTGAGCCTCGGCCAAGGTGTCTTTTTCGGTCTAGGGGGCTATTGCATGGCCATGTTTCTAAAGCTTGAGGCATCGGATCCTATCACGACCAAAATTCAATCCACACCAGGCATTCCAGATTTTATGGACTGGAATCAACTCACTGCTCTCCCCATCTGGTGGCAGCCATTTCATAGCCTCACGTTTACCTTTGTCGCCGTGGTGGCTGTCCCTGTGTTGTTAGCGTTCATCGTCAGCTACGCCATGTTCAAGCGTCGCGTCGGTGGTGTTTACTTCGCCATCATCACGCAGGCGGTGTCTCTGATCCTCATGACGCTGATCATTGGGCTGCAGGGATACACCGGCGGCGTGAACGGCATGACAGACTTGAAGACGATGGCGGGTTGGGATACACGCACAGACTCAGCCAAAATCATTCTTTATTACGCATGTGCTGGCACCCTACTATTCTGTGTGTTGATCGGCACTTGGATGCAGCGAAGCAAGTTTGGCACGCTTTTGCTGGCGATGAAGGACAAAGAAGACAGAGTGCGTTTCTCAGGCTATGACGTCTCCATGTTCAAAGTCGCGGTATTTTGCTTAGCGGCAGGCGTGTCTGGCATTGGTGGTGCTTTCTTTGCTCTTCAGGTCGGTTTCATGTCGCCGTCTTTCGTCGGGATTGTGCCTTCGATTGAGCTAGTCATCTTATGCGCAGTCGGTGGTCGAATGAGCCTGGTAGGGGCCGTTTACGGCTCATTGTTGGTCAATGCTGCCAAGACGCTTTTTTCCGAGAGCTTCCCTGACCTGTGGTTGTTTCTGATGGCCGCCTTGTTTATCGGTGTCACCATGGCTTTCCCGTTGGGATTAGCAGGCCTGTGGGATCAGAAGATTAAACCTTGGTGGAAGAAACGCAATGCCGAGCGGTTGGCTTTAAGGCAGCGTCTCAAAACCCTTGACCAAGCACCACTTGAGACTGAGGCATCGAGCACTGACAAAACTTGCGTGGCTTCGCTCGATACGAACCCAACCGCTACCCCACCCAGCCTGATCATTGAAAGGAGTCCAGTATGAGCAGCAACACTGACTTTGTGCTGGCGATAGAGGATCTCACCGTGTCATTCGATGGCTTTAAAGCCATCGACAGCTTAAACCTTTATGTCGACCAGAATGAATTACGCGTCATCATTGGGCCAAACGGCGCCGGTAAAACAACGTTGTTAGACATGATTTGCGGCAAAACAAAAGCAACCGCGGGTAGCATCAAGTTTCACAACGAAGAGATGACCACCCTGCCCGAGTTCACTCGTGTTCGCCGGGGCATTGGTCGTAAATTTCAGACGCCGTCGATCTACGAAAACTTGTCTGTCTTCCAGAACCTTGAAGTGTCCTTTCCGAAGGGACGATCAGTGCTAGGAGCCGTGTTTTTCAAATGCACGAGCGAGGTCAACGATCGTGTTCAATCTGTCGCCCAGGAGATTGGATTGCTCGACACGCTGAATACGGAAGCGGGCTTGTTATCTCACGGCCAGAAGCAGTGGCTTGAGATTGGCATGTTGTTGATGCAAGAGCCAGAGCTGTTAATGCTTGACGAACCAATTGCCGGCATGAGTGTTCGAGAGCGTGAAATTACCGCCGAACTTCTGAAAAAAATATCGAACAACCGCTCGGTGATCGTCATCGAACACGACATGGAGTTTGTCAAGAAAATTGCACAAAAAGTGACCGTCATGCACCAAGGAAAGATATTGGCTGAAGGCTCAATGGACGATGTTCAGAACAATTCGCAGGTTATTGAAGTCTATCTGGGCCACTAGGAGAGCAGCATGTTGAGTGTCAAAGATCTATTCGTTGCCTACGGTCAGAGCGAAGCGCTGCACGGTATTTCTATAGAAGCCAATCCCGAAGAGACCATTGCGATCATGGGTCGCAATGGTATGGGCAAAACAACCTTCTTTAAAAGCCTGATGGGCTTGTTGCCAGCCAAAAGTGGTGCCGTCTCTGTTAACGGCCACGACATTACCACCGACGAGAGCTTTCAACGTGTTGCCAAAGGGATTGCTTACGTGCCACAGGGCCGGATGATTTTTCCCACACTGACCGTAGAAGAAAACATTCAGACAGGGCTCGAGAACGCGAAGGTAAAAACCATTCCAGACGAGATTTATGCCTTGTTTCCCGTGCTTTGGGATATGCGTCGGCGCAAGGGTGGAAACCTCTCTGGTGGTCAGCAGCAACAACTGGCGATCGCTCGTGCGCTCGTGACCGATCCCAAGGTTCTCTTGCTGGATGAACCAACCGAAGGCATCCAACCGTCGATTATTAAAGACATCGCTAAAGCGTTGAACGAAATCCGAAAAATGCGCGGCATCACCATCATTGTCTCAGAACAAGTGTTGAGCTTCGCCATGGATGTTGCTGACCGCCTGTTTGTGATTGAGGGTGGCCGGTTGGTTTACGAAACATCGCGCAACGATACCGATGTTGATCGTATCAAGCAGTACCTTTCCGTTTAACTTGACCTGAGGTGCACCATGCCAGAAACCCTAATCTCCGTTGATCTCAAGCAATCCCCCTACGACAATCCAAAAATACATAATCGTTGGCATCCTGAAATCCCCATGGCATGTTGGGTCAAACCAGGCGATGAATTTGTGCTTGAGACCTTTGACTGGACCGGTGGCTTCATTAAAAACAATGATAGTGCCGATGACGTCCGTGATATCGACCTGTCCACCGTTCACTTCTTGTCTGGACCCGTCGGTGTAAAAGGCGCCGAACCTGGTGACTTACTGGTGGTTGATCTGTTAGACATTGGTGCCAAAGACGATAGCCTGTGGGGTTTTAACGGCTTCTTCAGCAAAAAGAACGGTGGCGGCTTTCTGACAGACCATTTCCCTTTGGCACAGAAATCCATTTGGGATTTTCATGGGATGTTCACGAGCAGTCGCCATATTCCAAATGTCAAATTTGCAGGTCTCATCCATCCCGGCTTGATCGGATGTTTGCCCGATCAAAAAATGTTGAATACCTGGAATGAACGTGAAGTGGATTTCATCGCCACACAACCTGATCGTGTGCCGCCATTAGCCAACCCACCCTTCGCTAAAACCACACATGCCGGTGCTGCGACAGGCGATGTCAAAGCGAAAATCGAGAACGAAGGCGCTCGCACAGTTCCGCCGCGTGAGCATGGCGGCAACTGCGACATCAAAGATTTGTCACGAGGTTCAAAGATTTATTTTCCGGTGTATGTGGATGGCGCAGGTTTGTCAGTCGGCGACTTGCACTTCAGTCAGGGCGATGGCGAGATCACTTTCTGCGGTGCGATCGAAATGGCCGGTTGGGTACACATGAAAGTTGAACTCATCAAAGGCGGCATGGCGAAATATGGTATCAAGAACCCTATTTTCAAGCCTAGCCCGATCACCCCGCAATACAACGATTACTTGATCTTCGAGGGGATCTCGGTTGATGAACAAGGCAAACAACATTATCTGGACGTCAACGTGGCCTATCGCCAAGCTTGCCTGAACGCCATCGAATACATGACCAAGTTCGGGTATTCGCGTGCTCAGGCTTATTCGATCTTGGGTACTGCGCCTGTGCAGGGGCACATCAGTGGTGTCGTTGATATACCGAACGCATGTGCCACCCTTTGGTTGCCGACTGGCATCTTCGACTTCGACATTAATCCGACTGCGGCCGGACCACAAAAGCTGGTGACGCCGGGCTTTGAGATGCCATTGTCTCAAGATCTTTAACCAATTGCTTTGAATCCAGGAGACCCTCATGCCAACTTACGATTATTCATGCAAATCCTGCGGCAACTTCGAGGCGATCAGACCGATGAGTCTGCGCAATGAAGTGTCAGAATGTCCTGAGTGCGGAGGCGTCTCTGAGCGCATTTTTGTGCTTGGATCCAATCTGGCCCGTCTCGATAGCGATTCGCGTAAAGCCATTGAAGGCAATGAGCGGGCTGCCCATATGCCGATGATGTCGCGTGACTATGACGGGGGTTACAGCCGGATGAAACATCCCTCTGGCTGTGGCTGTTGCAAGACTGGCAAAAAGGCAACGACTCAAACCTTTGCAAATGGCAACAAATCATTTGTGGGCAAACGCCCGTGGATGATTAGCCATTAAGTTGCTCGGGGGATCAGCCGCTATTCACATTCAACTTGTCACTATTCATCACGTCATCATTAGAGGAAAATCAGCATGAGACACGGAGATATCTCGAGCAGTAAGGATTGCGTTGGCGTCGCCGTCGTTAACTATAAGATGCCTCGATTGCACACGAAGGCGGAAGTACTGGATAACGCTCGCAAGATCGGGGAAATGCTAATTGGCATGAAGCAAGGTTTGCCGGGCATGGATCTGGTTATTTTCCCCGAATATAGTACGCATGGCATCATGTACGATGCCAAAGAAATGTATGAGACGGCCTCCACGATCCCGGGCGATGAAACTGAGATTTTTGCGGCAGCTTGTCGTCAAGCCAATGTCTGGGGTGTCTTTTCACTGACGGGAGAACGTCATGAAGAACATCCAAACAAAGCGCCCTACAACACCCTCATCTTGATGAATAATGAAGGTGAGATTGTTCAGAAGTATCGAAAAATCATGCCCTGGACACCAATCGAAGGTTGGTATCCAGGCGATTGCACCTACGTCTCGGAAGGCCCCAAGGGGATGAAGATCAGTCTGATCATTTGCGACGATGGCAACTACCCCGAAATCTGGCGAGATTGTGCCATGCGCGGCGCCGAGCTCATCGTTCGTTGCCAAGGCTACATGTATCCCGCGAAAGAACAGCAAGTGATGGTCGCAAAGTGTATGGCTTGGATGAACAACACCTATGTCGCCGTCGCGAACGCCGCGGGCTTCGATGGCGTCTATTCCTACTTCGGCCATTCGGCCATCGTCGGATTCGACGGCCGCACACTGGGCGAATGCGGCGAAGAAGAAATGGGGATTAATTACGCTGAACTCTCCATGGGTTTGATCCGAGATTTCCGGAAAAACGGGCAGTCACAAAATCACCTGTTTAAACTCGTCCATCGTGGTTACACCGGGAAAATCAACTCAGGTGAAGATGTCAACGGGGTCGCCGCTTGCCCTTATGAGTTCTACGGAAAATGGATAAGCGACCCGGAGGGGACTCGAAAAATGGTCGAGTCGTTTACTCGATCGACCGTTGGCACGCAAGAGTGCCCAATCCCAGGTATTCCGAACGAACCTGTGGCCCACCGCTAGTGTAGACATGAGAAAAGCCTAATCATGGCGCTTGATCTTAGTGCCTATCGACTATCTCAGGCGCCTTACTATTGCCCATCGGGGCCAGAGGTCTCTTTGTACAAACAGGCCTACGCTCACCGGCTTCCGGTGCTACTGAAGGGGCCCACTGGGTCGGGCAAGACGCGGTTTGTCGAGTATATGGCTCATACCTTGGGCTTGCCCCTCGTCACCCTCGCTTGCACAGAGGACATGACGGCCTCGGATCTGGTGGGCCGATTTTTACTTGATGAGACAGGCACCGTCTGGCACGATGGGCCACTTACACAAGCGGTTCGCGGGGGTGCCATTTGCTATCTGGACGAGGTGGTCGAGGCGAGGCAGGACACCACTGTCGTGATTCATCCACTGATTGACTCGAGACGCACACTCCCTCTAGAGAAAAGGGGAGAGTTGGTGCACGCGCATCCAGACTTTCAGCTCGTTGTCTCCTATAACCCGGGCTATCAGAGCCAGGCCAAGGACCTCAAGACTTCAACAAGACAGCGCTTTGTTGCGATCGACTTCGACTATCCAAGCCCCGACATCGAGGTAGACATCGTGGTTCATGAGACCCGTGCTTCAACAACGCTGGCTCGCCAGCTGGTCGATATTGCCAACCGAACTCGACAACTGAAAAGCCAGGGGCTCGCCGAAGGCGCGTCGACTCGTTTGTTAATTTATGCCGGAAAATTGATTGTTGGCGGCCTCTCACCGAAGGATGCATGCGAGCTGGCTCTGGTGCAGCCTCTCACCGATGACGCTGATATGACAAGGGCTTTGCTCGCTCTTGTGGCTGCACATTTCTGATGCCAGCCCCCGAAGCAGCGCTATCACTGACTGGACTTGGCTTGTTGTTCAGCGCACTCAGTCGTCACGCCGTGACCTTGGGTTTGATCACAGACTCGCAGGCGGAAGATACGCAAGCGCGCGTCATTCTTACACCGACGCATTGCCTTTTGCCCGCCCATCTAAGCCATCCGTCTTGCCCACATCCGGTA
The DNA here is from genome assembly GCF_964834465.1 of Jezberella sp. Lineage (NCBI taxonomy): Bacteria > Pseudomonadati > Pseudomonadota > Betaproteobacteria > Burkholderiales > Alcaligenaceae > Jezberella > Jezberella sp. The sequence continues at coordinate 156,391 of NZ_CBAZRM010000005.1, forward strand.
CAACTCAGTGCTATCGCCCATGCTGCCGCGCACTTGCTATTTTCACCGCACGGTCTGGAGACCACCGGTCTCAAACCGATGGGGATTGCGGTTGTTTCCGCGATAGAAGACGCCCGGATCGAAGCTCAAATGAGAGAAAGGTTTCCCGGCACGAGTCGATGGTTTAGAGAATCGCTGGCGCAGTCCACGGACGAGTTCGGTCTTAATTGTTCATCGTTGATACATCGAATGAGTCGCGCCCTTGGCGATGACACCTACCAGGATGAACACTTCTGGATACAGAAGGCAAAGCGGCTTTTCCATGATACCCGAATCACCGCCGGCTTAGCGGACTATCAAAGTTTTCGCAAACTGGCTTCTGTACTAGCCAATGACTTGGGACAAATGAGAGTACAGTTCAATGCCCAACAGTACGTTGTTCCAGAACGCTATAGAGATGATCATTCTTATTTATGGCGCCATGCAGACACCGTCGCGGCCCTTACCTTGTCGCAAGAGATCACCCTACAAAACACGAAGCGAGCCACCGCGAGTGTTGATCAGCGCCCAACCAAAAAGGCCCAAGTCACAGAGGTCATTCATCGCTACCATTATCCCGAATGGGACTATCAACGCCACGTACTCAAAGCAGATTGGTGCAGGTTGCTCGAAACAAAGCAAGTGTCGGATTCAGTTACCAGAGAGTCAATTTTTCTGCGCCCCTCACCACTTCATCTCAAGCTGAATCGATCAAAAATGAGGCGTCCTGACCGTGCCGTGCGAGGTCAACCAGAGGGAGACCAAATTGATCTGAATGCGGCCGTGCAATTTATGGTGTCTCGTCAAACGATGCGATGCGACGAACCCCGGTACTTTGTTCGGCCTCAGCTAAGAAAAAGAACGGGTAGTGTCCTGTTGATCATGGATCTATCTGAGTCGGCGAACGACATCATTCTGAGCACGCCCAAACCAACAACCATACTTGACCTGGAAAGGCAGGCTGCACTCGCATTAGCAGCATCCGCCTCAATGCACGGCGACCGAGTGGCCATCCATGGATTTTCAAGCGACACACGCAGTAAAGCTCACTATCATCGCTTTCTGGATTTTGGAGAAACACTCACGCCAGAAGCTGAAAAGCACGTGATGACTCAGCAGGCACAATATTCAACGCGTCTTGGCACGGCTATCCGGCATGGGGTCACCCTGTTAAGACCAGAAGCCACCGACTACCTTGCCATGCTGGTGCTAAGTGATGGGATGCCCGCTGACATTGATGTCTTTGATGCTGACTATTTAATAGAAGATGCCCATCACGCGGTGCAATTTGCCAAACGTCATGGTGTTTATTGTTATGGTCTGATCTTTGAAACTCAAGCAGAACAGATTTCCCGACGAATTTTTGGATTGCAAAATTACCGAATCATCGCTCGCGCCGAGTCACTGCCGCGACACCTCGAACAGTGTTACCAATCCTTATCTCAGCGGCTATCATAGAGAACACCATCGACCTGTCTCGACAAAAAGGGCTTCACATGCGCATATTAACGATCTCCACTGGTAGGGTTGCCAAAATAATGGTGAGCGATGGTGGGCCTGTCCGCTCAGTGAATTCAGCCATCAACAAAACGCCGGTCAGTGACCTGAATAACCGTCAAGCCATCTTTGCTGGCCCGTTAGGGCTCGAGCAAGACGAGCAAGCGGATCACAACGTACATGGTGGGCCAGGGATGGCAGTCTACGCCTATCCCGTTGAACATTATCCGTTCTGGATGCAACTTCTCAAATCTCAAAAGAGCGATATTCACGCGCTGTCTCACGGCTTTTTTGGTGAAAACCTGACGGTTGAAGGCTTCTCCGAGCAAGAGGTTTTTGAAGGAGACGTATGGACAGTCGGCGAGGCAGAGTTCATGGTCGAGAAATTGCGAGAACCCTGCTTCAAATTCGACGCCAAAATTGGCTTTGCTGCTGGCCCTTCAATGATTTTGTCGGCACGCAGTGGTTGGTATCTGCGTGTGTTGACGGCTGGGGTCATTCACGCGGGTGATGCGATCGAGGTAAGCCCGGGCGAGCGGCTCGTCAGCATTGCAGACCAGAATGCGATGACAGCCCATCGTCGCAGGCTGTCAGCTGATTAAAGCCCACCAAACATCCGCGTCCGTCACCGATTGTTGCTCAAAAATTCAAGCAACAATTGACAGACCTTTTCTGGCTGCTCTTGCTGAACCCAATGCCCTGCCCCCTCAACCAGATGGGTCCCTTGGTAACACGTCGTCAACCCATGCTCAACGTATGCCAAGCCACCCGGGGTTTGGTAGACGCCCCAATCGCTTTCACCACCAATGAACATCGACGGAACCGTAATTTTCAACCCTGCAAATATCTGCAACTCACGGTCAATCGGCCCGATCCGGTAGCCCTGCAACCCGCCTTGAAACCCTGTTCTGCCATATTCGCTGCTGTAGACACGTAACTCGTCGTCCGGTAACCAGGTACAACGAGCAATAGCTTCAGCTGAAGGCATCTCAGCTGCCACCGACTCTGCCATACCGTGTGCAAGATCCATCACATAATAACGAGGCAGTTTCTCCCACTCACTGGCAATGAGCGCTTGCAAGGGGAAGGGTTTGTTTTGTATCCAATCCGCACTCTTCATGTGATAGTAGGCGCGCAAAAACGCATGAAGCCCTTGTTTGGCACGCCACATATTTTCGTTCGCAGACGGTGTTGTGTAATAACGCATGTAATACTTGCGCGGCGGATCAAGCTCGGCGAGCGCTTGATGGATTTCATCTGGATTCGCCTCAGCCGCGAGCGAACCAACGGCGTTGTTCGCCGTATCGAACGGGAAGTCTCCAGGCGCCCCTCGAAAGGGAGAACTCATCATCACCACCGACTTAAACACATCGGGCCTGCTTAACGCGCACCAACCCGCAATCGGCGACCCTTGATCGTGTCCAACGACAGCATCCACCGATCGGTAACCCAAGGCTGACAGCAGGGCAAGGTTATCGACAATCTTATTGCGAGTACCAAAAGGACGCAGATCGTCCCCATGCTTGACATCAGTACCCGAACTGCGGCCATACCCGCGAGCATCGGGCGCAATCACGTGGTAACCAGCCCGCGCCAAAGGCAGCATGACTTTGCGCCAACTGTAGGCCAACTCAGGAAAACCATGTAACAACAACACCGCCGGTCGCCCCGGTGTTTCAAAGCCGGCCTCTAAGACATGTACCGTCATGTCATTGATGTTCGGTATCAGACGAGCACGGATGCCCGAGGGTAGAAAAATGGCATCAAGAGCAGACATGGTGGCAGCCTAAGCAAAGTAGCGTCAAAATGGCAAATAAGAAATTGATTTTTTTTGTACTTAATATACATTAGGGCTAAGTGCCAAAAATGATGGCCCCAAGAACCAAAACGAGACAAAACAATGCCAGCTACGATAGACAGCAAACATCTGCTCATGGGTCAGATGATGACTCAACCGTTGATGATTTCAAGCTTACTGACGCATGCCAGTGAATCGCACGGTACCACTGAAATCGTATCGCAGCGAGTCGAAGGCGATCGACACCGTTACACATACGCTGATTGCGCCTCTCGTGCGAAAAAAGTGGCTCAGCTGTTGTCCAGACTTGGTTTACAGCCCAGTGATCGTGTTGCCACCATTGCCTGGAACGGTTATCGCCATCTCGAACTCTACTACGGTATCTCAGGTGGTGGGCTAGTCTGCCACACAATTAACCCTCGCTTGTTCGAAGAGCAAATTCACTACATCATCAATCACGCACAAGATGCCGCCATTTTTTTTGACCTGACGTTCTTGCCGCTTGTAGAAAAGCTACAACCCACTTGCAGCGAGGTTCGCCATTGGGTGTGCATGATAGACGAAGCTCAAATGCCGAAAAGCAGTATTCCGAATCTGTTGTGTTACGAAACCCTGATCGCAGCTGAAGATGGTGACTACGAATGGCCAGTGTTTGATGAAAACGCAGCGTCTGCGCTTTGCTACACCTCAGGCACAACGGGTCGTCCCAAGGGCGCGCTCTATAGCCATCGATCCACCGTATTACATTCTTATGCCTCAGCGCTGCCCGATTCGTTAGACTGTGGCACACGTGACGTGATTATGCCAGTGGTCCCAATGTTTCATGTGAACGCGTGGGGGGTGCCCTACACCGCGCCCATGGTTGGCGCAAAACTTGTTTTCCCTGGTGCAAAGCTCGACGGTGCATCGCTATGCGAGTTGATTACCTCTGAGGGCGTCACGATGTCGGCGGGGGTACCGACGATTTGGGCAGGTCTTCTGCAATATGCGAAAGATCACAAAATCACGTTCACCACGTTTAAACGAACCGTCATCGGTGGCTCAGCCTGCCCTCCTGCCATGATGAAAGCATTTGAAGCGATGGGCGTACAAGTGATCCATGCTTGGGGGATGACTGAGCTTTCACCCCTTGGGACGGTCGCTAAATTAAAGAGGTCAGACCTGGTCAAGACAAAGGCTGAACAGGACGCGATTTTGCAAAAGCAAGGACGAGTCATTTATGGCATCAGCATGAAAATCATTGATGGAGAGGGCAAGGCACTCGCCAACGACGGCAAAGCCTTCGGTGATCTGCTGGTCAAGGGCTCGTGGGTCGTGAACCAGTATTTTCGAGGCGACGAGTCGCCGCTGATTGATGGGTGGTTTCCCACGGGAGACGTGGCGACGATCGACCTCGACGGTAACATGCAGATCACCGACCGAAGTAAAGATGTCATCAAATCGGGAGGCGAATGGATTTCTTCAATTGAAATTGAGAATGTGGCAGCGGCCCATCCCGATGTGCATTTGGCCGCGTGTGTCGCAGTTGATCATCCAAAGTGGGATGAACGCCCCCTGTTGGTCGTGGTCAAAAAGCCCGAAAGCACCATAACCGACGACGATTTAAAACAAGCGCTGTTGCAATCATTTGACGGTAGGGTCGCGAAATGGTGGATTCCCGATGACGTTGCATTCATCGAGAAAATGCCCCTGACCGCCACTGGCAAACTACTCAAACTCGAATTGAGAAATCAGTTTCGCCACCGAAATATGTTGTCGCCGAAGCAGCGCTAGGGTTAACGTCCACGGCATCAAACACTGACCAGTTGTTAGGAGATTGCGACGAATGATTATCGACGCGCAGGTTCACGCCTATGAAAGAGACCATCCAGCTCGCCCCTGGGCAGCGGTTCTGGTTGGGCCCAAGGAAGTGACGGGTGCAGATATGTGCGCCGCCATGGACCGCGCCGGGGTCGATGCGGCCATTCTGGTGTCTGTATTTACCATGTACCGCTGGGATGACAGCTACGCGCGCGAAGTGTATGCCGCCTACCCCAAACGTTTTCGGCTCATTAAACCTGTCAATGCGCACGACCCAGCCGTGGGCGAAACGATTGAGCAGTGGGCGGCAACACCAGGGGCGATTGCGATTCGCATCATGATGAATCAAGATATCTCGACAGACTCGACGGATCCGGCTGTCAACCACGTCTTGGCGACAGCCGCGCGATATGACCTGCCCGTCAACTTGTTTTGCCCTGGCCGTCTCGCACAAGTGCAAGCGCTCGCGAGACGCAATCCTGAGACACAAATCGTTGTCGATCACGTGGGGTTGCCACAACCCTATGAACCACCACCGCTGACCGACCCCTTTAAGGATCTCCCAGCGGTGCTGTCATTAGCCACTTGCCCGAATGTTGCGATCAAGCTCACGGGGGCGTGTACGCTTTCAAAACTACCCTACCCCTACCCAGATATTTGGGATCCGATTCGGCGCATCCTCGATGCCTACGCGGTAGACCGCTGTATGTGGGGTACTGACTGGACTCGAGCCAGCCAGATTCTGACCTACCAACAAGGGGTGGATGCATTTAAAACCACCCAGCAACTCAGCGACTCAGAACGCGCACAGTTAATGGGTGACAATTTACAAAAAATCTATCGCTGTGACTTTAACGAATCATGAATTAGAACGGTGTTTGGCTCTCTGTCGCAATACCCAAACGGGTTGCGCGGTTACCGTTTAGCCACACCATACTGTCAGTCGCATTCCCGGCATCCGTTTTAACAATCCATGCCACCGCTGCCGCTGGCAGCATTTCTTTTAAATACGGAACGATCGTCTGCTCATAATAAGGATCTTTAAGATCTTTGGAGTCCTTCGTCTTGTTGCTGCCGGGGAAGTGGTAGCCAAGACCATGCCTTGAACTGGCATTCTTACCGGTGAGGATATTGTCAGCCCGCGAATAATGTCGCTTGAATCCACCTGCAAACACTCTATTGCACGCGCCCTCGCAAACATCGAGCTTACCGTCAGTCCATGTGGTCAGTTTATTGGTGCGCAGATAGTGACCAATCTTGATAGCATCCGAGTCCCTGCCGCCCGTATTGTTCAGACGCAGAACTTTGTAGGCTTGACCCTTACCTTGCATGTACTGAATGAACTTGTCGGCGTCACCTTCACAAATCCCGCCCGTCATGTAAACATAAGCGTCTTTAACGACAAGTTTCATCGGTGACGCACAAGCGCTTTGTGCCCAAACATCGACTGGCACCAGCCCCAAAAAAGTCAAACATAATCCGACCGCCCAGCCGCAACGCCCACCACTGAACAAAGTAAACATAAGCTAAATCTCTAACTCGCCGACGTCAAACGCCTGAAACGTCGCCACTATAGCACCTAGGGGGACAAAGCAAATTTGTGACTTTTGTAAGGGTTTTCCTTGTGAATTACCGTTGCCTTGAGGGGGGCGAAAAGCGATACTTACGCATTCAAATCAGACTGAGAATATGTACGTGTCCGTCTGATTTTGCCGTTAAAAAATATTTACCTACGGAGCCTTTATGACAACAACGACTCGACGCACCTTCATTCTGAATACAGCAGCACTGGCAACGACCGCTTTCATCAGTGGTAATACCCGAGCCGCTGACGAACCACTTTTGATTCGATGCTCGCTCGATACAGCTCCGTCGCATGGCAGAAACAAGGCATTTCAAGATTACTTGGCCAAATTAGAGTCACAGTCTGGTGGCCGTATCAAAACCAAACTCTATGAAAGTGGTCAGCTTTTTAAAGACTTAGAGATACCTAAGGCATTGCTGCAAAATCAAGTTGAAATGGCTTGCCCCGGTAGTTGGGCGATTACGGGTATTGTGCCGGATGCCGATGCCTTCCAACTGCCTATTTTGTATGGTCGTAGCGCCGATGATGTCCATCACGTATTTGACAATGACGCCGGTAAGCTGATCAATGCCAAGATCGAAGAAAAGCTGCGAGCTCATGTGATGGGCCCCTGGATCGACCTAGGCTACGAAAACTGGTACAGCACAAAGACAGAGATCACTGGCCTTGCGTCGCTCAAGGGATTAAAGGTCCGCAACTCGGGAGGCCCGGGGCAGGCCTGGCGTGCAAAATTTGTAGGGGCCATCCCCAACACCACGGCCTGGCCCAGCGTCCCTCTATCCTTATCGCAAGGGGTATTCGACACGTTGGTCAGCACCAACGAAAGTTTAGTGACCGCGCAACTGTGGGATGCTGGTGTCAAGTACGCCTATGAAGATCATCAGTTTTTCGCAATGTATATCCCCATGATCAGCACAACCTTCTGGGCAAAACTGACACCCGATTTGCAAAAACTGATGACTAGCCTTTGGGCAGAAAACATCACCGCTTATCGAGCTCATATGGCCGATGCGCAGACGAAAGCTCGAGTCACGCTTCAGAGCCATAACGTCAAATTCATTGACCCGACCGCTGATCAATTAGCTGCAGATCGCAAACGCATGATGCCTGAGCAAGAAGCCCTCGCGAAAGAGCTGAAGTTATCTCCTGACGTGGTTAAATTTATCAACGCAGGTTTTGCCAGTGCTTAATCATCACAATCTCCAATCCTTCATCCGACGTTGGGATGCCATGGAACAAAAGCTGGTGGGCTTGCTGGGCTTGGTAGCACTTGCCGTGGCACTCTGGCAAGTCATCGGTCGCTACGCAACGCCCGAGCACGCCATCAGTTTTGCGGAAGAGATCATCGTCTATCTGATGATCTGGGCGGTCATGATTGTGTCAAGCCAGCTCGTCAAACGTGACGGTCACGTTCGCCCCGATCTTGTCTTGCGCATCTTACCGATTCAGGTAGCGCGTTGGATCGAAGTCTTCAATTGCATCGTTGCGATCGCCTTTTGTGGTGGGATGGTTTGGTTCGGTGCCAGCATTGTGCAAACTGCCATCTTAATTGAGGAAGCGAGTTCGAGTGACCTGCAGTTTCCGATGTGGATCTATTACTTGGCCCTACCCGTAGGGACCGGACTGATGACGATTCGCTATGTTGCCAAACTCATCAGTTACGTGTGGTTTTACGATGCGCAAACCATGAAGCCCGGACGTGTTCTACACGATAGTGTGGACGGCCTTGAAACACCCAAACTGAACTAATCGAAACATCATGGGCTATTTATTTTTTGCGCTTTTCTTTGGCCTGCTTGCAGCAGGCATGCCCATCTTTCTGGTCTTGGGCACCTGCGCGGCTGCGCTGTTTTTTGCCTCCGGGCATGAGCTCGTTGGCATTGCGCAAACGATCTGCAATGACTTGAACTCGAGCACTTTGATGGCCTTACCTTTGTTTGTGATGGCTAGTGCCTTCATGCGCTCTGGCGGTATTGCGACTGCACTGGTCAACCTAGCAGGCGTTTGGCTGGGCGGCGTCCGAGGTTCTCTCGGATTGATCACCGTCGTCTCCTGTACGCTGTTTGCTGCCATTTGCGGTTCTAGTGTAGCGACCGCCCTGGCGATGGGATCAATTCTGGTCCCTGCGATGATTGAGCGCGGCTATCCAAGATCGTTTGCACTCGGGGTGGTTGGCGCCTCAGGCACCATTGGCATCGTGATCCCCCCAAGCCTGGCCTTACTGCTATACGGAATTGTCACCGAGCAGTCGGTTCCACGTTTGTTCCTCGCGGGGATTTTGCCCGGATTATTGCAGGCAGTGGTGTTCTTTGTCTGGGTAATGTATTACGCCCGCAAGCACAATTTCCCCATTGAACCCAAGCGCCCAACCGCAGAACGTATTCGGATGACAATACAAGGCCTTCCAGCACTGATTGTGCCGGTTGTCGTTCTTGTCGGTATCTATGGTGGCTTTGTAACGGTCACCGAAGCCGCGGCACTCGCCGCGATTACCTCACTACTGGTGTCGCTCTTTTTCTATAAAGGGTTCCGTTGGACAAAAACGCTTGATGTGATTGCCGACGGTATCCGTAGTGCCGCGGCGATCATGCTGATCGTGGCGACAGCGTTGGCGTTAGGGCATTGGGTGACAGAATCAGGCATCCCAGAGAAACTGGTTCAATTCACCGTTGATCACGAATTTAGCCGCTGGCAGTTTCTGCTGGCGATCAATGTGTTGTTGCTCATCATTGGTTGCTTCCTCGAGGTCATTGCCACCTTGCTATTAATCATGCCGCTGCTTGCGCCCGTATTAAAACCGCTCGGCATTGATCCCGTACACTTTTCAATCATCTTTACGCACAACATGGAAATCGGTTTGATTCATCCACCCGTGGGCTTGAATCTGTTTGTGCTTTCGACGATTGTGGCGGCCCCCATCAGCGAAGTGATCAAAGGAATCTTTCCCTTTTTGGTGTTGCTCATTCTTTGCTTGGGGATCATCACCTATGTACCCGAACTGACCATGTGGTTACCTAGCTATGTGTTTGGGCCCGCGACCCACTAAGACAAACATGAATGGATCGAACCTAGCGCTTGCCCAACTCATGGGCAAGCTGCTTTTAGTTCAATCTGACTCATGCATCAGGTGGGTGACAGAATGTGGATGACCCGGTTGGCCAACAACTCTTTCGTTTTGGCACCGTAGGCCACCATGTGCGGGGCAACCCCGTGCGCTTTCAACGCCTCGATGCTTTCCCACTTTTCGATGACGACAAAGGTATCTGGCCCCCATGGGGTTTGAATCGCAGGCGCACCTTCGCTATCAATGGCTGCACCGTATTCGATACAGCCTTGCTCAGCTCTTACAGCTGGCACATTGGCGCGAAAATATTCCAGCACGGTGTCGCGCAAACCAGGTTTAGCGGTAATCACAGCAATCACGTGAATCATGTCTTATATCCTTTCTTATCATGGGTTTGACTGCAGTATGCTCGAGCTAAGCGGTGGCTCGGCGATTCGTACGGTAACATGACGTCAACGCATTAAACAAAAGAACAAAAAGGGATTTCGGTTGAAGCCTCATCGCCGATCTGTCATCGAAACAGTTGCGCGCTTCAGTGTCGGTTAATTGATGTATGCGCTTGCCACCTTCGTTTTTCTAGGCGCCTTTGCCGGCGGCTTAGTGTCGGGTTTGGCCGGATTCGGGCTCGGACTCACCGCGCTGCCCCTATGGTTGGTGGTGGTCCCGCCTCAACTGGCGTCACCACTTGCAGTGATCTGTTCTGTCGTCGCTCAAACAGGCAACTGGCGAAAGCTCAGACACACCATCGATTTCAAGCGAGTGACACCGTTTATTGTCGGTGGATTGATCGGGGTGCCGATAGGCACCGCGTTCCTGCCATACGTTTCACTTAATGCCTGCAAAGTTGGGGTGGGTATCTTGCTCATCACCTATTGCACGTTTCAATTGATCAGCCGCGCGCGTGGCAAATTGTCATGGGGCGGACGTTTTGCTGACGGCGTCATTGGTCTAGGGGGTGGCGTGCTTGGCGGTTTAGTGGGGCTATCTGGGCCCTTGCCCACCGTTTGGGCTAGCCTGAGAGGTTGGGACAAGGACACCAAGCGGGGCGTTTTTCAAGCGTACAACACCACGATTTTATTTTTTGCACTGGTTTCCCAGGTTATTGCTGGCATCATTACTTTTGAAATGGGACACTTGGTCTTAATCGCCCTGCCTGGCACCCTTGTCGGCGCTTGGTGCGGACGCCGTTTGTACACCCGTTTAAGCGATCAACGTTTCGATCATGTCCTTTTGGTGCTGTTACTCATTTCTGGGTGTTCACTTTTAAGCTCAGTGTTTCATTAGAGGCTTCGTTTCATGGCATACAACATCATTCGATATTTCGCTTTAATTGGTACGATCATCAATGCGCTATCGACCCAGTCGTTCGCTGCGCAGAGCCATGGTGAAATGAAGGGCCACGCCATTGAACACAACGCTGAGACAATCAAAGCCCTCGTCGCAAATGCGAGTGTCGCACTGCCTGCCCAAGTGGTTGGCACCGATAGGTTTATTGGTAAGTTTGACCAAATCCCCGAACACATCATTTCAAAAAAAGTACCCGTCGTGCTCTTTTTGCACGGATCCTCTGGCTTGGGGCTTAAAGCCATCGGTGATTGGCAAGCTTGGCTAGCCGATCTTGGGATTGCCAGTGTGGCACCAGACTCATTCGTATTGCCCGATCGAATCACCTATACCTCGCCGGTCGATAAAATCACGTACGAAAAAATTCATACCCTACGGCAGTCAGAAATAGCGGCAACGCTCAAAGTCTTGCTTCGGACGCAGTGGGTGGATACCAATAAGCTGATTTTGGCGGGTGCTAGCGAAGGCGGGGTGCCTGTTGCCCGCAATCAAGACAAATGGCTGGGCCGAATGATCTTCAGCTGGAGCTGCGAGAACAATTACTTTGTGACAGAGCACCGAACGTACAACATGACAGAGCCGGTCTTGAATGTCATGAGCTCAACGGATCCCTTTTTTTCAACTGAAAATAGTTGGTTGGACAATGCTGCGGCCACGGGCAATTGCGCCAAAACGCTCAAGCAAAACCCCCAAGCAACCATCGTCTTAATCCCTGGCGCCCCGCATACGCTGCTTAACCTTCCCCCTGTCAGGATGGTGACGCAAGCTTGGCTAGAGCGGTTACTCAGCGGCAAGCCTTAGCATCGAACAACATCAAACGGTTGAAGTTGGTCAGTTTATGGGTAGAATTGTTATTAAATAACAATCAGCCGGAGACAAATCATGCACTTAAGCCCAGAACAACTCGCGCAATTTGATCGAGATGGTTATCTTTTCTTTCCCGGGTTATTCACGCCTGAAGAAACACGCGGCTTAAACGAGGCAGTGCCAGCACTGTATAGCCGCCGCGAAGCCTACAACATTCGTGAAAAAGACAGCGATGCTGTCCGTACCAACTTTGCGGCACACCTGTATAGCGAACCTTTTGCGCGTCTGGCTCGGCATCCACGCATGATTAAGCCCGTCGAAGCGCTGTTTGGCGAAGAAGTCTACATGCACCAGTTCAAGATCAACGGCAAAATGGCGTTCGAAGGCGACGTCTGGCAGTGGCACCAGGATTATGGCACTTGGATGAATGATGACATGATGCCCACAGAACGTGCCATGAACGTGGCAATCTTTCTGGACGATGTCAATCCTTACAATGGCCCGTTAATGTTTATCCCGGGTAGTCACAAAAAAGGCGTTATCAACGCACAACATGATTTGACAACAACCAGTTATCCCCTCTGGACCATCGACAACGATCTCATCAAACAACTGGTTGAGCGCGCTGGTGACAAGAACGGCGGCATCGTGAGCCCAACTGGCCCGGCCGGTTCAATGATTCTGTTTCATAGCTGCTTGGTACACGCATCTGCCAGCAATCTTTCACCCTGGAACCGAGTCAGCGTTTATTTGAGTCTGTGCGCAGTCTCAAATCATATCCGTCGCCACAAGCGCCCTGAGTTCATTACGCATCGCGATTTTACCCCGATTGAATGCTTGCCCGACGATTGCCTGACAACCAACTATCCGGTTGATACCCCGTGGCGACAAGGTATGCCTGCCAGTGCGTTAGAAACGTCACTAGAAGAAATTACCACGACCGTTTAAGCTAGATCGAAGACTGCGATCGATTCGACATGCCCAGTGTGAGGAAACATATTAATCACACCGGCTGTCTTCAATAGGTAACCACCGTCAGTGACGAGAGTCGCTGCATCCCGGGCAAGCGTGGCGGGGTTGCAAGACACATAGACGATACGGCTCGGTTTCAGTTCAGGGGCGAGGCCTGCAATCGCTTGCGAAACGGCGAGCGCCCCTTCTCGCGGCGGATCAATCAGCATGCGATCAAACTTGCCTAGGCTCGCTAACCATTGACTATCAACCTCAAACAAATTCAAGGTATTGAACGTCGCATTATCGATGCCCGCCAACGTGGCAGCCTCACCCGCTCGTCGGGTCAGCATCTCGCTACCTTCCACACCAACCACTGATTGAGCTTGTGTGGCTAATGGCAGGGTGAAGTTACCTAAGCCACAGAACATATCCGCCACGCGATCAGTGTTTTGAACACCAAGCAATTTGACCGCCTTAGAGACCAAGGCTTGGTTGATCTGCTGGTTCACTTGGGTGAAATCAGTGGGTCTAAACGGCATGCGCAGACCAAACTCGGGCAACACGTACGCCAAATCACCCTCTTGAGACGGATCCAGCAGGACAACCGTATCTGGGCCTTTGCTCTGCAACCACCACTGAATATCGTACTGCGAGGCAAAGGCTCGTAATAACGCAACATCGTCCTCGGTCAACGGCATCAGATGACGCAAGACCAATGCAGTGACGCGATCCCCGACACTCACCTCAATTTGGGGAATACGATCTGGCATGGACAAGTTCGTCACCAACTGACGCAGCGGCAGCAGCAGCGCAGAGACATGAGGCGGCAAAATCTGACAACTGTGCATATCTGCGATAAAACTACTTTTGCGCTCATGAAAACCAACGAGTACGCCACCCTTTTTGGTCACCAGACGCACGCCAAAGCGAGCGCGATAGCGATAGCCCCAGGCAGGCCCATGCAGCGCAGGCAACATGCTTTCTGGTTTTAATCCACCGATGTGAGCAAGACTGTCTTCAAGGGCGCGCTGTTTCACAGCCACTTGCGCAGCGGGCTCCAGATGTTGCATCATGCAGCCGCCGCAGATGCCAGCATAGATGCACTTTGGCACGACTCGCTGACTTGACTGACGTGCAATGACTTGTACTTTGCCAATCTCAAAGGATGGCTTCTTACGAAACACATTGACCGTGACGCGTTCGCCAGGTAACGCGCCTTCGATAAAAACGACTTTACCCTCTCGGCGAGCGATACCACGCGCTTCGAGATCGAGTGACTCGACAGTTAAAAGCTCAGAGGACATGAAAGACTTTATTTGTTGCGTTGCTTAGCCATGGCAGCGTGCTGTTCACGCATGTATTGGACGAGTGTATTGCGCTGAGTCTGGCTAAGGCTATCCCAAAACAACAACCACTTCTGCTGTACGGTATCGACTCGTGCATCCATCGCGTTACGCGCTTGCTCTCGCTGTTTGATGACCGCTCTGGGATCAAACTTGTCAGATGACAACTGGTCGGTCAACATCTTGTAAGACGTATCCCGTGTCGCCATGTTTGCCGCCTGCGCCTCTTGACGAGCCGCCAGTGCACCTGCCATCATGTTTTGCTGCTCTGCGGTCAACCCTAATTGATCCACCACTTTGCCGGGCAATGGCCCACCGATGGGGTCAGGCTGGCGAGAAACGAGGGCACCTGCTTGTCGGTCAAGCTTTTTTGACCCATCAGCTGTCGCTGAAGGCTGTGCAAAGGACGTCGTTACCATGACGGTCAGCGCCACAGCGATTGTTAAATTTTTGACAATTTGCTTCATCATTTTTCGACTCACATCGGTTTCGCTGGTAGATACAGCATGGGATCAACGGGTACTCGCTCACGTCTGACTTCGAAGTGCAACCGAGGCGAGGTGGCCTCACTTTGTCCGAGCTCTGCAATCTTGCTACCCTGCTTGACAGTCTGGTCCGTTTTGACCAGCAGGGATTTATTGTGGGCGTATGCCGTCAGAAAACCGTTGGAATGCTCCAAAATGACAAGGTTGCCCAAGCCCCTCACCCCATTACCAGCATAAACAACTTTGCCACCTGCTGCCGCGACGACTGGATCACCGACGTTACCGGCAATATCAATGCCCTTTGTCGTGGCCGTGTACTGTTGAATGACGGTGCCATTCACTGGCCACGTTAAATTGGCCACAGCGGCATCGGGCGCTCTGGTGACAGGTACATCGGCAGGCTTAGGTGTCGCTGGGTCGGCCGAAGCTGGGGCATCGAGTGGACGGCCAAGGGGTTTATTAGAGAGAGGGATAGGCGCCGCACCGACACTCGTATCACTCTTATCCGATAACCGCAGTACTTGACCGACTCTAATGCTGTTAGGGTTGGAAATACCGTTCAACTTGATGATAGTACTTTCATCAGAACCAGTCGCGACCGCAATTTTTCTCAGCGTATCACCTGGCTTCACGGTGTAGCTTGACCCACCGGTCGCATTCGAAGCACTTGAAGATCCGGGGTCGTTCAAATTTCTGACGGGCGCCGGTGACCCCGAGTTATTCGTGCAAGCAGCCAACAAAGCTGTCAGCACACACAAACCAACCACATGTAACACTGTCTTGCCAAAGACCGAGTCGCTGTGCCCTTGCGGGTTCGGTTGCGACACTTGTCCTGAATACATATAGATCTCCTGGTTGCTCATGACTGTACCCCAGCACGCAGGGGTACAAATCTGACTTCTTCGAGTTCGATTCGTTCAAAACTATCTTGTCCTAGTCGAGTAATTTTTACAAGCTGCTGCGATGCCCCGCCCTCTGGTGCAATCAACACGCCACCTTGCACTAACTGCAACAGCAACGCATTCGGTATCTGAATCCCCGCTGCTGCGACAATAATGGCATCAAAGGGGGCTGAAGTCGGCCACCCATCCATTCCATCCGCGTGAGCCAGCCTGATTTTACTGAGTTTAAGGTCACGCAGTTTGGCTTTAGCCATGTCGTACAGATCGCGAATGCGTTCAACCGAAAACACCTGAGGAAACAAATGGGCCATCACGGCGGCCTGATAGCCGCATCCTGTCCCGACCTCAAGCACGCGCTTGGGCTGGCCTTGTTCAAGCAGAGAGGCAAGCATTCTCGCCACGACCCAGGGTTGCGAAATCGTTTGACCAAATCCGATTGGCAATGCGGCGTCATCGTATGCTCGACTTGCCAATGCCTCATCAACAAACAGGTGCCTCGGCACAGTTTGCATGGCACCCAGCACTTGTTCGTTACTGATCCCTTGAGCGCGAAGGCGTTTCACCATCGCCTCGCGCAAACGCTCTGAATTCAAACCAAGATTGCTCGGTGCCCCTGCCATCACGGTTGCGCTGACTTTGTGTTGCAATCTTGAGGCAGAAATCCGCGTGTTGCTATTGGTCGGCGTGATCCCCTGAAGCCCCTTTGAACCCCCTGAGCGTGAATCACGCGATGCCATCATCAACAACGATCGTCTGCAAATCATACCGACTGCGCCCAGGCGGAGACGCTAGTTAACTGATCATAGTTGGTCAAATCCAAGCGCAGCGGCGTCAACGAAATATAACCATCGGCGACGGCTGCAAAATCAGTGCCCTCGCTCGCATCAACTGCCTCGCCGGCAGGGCCAATCCAGTACACACGTTCGCCGTACGGGGTGTGCGCAGCAACCACGGGTTGGGAAGGATGGCGCTTGCCTAACCTCGTCACTTTGATGCCTTTCATTTGCTCACGGGGCAAGCTCGGAATATTGACATTTAACAAAATCGGCGCAACGATGGGGCGAGCGATTTGCTGTTTAACAATTCGGGCGGCGATTTCAGCCGCCTGTTCTAAGCCCACCCACGCCCGCCCGGTCAACGAGAACGCGATGGCAGGAATACCGAAAAGATAAGCTTCGGTCGCGGCGGCTACTGTGCCAGAATAAAGAGTGTCATCGCCCATATTGGCACCGTTATTGATGCCTGAAACGACCAGATCCGGCTTTTGCTTGAGTACACCAGTAAGCGCCACATGGACACAGTCGGAAGGAGTCCCGTTGATATACACGAAGCCGTTGGCCGCCTCTTTAACGATTAACGGTCTGTTCAGCGTCAGCGAATTCGACGCCCCGCTATGGTTGACCTCAGGGGCAAATACCGTCACATCAGCGAATTTGCTCAGCGATGCCGCAAGAGCCTCTAAACCAGGGGCTGTATAACCATCATCGTTCGAAATTAAGATGTGCATCTAAAAGAATACGCCCAGCATGAAAATTTTGTCCGCCATGTTGCAGATTGTACCCTTCACCAATCGACCAAACACAGTCTGAAGAGCGTCTATCAACACACGCTAGAATAGCCCCTATATTTATCACCTGAGCCACACCCATGATGCCGTCAGCGGACAGCAACCTGTTTCTCACCTTCGCAGTGCTCCTTGCCTACCTACTGGGCTCAATTCCCTTTGCGGTGATCGTCAGCAAACTGATGGGGCTCGCCGACCCGCGATCCTATGGGTCGGGTAATCCGGGCGCGACCAACGTACTGCGCTCAGGCAGTAAAGTAGCTGCGGCCCTCACGCTATTCGGTGATGCCTTCAAAGGGTGGTTCGCCGTTTGGTTAGCGTTGCGCGCAGGGCTCGACTTTGTCGGGCTTGCCTGGGTTGCCCTTGCGGTATTTTTGGGACACCTCTATCCGATATTTCTGTCTTTCAAAGGCGGCAAAGGGGTTGCCACCGCCCTTGGCGTGATAACTGCCATCGCCCCATTGCTGGCTTTTGCTTTGGCAGTCACTTGGCTTGCGGTGGTCGTCTTGTTCAGATACTCATCGCTTGGGGCAATTTGCGCGGCCATTCTGGCGCCCTTACTGTACCTATTAGGCGGGCAAGCTGCACTCTGGGGCATCAACGACAAATTGGCGTTGGTGATCGCCATCATCGGGGCATTACTTTTGTATAAACATCGCGCCAATATTGAACGCCTGCTCAAGGGGGTCGAGCCCCGAGTCGGCAAAAAAACAAGTTAGTTGAGCGTCATTCACACCCAATGACCACGTGGTTGCCGTTGTCATTGAGATTGCTTTGCCTCGTTACCTAAATGTTTGCCAAGTCCCAGCGTGGGCTGACGTTAAAGCCATAAGCATGAGCGGCCGATAAGTCGACCAAGCCATGTTTTACCCGCTGAGCAGCAGCAAAGGCAATCATGGCGCCATTGTCTGTACACAGTTCAAGAGGCGGGAAGAACACCTCCGCATGAAGCTTTTTCAACTTTGCGACCAGTTGTCCCCTGAGTTCAGTATTGGCCCCCACCCCACCCGCCACGACGAGTCGTTTTAAGCCTGTTTGTTTAAGTGCTGACACCGATTTAGCCACGAGCACCTCGACAATAGCAGCCTGAGTCGCCGCAGCAAGATCAGCAGCCAGCTGAAGTGATTTAGGTGACGGTGTTGCGTCTTGCTCACTCGAGGCAGACACAGCGAGGCGTGCAGTCGCTTCTTTGAGTCGTGTCATCACTGCGGTTTTTAAACCACTGAAACTAAAATCAAGATCTTGGCTGTGCAACATCGGTCTGGGTAGACTAATTTTGCTGGGGTCGCCCTGAGCCGCCAATTTCGCCAACGCTGGGCCGCCCGGATAACCGAGACCCAGCAATTTGGCTGTCTTATCAAAGGCTTCACCGGCGGCATCATCCAGGGTTTCACCCAAGAGTGCGTACTGCCCGACGCCATCGACTCGCATCAGCTGGGTGTGGCCGCCCGAGACCAACAAAGCCACAAAAGGGAAATCCGGACACGGATCTGCCATTTGTGGAGACAGCAAGTGCCCTTCTAAATGATGAATGGGAATCGTTCGAACGCCAAGCGACCAAGCCATTGCCACGGCAGCACTGGCGCCGACGAGCAACGCCCCCGCCAAGCCCGGCCCGGCCGTATAGGCAATCGCCCCGACATCTCGCAAACTGATCTGCGCCTGTTTCAATACCGTTCGCGTCAATGGCACAACGCGGCGAATATGATCTCTGGAGGCCAGCTCTGGCACCACCCCACCATAGGCAGCATGCATCGCCACTTGCGTGTGCAAAGCATGAGCCAGTAGGCCGCGCTCAGTGCACACGGCAGCGACACCGGTCTCATCACATGAGCTTTCAAATCCCAGAATAATCATAAGGGGATTGTAATTGCTAGCTCTCGATACCCTTCGAGACTAAGTACTCTTCATAGGGACCGCGATAGTCGACAACTTCACCACCAGGTTGGATTTCCCAGATTCTTGTGGCCAAACCAGAGACAAACTCCCGATCATGAGACACAAAAAACAAGGTGCCAGCAAATTTCTCGAGTGCAAATTGTAAGGACTCAATGGATTCCATATCCAAATGATTGGTCGGCTCATCCATCAGCAAGACGTTATGCCGCCCAAGCATCAAGCGCCCAAAGGTCATTCGGTTTTTTTCACCACCCGACAGCACCTTGGGGGCTTTGGGCAGATCATCAGCTGAAAACAGTAAACGGCCCAGAATAGAACGAATAGACTGATCGTCATCGCCTTGCTGGCGGTAATAAGTCATCCAATCAAACAGATTGATGTCCGTTTGCAAAAACAGATCGGACACGTCTTGCGCCATATAGCCAATGTCTGCGTTCTCTGACCACTTCAACGTGCCACGATCAGGCGCTAAGTCGCCCGCCAACATTCTTAACAACGTCGTCTTACCCACACCGTTAGCACCGATGATCGCAATTTTGTCACCCGCCTCAACCATCGTCGAAAACGGTTTGATGACGGGCGCATCATAAGACTTTTGGATGTGTTCAATTGTTACTGCAAGACGATGGAGCGGCTTATTTTGTTCGAAACGAATAAATGGGTTTTGTCGCGAAGAGGGTTTGACCTCGATTTGTGCCGCTTTGATCCGATCGATTTGCTTTAAACGCGAGGTCGCTTGACGCGCTTTAGACTTGTTGGCAGAAAAGCGTCGCACGAAGTCTTGTAATTCAACGACTCGCTCTTTCGCCTTGGCGTTCGAAGATTGAACCCGCTCGCGAGCCTGCGTCGAGGCCAACATATACTCGTCATAGTTGCCAGGGTAAAGGCGCAACTCGCCAAAATCCAGATCCGCCATGTGCGAGCACACTTGATTCAAAAAATGCCGGTCGTGGCTAATGATGATCATGGTGCTCTGATAGGCATTCAACACATCTTCCAGCCAACGAATCGTATTGATGTCCAGGTTATTGGTCGGCTCATCGAGCAACATCACATCGGGCGCAGAAAACAGCGCCTGCGCGAGCAAGACTCTCAACTTCCAGCCCGGCGCGATCTCACGCATGGGCAGCTGATGCTGCTCAACCGGGAAATCCAGCCCCAGCAACAGCTCACCTGCTCGAGCCTCTGCGGTGTAACCGTCATACTCCGCAAACTTGGCCTCAAGGTCGGCTGCCCGCATGTAATCATCATCCGTCGCCTCGGGATTCGCATAGATTGCATCTCGTGCAGACATTGCTTCCCACATCTCTGTATGTCCCATCAGGACAACATCAAGCACGCGCACGTCTTCAAAGGCAAATTGATCTTGACGTAACTTCCCCAGCCTGAGGCCAGGTTCTAACGAGACGTTACCGGCGGTTGAATCAAGATCACCACCGATGATTTTCATCAAAGTGGATTTACCAGATCCGTTTGCGCCAATGAGGCCGTAGCGGTTTCCTTCGCCAAATTTGACGTTGACGTTTTCGAATAAAGGCTTGGGGCCGAACTGTATGGTGAGATTGGATGCTGTTATCACGGGGGACCGATTGAGTAAATACTTTGGTTACATCTAGCAATATAAGTTTTCAGTGTAACAACTGTGCGACAGTCTCATCGACACACCTATGATCCGCAGCGGCTTTACACCAAAACTCAGCCGAATTTCAGACATAGAGGAGCACGCGCTTGGAAACGACTTTGCATCACTTACACGCTTTGGGGGGGTACATCTGGGGCCCGTCAATGATCATCCTTTTAGTTGGGACAGGGGCATACCTGACTCTTAAATTGGGATTTCTGCAGTTTTCATTGCTGCCGTACGCCCTAAAAATTGCTTTTAGTCGAAAGCAAGATCAGTCTTCACCCGGCGACATTTCGCAGTTTCAGGCCTTGATGACGGCACTCGCTGGCACGATAGGCACTGGCAATATCGCTGGCGTTGCCACTGCCGTCGTGATGGGTGGGCCCGGCGCCATCTTCTGGATGTGGATGACCGCGTTAGTTGGCATGGCGACCAAATATGCCGAAGGTCTGCTCGCTGTCAAATATCGTGTCAGAGACGAATTAGGCAACATGGCAGGCGGGCCGATGTACTACATCGAGAAAGGTCTCAATATGAAATGGCTGGCGATCTTGTTTGCCTTTTTTGGCATGATCGCATCACTGGGCACGGGATCTTCCGTTCAATCCAACTCCGTCGCGCAATCAATCTACAGCAGTTTTTCAGTGCCAGGCTGGATGACGGGGCTAGTACTTACCGTCATGACCGCGATGGTTCTGATTGGAGGCATCAAATCCATTGGTAAAGTCGCCTCAGTCATCGTCCCCTTTATGGCACTTTTCTATGTGATCGGTGGATTGTGCATTATCTTGATGAATCACGAGTTAGTCATTCCGGCTATCCGTCTCATATTTCAGGATGCATTCACTGGGCAGGCTGTCGCCGGCGGTGCACTTGGCACGGTGATTCGCTTTGGCGTCGCACGAGGGTTATTTTCTAATGAAGCAGGATTGGGGACTGCACCGATCGCTGCCGCAGCGGCCAAAACAGACACACCAGTCAAACAAGCTTTAGTATCGATGACCGGTACCTTCATTGACACCATCGTGGTGTGCTCAATCACAGGGTTGGCCTTGGTCATGGGTGGGCTATATCAAGGGCAAGGTGGCCTGACGGGCGCAGCCTTGACGACCCAAACGTTCGACCAGATGCTGCCAGGCCCAGGCGGCTGGATCGTCACGATCGGGCTGGTATTTTTCTCATACTCAACCATTCTTGGTTGGAGTTACTACGGTGAAAAATGCACGCAATACTTATTCGGTTCAGCTGCGGTCAAACCGTTCCGAACCGTCTATACCGCCTTTGTCATGATAGGCGCCATCGCCTCGCTCGATATCGTTTGGGCGCTTTCAGACGTATTCAACGGTTTAATGGCTTTTCCCAATTTGGTCGGCATCTTGTTGTTGTCAGGCGTTGTGGTGGCGGAAACTAAAAAATTCAGAGCTTCTGGTAGAAAATAACTGAGCCAATCTGAGTTGGTACGGTGAAAACCCCTAGTGAAACACAACTGAAACATAAGGGGTTTTCGCTAAAATCCACCTACTTCTGCCCCCGAGTGCAGACTAAGGAGATTTTTTGATGATCATGAAACGTAAACTATTCACAGTTGCCGCCGCTTGCTTGCTGACTTCTGCGGCCGCTTTGGCTGAGGACACCATCAAAATCGGCGTTATCGGCCCATTTACCGGTGGCTCATCTTCTATGGGTGTGAGCATGCGTGACGGTGTCACGCTGGCAGCAACTCAAATCAATGCGGCTGGCGGTGTACTCGGCAAGAAAATCGAATTGGTCTTGCGCGATGATGAGGCGAAAAACGAGCGCGGCGTCGAAATTGCCCAAGAATTCATCAACAACACCAAAGTTGTCGCCGCTGTTGGCTACATCAACACCGGTGTTGCCCTTGCGTCACAACGCTTCTTCCAAGAAGCGAAGATCCCCGTGATTAACAACGTGGCGACAGGCACGGTCGTGACGCACCAGTTTGACAAAGCACCTGATAACTTTGTGTTCCGTAATGCAGCCCCGGATGCCATCCAAGCACCCATGATTGTTGAAGAAGCCATTACGCGTCGTGGCTATAAGAAGGTCGCTATTTTGGCTGACTCAACCGCCTACGGTGATCTCGGTCGCAAAGACTTGACGACAGCACTTGAAGCCAAAGGGATCGCGCCAGTCGCGAGCGAAAAATTCAACATCAAGGACACCGATATGACGGCGCAACTGCTTAAAGCCAAAGAGGCTGGTGCAGAAGCGATCCTGACCTATGCGATCGGGCCTGAGCTCGCCTCGATTGCAAACAGCATGGCGAAAATTGGCTGGAAGAAACCAATGATTGGTAGCTGGACGTTATCCATGGCCAACTTTATCGATACCGCGGGTAAAAACGGCACTGGCGCAACCATGCCTCAAACATTTATTCAGGATCCAAACACGCCCGCTCGTAAAGCCTTTATCGATGCCTACTTGAAAGAGTTCAAACCCAAGAAAGGTCGCATCGACTCACCGGTTTCTGCTGCGCAAGGTTATGACTCCGTTTATCTGCTTGCCGCTGCCATCAAACAAGCTGGCAGCACAGACGGCGTCAAGATCAAAGAAGCACTCGAAAATTTGAGTACGCCCGTCCCAGGTGTGGTCACGGTCTACAACAAACCATTCAGCAAGACAGACCACGAGGCGATCTCAGCCAATATCCCCCTCATGGGACTTGTGCAGGATGGTCGGGTGACTTACGCCAACGAAGCTGATGCAAAAGCCAACCCCGTTCGCGTGAAAAATCCGTAAACAAGTTGCACTGATGAAAAAAAACGCCGCACGTCCTGTGCGGCGGTTTTTTTTGTAGCGTCCAATTTATTCAACACCTGAATGCATCTATTTGCGTTACTTATTGTTCACTGAGAATGGCTCATGGAAAACCTTCTACAACTCGTCTATAGCGGCATCTCTTACGGGATGATCTATGCGTTGATTGCATTCGGCTATCAATTAACGTTCGCCACCTCTGGCACCTTGAACTTTGGCCAAGGTGAAGCGCTGATGTTGGGGTCGTTAGTAGGTTTGACACTCTGCGATACGTTCGAAATCAACTACTGGGTCATGATTCCGATCGTCTGTGTGTTCGGTGCATTGCAAGGCTCGTTCGTCGAGTTTCTGGGTGTGAGGCCAGCGATCAAGATCAAATCAGAATTTGGTTGGATCATGTCCACGATCGCTCTCGGTATTATTTTCAAAAACGTGGCGGAAAACATTTGGGGTAGAGATGACCTGCCTTTCCCCTCCCCCATGGACGATGAACCGATCAAGCTGTTGGGTGCCAATGTCTTACCCATGGAGCTCGTTGTGATTGGCGGGGCCTTCCTGATGATGTTGCTCGTCGAGTTGTTCAATCGTAAAAGTATTTATGGGAAGGCCGTTGTTGCCACCTCGAATGATCGTGATGCGGCAGGATTGATGGGGATCAACACGGGGTTGGTCATCACTTTTTCGTATGCTTTATCTTCACTGACGGCTTCGTTTGCAGGCGTTTTGGTGTCACCGTTAACCCTAACCGGTGCGACGATGGGGGCGTCTCTGGGCTTGAAAGCCTTTGCGGTTGCCATCATCGGCGGCTTGTCGAGTGGCATGGGCATCATCGTGGGCGGACTGATCCTGGGGATTGCTGAAACGGTCACTGGCTTTTATCTGTCGACGGGTTACAAGGACGTGCCAGGTCTGGTCCTATTGTTATTAGTGCTTGCGATGAAGCCGTCCGGTCTTTTTGGCAAAACGGCGATCAAGAAGGTTTAAGAACATGAAATTGAAGACCATCCTTATAGTGCTTGCCATTGCGTTGTTGTTTGGCTTTCCTCTGCTCGTCCCCAATCCTTATTACGTCCATATGATTGAGCGGATACTGATTTACAGCATTTTGCTTTTCGGTCTGGACATTGTGGTGGGATATACAGGGCAAGTGTCACTCGGTCACGCGGGTCTCTTTGGTATCGGCGCATATACCGCTGGGATTCTATTTTTTAAACTGCACTTGCCCTTTGTGGCGACAGTCCCCCTTTCAATTGCAGTGACTGCCGCTTTCGGCGGTCTTTTAGCGCTGCCTGCATTGAAAGTGATTGGCCCTTATCTTGCCATGGTGACGCTCGCCTTTGGCACGATTATCCAGATCCTGATTAACGAGATGAGCTTTTTGACCGAAGGGCCCGTGGGCATCAAACTGACAAAGCCAAGCTTTGCCAACTACCTCGTAAACGAGCGGGAGTACTTCTGGATTGTTGCTGCGTTGATGTTAATCAGCTTGTTGATTGCTCATCGCACGTTGAAATCGCACTTAGGACGAGCCTTCGAAGCTCTGCGCGACAGCCCCATCGCTTGCGACTGTATGGGTGTCTCGGTCTACCGCTACAAGGTTTATGCCTTTGTGATCAGTGCTGGCTTTGCGGGTTTGGCTGGCAACTTATACGCCTACTCCGAACAATACATCTCACCAAATACTTATGTGATCGAGCTCAGCATCTTGTTCTTGCTGGCGGTGATCATGGGCGGTCGCAAATCGCGCATTGGTTCGATTTTGGGGGCAGCCATCATCGTTTTACTGCCTAAGTTATTGGACGATATTGTCCTCTTTCGGCAAGTCATGATCGTCTTGTCGATATTGATGGTGGTCCTCTCGACGGTGTCGCTCTCAAAAAGGTTAACGACAATCAAAAAAGTTGCTATCCCGCTGATTGGCACGATTGGTTTGACCATATTTTCTTTCTTTTTACAAAACATTACAGATTGGCGTCTGACTATTTTCGGGTGCATGATCTTGCTAGTCGTCTATTACTTGCAAGACGGGATTGTTGGTTTTGTCCGTAATTATTACGCATCGCTGTTCAGTGCTAAGCGCCAGCATGCAGAAGCCATGTCCGTCGAAACCGATGCATCTTCCAACAAAGATTTCATCAGCGCCTCTCTGCAGGGCAATCAATCCGGGCCGCTCCTGACGGTCAAATCCATTTTGATGCAGTTTGGCGGTTTGAAAGCCTTGAACCATGTCGATCTGACGGTTGAGCGTGGGACGGTACACGGTTTGATTGGTCCGAATGGGTCTGGCAAGAGCACGATGATGAACGTACTCACGGGTATTTACGTCCCTACTGCCGGGGACGTGGTCTACGCAAGCAACAGCATCGTGGGTCAAACCTCATCGCAAATCGCGTTGTCTGGTATCGCGCGGACCTTCCAAAACGTTCAATTGTTCGGCGAGATGACGGCGCTTGAAAACATTCTTGTCGGTTTGCACCATAGCTTCAACTCAAGCCTGCTGGACGTTGCGTTGCATTTACCTAAATATACCGGTGAAGAGTCTGCCGCCCGCGTTCGCGCCCTAGGTTTACTTGAGTTTGTTGGACTTGGCGCATTGGCTAATGAAGAAGCCCGTAACCTGCCCTATGGCAAGCAGCGCATGCTTGAAATCGCACGCGCCTTGGCGCTCGACCCGACGCTCTTGCTGCTGGATGAACCGGCAGCTGGTCTGACAGCACCGGATATCAAAGATCTGTTGGCCATTATCCAGAAGATCCGCGAACACCACATCACCATCATCCTGATTGAACACCACATGGACGTTGTTTCTGCTGCTTGCGATACGGTATCGGTGCTTGACTTCGGTCAAAAGATCGCTGAGGGTAAGCCGGCCGAAGTGCAATCCGACGAAAAAGTGATCGAAGCCTATCTTGGCGGACAAGCGACCTGAGCAATCAGCGAATAGACGAGGACTCACATGTTATCTATTAAAAATCTCGAAGCTGGCTACGGCAAAGTCAAGGTCTTGCATGGCATCACCATCGAAGTCCCCAAAGGTCAAGTCATCACCTTGATCGGATCCAACGGTGCAGGCAAAACGACCACAATGCGGGCGATCACGGGCATGATCAAACCCACCGCGGGCGATATCGAACTGGCAGGTAAAAAAATTGATGGCTTTGAATCCTACAAAATTGCCAAACTTGGGTTAGCCCACTCGCCAGAGGGCCGACGGGTATTTTCGACCATGTCAGTGACCGACAACTTGTTGCTTGGCGCGTTTCCTCGCTTGACAGGCAGTCGCCCCAAGGGGGACGTTAAACACGATCTCGACAAAGCGATGGAACTCTTCCCCCGCTTGAAAGAACGTCGCCATCAACTTGCGGGTACGCTCTCTGGTGGTGAACAGCAAATGCTCGCGATGGCACGTGCCATCATGCTGAATCCTGAAGTCATTTTGCTTGACGAACCATCGATGGGTTTGGCACCGATCTTGGTCGATGAAGTGTTTCGCATCATTTCTCGCCTAAAGAGCGCGGGCATGACCATGCTGCTGGTCGAGCAGTTCGCGGCTGCCGCGCTGAACGTCGCTGACTATGGCTACGTTCTCGAAAACGGACGCATCAGCGCCCAGGGGCCTGCTGAGAACCTGAAGAATGATCCGGCGGTTAAGGCTGCTTATCTCGGCGGTGGTCACTAAGGGTTTGCATCGCGACGTTAACCCAACAAACCTTGACCAATAAAACCGCCTTGCTGCGCACCGGGTGGGCACGCAAACAGACCACTTCCTGTGTGAGTCGTGAACTGATTCAGCATGTCGACTTTCGCCATCTTTTCGAAGATTTGAACAAAGCCCGTGCGCGGATCTTTTTGATAACACTGAAAGAGCAGCCCAGCGTCAAACGTGACCAATTGACGCCAAGGCGGCCAACGCTCTGCGAATTTGGCAATCCCGTTGTCATAAGAAAATGCTCTTCTGAGAATTTGCGCCCCGCGATTGTTTTCAGGTGCCGCCAACGCCGCATGCGAGAACTCATTGATGATAGGGTTGCCGTCCTTATCTTCTCGTTCTAGCCCTAATGGTTCGAACTCGTCTTTTTTCCTCAACGGGGCGCCAGAGGCTTTGTGCCGCCCGATGGTCTCTTCCTGAAAGGCGAGCTTCATTTCATCCCAATGTTCGAGCGAGATACGAATAGGGCGAATCACCATATACGTGCCGTCTCTCAGCCAGGTCGGGCCTTCCTCGCCAACCCAAACAAATTCATCCATGGATTGTGGGTAATGGGTTGTCACGTTGATGGTGCCATCTTTAAAACCCATCTGATTGCGTGGGGTTTCGTGTGGATTAAAGTCACCGGCAAACCCCATCTGCGCCCAACGCATGACGGCCACCCCTTGCGCCAACCGAGCCATGCGACGCACCGCGTACTCAACCACCTGCGGGTCGTTGGCACAGGCTTGCACCGAGATATCCCCACCCGTTCTCTCAGGCAGCAACTGATCGCCCGTAAAGCGTGGCAAATCGATCAGCGCTTCTGGCCGTTGTTTGGCAATACCAAACCGGTCTACCCCTTCTTTTTCAAAGAGCGTTGCGCCAAAACCAAATGTCAAACTGAGCGCGGTATTTGACAGACCGACGGCGGCGCCTGAACTCGCTGGCGCTTGATTTGCGTCTGCCTTTAAATCAAATTTCTCTGGCGCAGCCATCATCTCAGCACTGGCTTGACTCCAGGCTTTGAGTAAAGTGACCAGTTCGTTGCGATTACTCGTGGTGACATCAAAGGCCACGAAATACGTATGCCGAGGCTGACGAGAGGCAATGCCTGGCTGATAGCGACTAAAGAAAGCCTCTCTCTCTTTGTGCAACCTCGTCGACGCGAGGGCGGGGGCTGCTTCTGACAGGATCGGTGCAGCCACGGTAGCCAGCGCCACACGCTTCATAAAGGAACGGCGGTTATCTTGTCGAACTTGTTTCACGGCGTTGCAATCCTGATTGAGTTGATATCATCTTCCACGTAATAAAACGTCTTGCTATCGGCTGCTAGGGCGAGACCAAAAAGATTGCCGTTACCAGGTGGCGACTGCGCTTGATTCGCGTTGAGCCAGTGGGCATAAAT
The DNA here is from genome assembly GCF_964834465.1 of Jezberella sp. Taxonomy (NCBI): domain Bacteria; kingdom Pseudomonadati; phylum Pseudomonadota; class Betaproteobacteria; order Burkholderiales; family Alcaligenaceae; genus Jezberella; species Jezberella sp. The sequence continues at coordinate 184,949 of NZ_CBAZRM010000005.1, forward strand.
TTGCTGACCGGCGACAGGATCAATTTCAACGGCTTGACCGTTTTTGCCGTTGCAAACAATTAAATGACCTTGATCTGTCATGATCATCGCCAACGGCCATTGCAAGAGCCCCTCTTTGGTCACCAGGCGTCCTTTTCCGGCACTTGTTGACCGTGTGCTCGCATGATCAATGGCCGTAATTTCATTGTCTAGACCGTCGGTGACATAAAGCGTGTCGTCAGGCGCAAGCGCTAGACCGGTGGGCCCAAACAAAAAATTAGCCAAATCAGCCCGGTGAGAAAAGCCATCCGCAATCACCGTTTGGCTTTTCAGCACCGGTGGCTTGCCGTCTGGAATAGAGAGCTCGATTCGCAAAACCGTTGCCTTCTGCAGAACGACGGGATATCCCGTTGCCGCGTCGATTTTGGTCGGACCAGGCACGTCGAAACCAGCCATACTAATAAATAGGGTGGCGGTATCCCCGTGATCCACGGTTGCCATGTTGCCCCATGGCCCGTTGATCGCTGGCCCCACCCAAGTAGAGACGTGCTTACCGTTAGCATCAAACACTAGAAGGCAGCCGTCGCCCTTGGTGGCCGTCGTACCGTCGGTACTTGGCGTACTACCCACAATCACCCAGCCCGTTTTCAACATGCTCATCGCAGTGGTCAGACCGACCCCGCCGGGACAATCTTTGAGTTTTTGAGGCACTTGGGCAAACAGCTTTGTCTCTTTCGTGCTGGGTCGATAACGGACAATGGTCGTGCCCGTGCCCTGCAAATTAGAGATGTTGTTGAAATTGTCGACCAGCACATCGTCCTTTTCAATCACGCCTACCGACACGGGGGCAATCACGACCGCGTAAGGGTTGACGTCACCGTTATCTGGGATCGTAGAGGTCAAGTATCGATGTTTCTTGATCGTCTCTAACAGCCCCTTGGGCTCTGCTTGCACGGTGCCCAGATTCAAGGTCAGCGTTGCAAAGACGAGCAACAGAGAAATAAAGTGATGAGGTGAAGCTCTTAGCCTAGGTCGGTCGCTGCGCATCTTAAATACCTTGATCAATGGGGGGGCACGTTTGGTTCGATCTATCTTTAGGGAACAATCCTAAAGAAGAATGTTGGTTCTGAGGCCAATGATCCACTCGTTCTGGATTCGTGTCGTCGGGTTATTGGGGTTCGCCACACCGCCGCCGGGATTAATGACGTATTGAATGTCCGGTTGCAGTTGAATCCAAGGCCTCAGTTGGTACTGATAAGTTGCTTCGAGGATGACTTCACTGGTGTGCGTTGGTTGCCAGCTACCAGTAAACGCCACGGTGTTGTCGTCAAATTGACCGAGCTGGCTGCTGACATGGGCGTAGCCAAGACCCAGACCAAAGGTATCAGACGGACGATTATTAAAGGGGCTATGCGCGACCATGCCAACGTTCGCACTAAAGTCGATCACATTTCGATCTTTAAGCGGGGTACCCATGACTCGGCCAAATAGCCCAATGGTTTTATCTGGTCGACGTTCATCGCGCCAAATCAACTGATCCGCTACGGCATAAAAAGCGAAGTTGCCCTGATGTTGCAGGGGATTGCCCGTGCTATCCGGATCGGCCAAGGATAATCCTGAGTTGTCCATTGCCAGATCCGCAAAACGATTGGAGTTGTACCAAGCCCCAATTTTATAGGTGTAGCCCAGCGCTCTTTCTTGCCCCGGTTCAACCATACTGCCCAAGGCGGGGTACGAAAACTGTGCCTCTGCGATATAAAGTTTGCCACCGTTAGTTGGGAAGCTGGTTCCATACCGGTTTTGCATTTGTGGATCGCTACCATCACTATTTTTTACGGGATCACCATTGAAGACACCCAGCAAGAGATTCAGGCCATCCACTGGCCGCGCATTCATTCGTATCCCAAGGGCTGACAACGGATAAGCTGGACCGCCCGAAGGCAGATCGGCCGAGGGCAGCATTGGCCAGCCGAACATCGTGTTGACGAAATACAGAGCGTTTGTGCTCACCATGAACTCTTGATCAAGGCTTTGTTGCCCTACCCTGATGCTTAAACGGTCTTCGTCCAGAAATTTTTGGTCGTACCAAAACTCCCACAGTCGCGTCGCATTCGTCCCCTGAATCCCGCTCGCGGTTTGTAAACTCAGCAGGTTATTGACGCTGAGATTTTGGCCGTGAAGGTTTAACAAGCTCAAATTGAGCACCCCCCCATAATGACCAAACGCTCGATTCGTATCCATTTGAAACAGCACTTGAGTCAAACCATCGTAGGCAAAGCCTTTTTGAACCCCTCCCGTTAAGTTACCGAGGCCTTCGCTGGTTTCTAGAATCCCCAGGGAAATGCCATATTTACTCAGACCCGAGCGAAAACCCCACAGGTCTCCAAAAAGCGCATTGCTTCGGTCGATACCATCAATAAAGCCGAAAAAGCCACGACTGCTGACATAATTATCATCACCCACCGCCGTCATGTTGATGGGGGGTGGCGCTGCTTGCGCCAGTAAGGACAGCAAAGGCAGCGCGACAAGCGCCAAAAACTTCAGCATCGGGTAAAGCACACCAGCACGCATAAACGCTGTCTCAACTATGAAATACAAATGATAATAGCAACGATTATCATTTACAAATTAAAATGAGTCAAACGATTTGTTACATTTTTTTGACTTATTTCATGCTGTTTTATCAAATTGTGCCGCAGCGTGTGGGGTTTTAGTTAAGTTGACAGTCTGTTCAGCTAACTCGACAACGATTGTGATGATTGCCCCCATCTACACCACGAATGCAGTCGAGTCGCTCAACAGCGTTATCCGTGCAGCCACCAAAGGTCGTAAAGTATTCCCAACCGACGAGTCTGCAAAAAAGGTTATTTATCTTGCTATCGAACAAGCGTCAAAGAAGTGGACAATGCCGATCCAAAATTGGAAAATGGCATTGAGTAGATTTGTAATGGACTTCGGTGATCGGCTTGCCAACCACCAATGATTAACCCGCCAGCATTTACACAGAATTATTTACAGGCTCTATGGGTGTACGTCAGCGCTCGCCTTCGATCGTTTGATTGGCGAGGAGAACGGCGCACAATATTGGTCTCGTGTCGCCTTCAAAGCTTGATGAACAGACAATACCAAATGCTTGCCTGAACCCTTTTCAATCAAGTAATCATCGACGTTCGGATCGAACTCAGCAAATCCACTGGATGTAGAGAAACGATTCTGTGTGAACACGTAAGTATATTTTTCGTCCTGAAAAGCCCACGCAGCATTTGAAACCTTTGCTATATGTAACGGCCCGTATGACGTGCGACGACTATCTGCAGGGTCAAGGTTGGCACAGGTTTGCAATCCTTTACCATCATTGAGGACATTTATCAGGCCCTTAGCATTTGCAAAGATGACCCCCGACCCGGACGAGCTTAGCATCACCGGTCCGTACGTCTGGCCATCGTAGGCATAGGCCTTGAGTGAGGGCACTCGTGCATCTGAGTAGTCAAAGTAATGATGGGCGTCGAGCCCAAAGAGATGATGGTTTTTCCATAGCAGCGGAAGGAAGCTTTTTGCATCGATCTCGTTGATCACCTCACCATCGACGTACACATGCTGCTTATCGCGCGCCACATTGAACGGCCGAGCAGCTGCCGAGTCCTGACCACAGCGTAGATTAGGATGGCCTGCCACCTCGCACAAGGGGCTACCTTGGTCGCCGCAGACCCCAGAAGATGTCTGGCAAGCGAGATCGATCGCTTCGAATGAGGCTGCGTCAGCTTCAGGGATGAAGTGTGTGCGATACAGCACCTTCTTGCCTGTCTTATAGTAGTTGCCACCCACACTAACGAGATGGGGATCGGCATTATTCAATAACTTCGGCTCATCAATATCGACGCGCCACACGTGACGCTTGTCTTTCAGAAGAAAGCTATCTGCAACCACCTCAAAACTTTCAGGATCCGCTTCTGCAATCGCGATCCCGTTCCAAAAAACACGCTGATCATCTTTGCTCAGATCAAATCGGTTAGGAATGTTCGTCATCAGCGTGAAGGCATTCACGTTGACATCGGCCATCAATATGCCGTCCCTGAGCAGGCTAGCACCGATCTGAACGTAGCGGTCATCGGCAAGAACCTTAACCATATCCTTGCTTAAGCCTTCGGGAACTTTGAATCCGCTCACTGGCTGAGCCTTGTAGTAAAGCGCTCGAAAATCTGTTGCGTAAGGTGTGTTCACGGACAGAGCTACCCACTGTTTAATGTCTGGGTCGCCCTGTACTAGCGTGAACTGTCGAATTTCGACGACGTGACGTCGATGCGGCCCGGCCCCATTACAGGGAAAAAAACTCGCGCATTCGCTGTACTGCGTCGACTCACTTTCATAGTAATAAAGCTTGTTCTGCTCTACCGTAAAAAATGGGTTGAGAAAATGATACTTGGAGAGAGACTGACATGATTTTTTAACCCAATCCTTTGACTCCGGAACAGACCGCCAGGCTTCGGTGCATTCATATTTATCGGCAGCGTGCGCGGATCCGAGGGTGATTAGACATAAGGTGAATGCGATCAGGAGTTTGTGCATCAGGTGGACGAAGTTTTAGGGGTTAGTCGCTGAGACGTCGCCATTCATTGAAGTGAAATAATGTGAACATTGGTCGTAGCTATAGGCATAATTATTTACAGGCTCAACGGGACTGTTTAACAGATCGTTAGCAAGTACTTGCACGAGAAGAATTGAGCCTGTAAATAATTCTGTGTAAATGCTGGCGGGTTAATCATTGGTGGTTGGCAAGCCGATCACCGAAGTCCATTACAAATCTACTCAATGCCATTTTCCAATTTTGGATCGGCATTGTCCACTTCTTTGACGCTTGTTCGATAGCGAGATAAATAACCTTTTTTGCAGACTCGTCGGTTGGGAATACTTTACGACGTTTCGTGGCTGCACGGATAACG